>NZ_JBAMDJ010000029.1:0-91493 GCF_036961705.1 Pseudomonas sp. 3JA
CAGGCCCACCGCATGTCCCGACTTTACGGCGGCTGCGCCACCGAGCGGGAGCAAGCTCCCTCGCCACGAGGTTGGTGGGCGTCCTACAGGTCGATTGTTGCCTCAAAAATCCCCTTCTATAGTTCGGTTCACCTGCTGGCTTTGGTCAGTGGGGAGGGTTTCGCAGCCCTAACAACGGATGAGACTTTGCACCGTCGAATGAAAACTCAGGCAAACTTGCCCGCGTTCGTTTTATGGCGGTTGCGCGTGGGAGATCTTCGGGTCTGCCGGGTTTGGTCTCTTCCTCGGTCTGCGAACCCGCGCGCAACTGCCACCCGTTTGATTCGCAGCAAACAAGGTGGCAATTCATTTTCCTTGATAGAGCCCAACCTTATGACGACAAATCAATCATCTAACCGCTTTACCCCGCTAACCTCCATCGCCACCACCCAACCCATCCTGTTCATCGACCGCACCGCCCCATTGCCCGAACTCCACGCCTGCGTCAGCGAACGCCTGCACGCCACCCTCGACTACCTGACGCTTATGGCCTGTACCACACTGCGCGATTCAGCCGAGACCGACCTCAACACCATCACCAACATCGCTCGGATCATGGTCCAGGATGTGGCGGATGTTTTTGGGGTAATTGAACAGCGCGGGCTTGAAGGACAGTAAAGCGCCTCTGGTAGGAGCGAGCGCGCTCCCACAGGAGGAATGCGTCCACCCCAAACCAGGCCGGCTATAAGGCCGCCTCGCGGCGGACGTTGATCTCGGCGCCCCGTTAACCACGCTGGCCGAACGTAGGTATTGCGCAGTGGGCACCTCGGCATGGATGCCGAGGTAGCCGCGCTGGACCATGGATGGTCCTTCGCGGCGGGCCCACGGAGCAATGCCTGCGTTCGGGCATGCCGAGCCTAGGCGAGGCACCGAGTGGTGGGGCTAAAGCGTTTTGCTTACTTTTGCGCTTCTCAAAAGTGAGACGCCGTAAGGGCGGAACCCTAAGTGGCCGTTACCGCAGCAACGGATATACACACAAACTATAAAAACCAAATCAGCAATCACAACGGATAGCCTGATCCGCCACACGCTCCACAAGACCATTCAGACGAAAGCCCTCATCGAGCCACCCCATAACCCCGCCAATCATCTCCTTCACCGGATACCCCAAGGTCGCCAGACGCACCGCCGCCTTGTTCGCGCCATTGCAATGCGGACCAGCGCAATACACCACAAACAGAGTGGTCTTAGGGTAGGCAGCCAAAGCCTCGGCAGTGAGCGTGCGGGTTGGCAGGTTGATCGCCCCGGGTACATGACCGCGTTCGTAGGCCAGTGGTCCGCGTACATCCACCAGCACAAAATCGACATCGCCGGCCTGTTGGCTGGCGTGAACGTCGGAACAATCGGTTTCGAATGTCAGGCGACGGCTGAAATGCTGCAGGGCGATATCGGAGGGGGCAGCAGGCACTTCGCGAACCAGGCTGGTCATGGGCGTGTACTCCAGGATAGATAAGGCGTGAAGAGACTTTATCCCCTCGGCGCTTACCGCTACAGTGGCGCACAAGACACTCTGTGGGAATTTTCCGCCAAATGCAGTCTCCCCCTGGTCTGGTCGCAATCCTCGCCTACGACGGCCTGTGCACGTTCGAATTCGGTGTCGCCGTCGAAATCTTCGGATTGGAGCGACCGGAATTCGATTTCCCCTGGTACACGCATCGGATCGTCGCGGTCGATGACGGCCCGATGCGTGCCATGGGCGGCTTTCAGGTATTGGCTGATGGCGGCATGGAACTGCTCGAAACCGCCCGGACCATTGTCGTGCCAGGCTGGCGCAACCGCAGCGAGCCACCGTCCCAGGCGCTGCTCGAGGCACTGCACAGGGCCCACGCCCGTGGTGCGCGCCTGCTGTCGATCTGCTCCGGAGCCTTCGTACTCGCTGCCGCCGGGCTGCTCGATGGCCTGGGCGCCACGACTCATTGGCGCTACACCGACGAACTGGCCGCAAGCTTTCCGGCCGTGCGAGTAGACCCGGATGTGCTGTACGTGGATTCAGGACAGGTCATCACCTCGGCGGGCAGCGCCGCCGGTATCGATGCTTGCCTGCACCTGGTGGCACGGGACTATGGCGTCCAGGTCGCCAACGCCGTGGCACGCCGGTTGGTGATGTCGCCGCAACGTACGGGCGGCCAGGCGCAGTTCATTCCCTCACCGGTCAGCCGCACGCCACGCAGCGACCTGTCGAGTGTCATGCAATGGGCCCGCGAACGCCTGCACGAACCCCTCGGGGTGCGCGAACTGGCCAGCCAGGCGGCCATGAGCGAACGCACCTTCCTGCGCCATTTCACCCAGGCCTGCGGCGTGTCGCCCAAGACCTGGCTGCAACATGAACGCCTGGCCAGGGCCCGCGAGTTGCTGGAAAGCAGCGGGGACAACACCGACAACATCGCGCAGCTGTGTGGCTACCGCTCGGTGGAGAGCTTTCGTGTGGCGTTTCGCAACGTCGTGGGGTTGGCGCCTTCGGTGTATCGGGAGCGGTTTGGGCGCGGGTGAAGATGCCGGAGTGCATCTGCAATCCCCGTGGCGAGGGAGCTTGCTCCCGCTCGACTGCGAAGCAGGCGCAAGATTGAAGTCATGACACAGCTTGTGCATTGGGGGTTGCTGCGCAACCCAGCGGGAGCAAGCTCCCTCGCCACGGTTCGGTTTGAGTCGTCAGATCAAGGCTTGCGCAACAAATACGTATCCATGATCCACCCGTTGGCTGCTCGCGCAGCCTTGCGGGTGCGCTCGATGTCATCGGCCACATCCCCCAGGCGGCCAGCGATAAGGATTTCATCCGGCGTCCCCACATAGGCTCCCCAATAGATGTGCGTATCGGGATCGCTCACCTGGCGATAAGCGTCCTCGGCATCGAGCATCACCACCACACTCGTCGCGTCGCCTACCTGCCCCGCCGCCAACCGGCGTCCGGTGGTGATTTCCAGCGAACCGCCAATGCTGTTCAAGGGCACTTTATGCCGAGCGGCCAGGGCCTGGACGCTGGTGATGCCGGGGATCACCTCGAACTCGAAGGCGCAGCGGCCCGCCTCGAGGATCGCCTGCAGGATGCGCACGGTACTGTCGTACAACGCCGGATCGCCCCACACCAGAAAACCACCCCGCTGACCGTCGGACAGTTCTTCATTGATCAAGCGTTCGAAGGTGGCCTGTTTAGCCCGGTTCAATGCTTCGACGCTGTCCGTGTAGTCCAGGCCGCCGCGTTGGCGTTCCGGGCTGTAGGTTTCGACGAAACGGTAGGTGCGATCAACGATGTAACGCCGACAGACTTCGCGCCGCAGATCCAACAGTTTGTCCTTGGCCGGCCCCTTGTCCATGAGGAAGACCACGTCCAAGCGGTTCAAGGCTTTCACTGCTTGCATCGTCAGCTGATCCGGATCGCCGGCCCCAATGCCAATGACTGACAACGTCTTCATCGCGGCGACTCCTGGTCAGGTCCCTGGGTGCGTAATCGCCATACGCCGTTGAAACGCAATTCGAGGGTGGACAAGGGTTCAATGTCGATCCGGTTGAATGTGGCGGCCGGACAGCCCAAGACATTCACCAGGGCTGCGCGGATCACGAAGGGGTGGGTGACGGCCAGCAGATGTCCTGGCCGGGTTTCCAGACTGGCCAGCCAATTCCCGACACGGCGGCACAACTGGGCGACAGATTCACCACCATGGGGAGCCGCCTCGGCATCGTCGAGCCAACTCTGCAGGGCTTGCGGTTCAGCCTGGAGCAAATCATCGATGGACAACCCGCGCCAACGTCCCAGATCGCAATCGGCCAGGGCCAGGTCCTGCTCGGGCTCGTCGCCGAACAAGGCAGCGGTCTGGCGCGTGCGCAGTTCCGGCCCGCACAGCAGTTGCCGGACATTTCGGTAGCGGCGCTCGACCTGCGCGCGGCGTGCCAGCCAGTCGGCGTCCAGCGGTTCGTCCAGGCCAAAGCGCGCCTGCTTCTGGGCGGCGGTGCGGGCGTGGCAGATCAAGGTCAGACGAGTGGCTTGCACACTGGATTCTCAGACAATCGGGAGAGTCGCATGGACGGGATATTCACGCACTTAGTTGTACAGCACCTTATACGAAATCAAATAAGTGAGACAAAAAGGCGTTATGTCCGACATCGCCAGAAGCATCAACTGACATACCCGGTCTACCCAGCCGAGACCAACTCCTACAAGGGTTTCGCACAATACTGGAGCATTTTAAACGGAACGTAAAAACCACTGGACATGTAGCACCAGCTACATAAATACTGTTTTCAGGAGTTATGAAAGAAATTCAACACCCATCCTGGCAAGGAGCACGGATGCCACCTCTCAGAGACCTGATCACCGATCCCGGCCTGGTTTTGACGCCGTCGGAACGCAAGGTCGTACGTGCCCTGCTCGATCACTACCCACGCAACGGCCTCGGCCCGATGTCACGTCTGGCAGACCATGCCGGCGTCAGCGACCCGACTATCGTGCGACTGGTGAAAAAACTCGGGTTTGGCGGTTACGCCGAATTCCAGGATGCACTGCTCAGTGACATGGACCATCGCCTGCGCTCCCCTCGCACCCTGTTGAAACCGCGGGCCAAATTGCAGCAAGGCGATACCTGGAGCCAGTACCTGGCCGCCAGTCAACGCCACCTCATCGACACCCAGGCCCTGACCCAACCCGAAGACGTGCGCATTCTCGTGCAGTGGTTGCTCGACAGCCGCCATCAGGTACATTGCTTCGGCGGGCGTTTCAGCAGCTTCCTGGCCCACTACCTGCTCAATCATTTGCGTCTGTTGCGCGCCGGCTGTTTTGCCCTGGAAGACAACGCCCAACTGCCTGACCGGCTATTCGACGTGCAGCGCCAGGATGTGGTGCTGATCTTCGATTACCGCCGCTACCAGGCCCAGGCCCTGCGCGTGGCCAGCGCGGCCAAGGAGCGCCACGCCCGGGTCGTGCTGTTCAGCGACGTCTACGCTTCGCCATTGCGCGAGCTGGCCGACCTGATCATCAGCGCCCCGGTGGAGTCGATCTCGGCCTTCGACAGCCTGGTGCCGGCACTGGCCCAGGTCGAGGCGCTGATTGCCTGCCTGACCCTGCAATGCCCCGAGCTGGCCGAACGCCTGGAAGGCATCGATGCCTTGCGCACGGAATTCAACACGCACCTGTTGGAGGAAAAATAAGGATGTTCTCGCTCCCCCACCGCTCGCCCCGGGATCTGCCGTTCACCTGCCAGCACACCGCCTTGCTGCTAGTGGACATGCAACGCGCCTGGCTGGAACCGCAATTCGATGCCCACCTGCACACCCGCGAGGCCGAGTATTTCATCCTGCGAGCCCGCCAGCAGGTCATCCCCAACCAGCAGCGCTTGCTCAACGCGATGCGCGAAGCGCAGCACAACGTGTTGCACACCCACATCGAAAGCCTCACCGCCGATGGCCGCGACCGTTCCCTGGATCACAAGCTGTCGGACATGCACCTGCCCAAGGGCAGCCCCGAGGCGCAGATCATTGCCGAACTGGCGCCGCTGGAAAACGAAATCGTGCTGCCCAAGACCTCCTCCGGGGTTTTCAATTCCACCAACATCGACTACGTGCTGCGCAACCTGCAGACCCGACACTTGATCGTCGCCGGCATCGTCACCGACCAGTGCGTCGACATGGCCGTGCGCGACGCCGCCGATCGCGGCTACCTGGTCACGCTGGTGGAAGATGCCTGCGCCACCTACACCGAACAACGGCACCTGGCGTGCCTGAACGCGATCAAAGGCTATTGCTGGATCACCGATACCGACACCGTGCTCGCGCGCTTGCAGGAGATGCAGCCATGAGCCGCCTCGATGATCCTGCCGCCGTCCTCGCCCCGTTGCCCGTGACGACCCTGGTGACCACCGACCTGATCGGCGTGACCCGTGGGCGCTCGTTTCCCAGTGATGAGTTGCCCCACTACGTCACCGCTGGTTGTGGCTGGGTGCCGGCCAACAGCGCACTGACGCCCCAGGACATCATCGCTTCGGCCAACCCTTGGGGCGCTTATGGCGACCTGCGGCTGGTGCCGGACCTGTCTAGCCGGGTGACCGTCAACAACGGTCCCGACGCCCAGGCGCCCGTCCTCGACTTTATCCATTGCGATGTGCGCGAGACCGACGGCCGGCCCTGGAGCGCCTGCCCGCGCACGCTGTTGCAGGACGAAGTGGAGCGTTATCGCGTCGAACTGGGCTTGCAGGTTTTCGCCGCGTTCGAGCATGAATTCAACCTGGTTGCCACGCCTGCGCAGCCTGATTGCCTGGCCTTCAGCCTCCAAGCCCAGCGCCAGCAGGCCGAATTCGCTGGCTGGTTGCTTAGCGCCCTGCGGGCCGGCGGTGTCGAGCCGGAAATGTTCCTGCCGGAATACGGCCAGCATCAATACGAAATCACCTGCCGCCCGACACTGGGCGTAGCCGCCGCCGACCGGGCCGTGAACGTACGGGAAATCACCCGCGAGATCGCCCGGCAAATGGGCCTGGACGTGAGCTTCGCCCCCAAGGTTTCGGAACATGCCGTGTGCAACGGCGTGCATTTGCACCTGAGCCTACAAGACCTGGGCGCGGACCCGGTGCTGTATGACGCCGCCAGCAGCAACGGCTTGTCCAGCCTCGGCCAGCATTGGGCCGCGGGTGTGCTGCACTATCTGCCGGCACTGTGTGCGCTGACCGCGCCGACGCCGGTGTCCTACGAGCGCCTGCAACCTCATCACTGGAGCGCATCCTATGCGTGCTTGGGACAGCGCAACCGCGAAGCGGCGCTGCGCATCTGCCCGACCGTGAGCCTGAGCGGCAAACCGCTGGCGAACCAGTACAACCTGGAGTTCCGCGCCATGGACGCCACCGCCTCGCCGCACCTGGCGATGGCGGCGCTGTTGATTGCCGGGCGACTGGGCATCCAGCAACGGCTGGCATTAAACGCTGTCACCGATCAAATACCCGATGAGCTGGATGAAGCACAACGTCGTGCCCGTGGCATTATCGCCCTGCCGACAACCCTGGCCCAGGCACTGGACTGCCTGCGCCACAGCGGGGCGCTGCTCGAGACCCTGCCCGGCCCGCTGGTCGAAACCTACTTCGCCTTGAAGGCCCAGGAGCTGGCCTTGACCGAGGCGCTGTCACCTGCCGAGCGTTGTGAGCACTATGCACGAATCTATTGAGTGTGCTGAAACGGGCCTCTACACCAGGCCGCCCTACCGACTGGTCCGGGAAGATGCCGAGCACCCGTTGGTGCTGGTGTGCGAGCACGCCAGCCGCTTCATTCCCGCGGCGCTGAACGACCTGGGGCTGGATGAAACGGCCTCCCAGGAACACATCGCCTGGGACATCGGTGCCCTGGCCCTGGCCGAACGCCTGTCCGAAACCCTCGGCGCGACCTTGCTGACGGCCAATTATTCACGGCTGTTGATCGACCTCAACCGTCCGCTGCACGTACCGGACAGTATTCCGCCCCAGAGCGAGATCTATCAGGTGCCGGGCAACCAGGCGCTGGACGAGCCTACGCGCGAATATCGCCGCCAGTGCCTGTTCCACCCTTTCCATGACCGGCTACGCGCGTTGATCGACCAGCGCCTGGCCGCCAACCGGTCGGTGCGCGTGGTGGGCATCCACAGCTTCACCCCGGTGTTCTATGGTCAACCGCGCGCGCTGGAAGCTGGCGTGCTGTTCGGCGAAGCCAAGGATTATGCCCAACGCATCGTCGACGGGCTGAGCCGGCATTCGCTGCGCGCGGCAGGCAACCAGCCCTACAAGATCAATCCCTTGACCGACATGACCGTCCCGGTGCATGGCGATGCCCGCGGCCTGGATTCGGTGTTGATCGAAGTGCGCAACGACCTGCTGCGCAGCCCCGAGGCGGTACGGACCTGGAGCGCTTACCTGGCCCCATTGCTGTAGAAAAACAGCGGCAACCCGCAAGGACATCCCCCCACAGCTGAGAAGGAGAACGGCTCATGAGCATTGAGGCATTTGGCTACAAACAGGAATTGAAACGCGGCCTGTCGCTGACAGACCTGGTGGTATACGGGATGATTTTCATGATCCCCATCGCCCCGTTCGGCGTGTATGGCTATGTCAACGCCGAGGCACCGGGGATGGTGCCGCTGGCGTACATCATCGGCATGGTGGCGATGTTGTTCACCGCGTTGAGCTACGGCAGCATGGCCCGGGCTTTTCCAGTGGCCGGTTCCGTCTACTCCTACGCACAACGGGGCCTTAACCCACACGTCGGCTTCATCGCCGGCTGGCTGATGCTGCTGGACTACCTGCTGATCCCGCCCCTGCTCTATGTCTACGCCGCCATGGCGCTGAACCATTTGTACCCGGACATCCCCAAGGTCGGTTTCATCCTGGCGTTCCTGGTGAGCGCGACCTTCGTCAACCTGCGGGGCATCACCTTCACCGCGCGGATGAACATCATTTTCCTGCTGGCGCAGCTGGTGGTGCTGGGGATTTTCCTGTTCTACGCCTGGAACGCCCTGCACGGCGGGGCCGGTAACGGCCAACTGACCCTGGCGCCGCTGTACAGCCCGGAACACTTCAACTTCGCCCTGCTGATGCAAGCCGTGTCCATCGCGGTATTGTCGTTCCTGGGCTTCGACGCCATTTCCACCCTGGCGGAAGAGATCAAGGGCGACCCGGGCCGCAGCGTCGGCAAGGCAGCCCTGGTGACCTTGCTGGTGATGGGGGCGATCTTCGTGGTGCAGACCTGGATCGCCACGGACCTGGCCGCCGGCATGGGTTTCAAATCCGCCGACACCGCATTCTATGAAATCGCCGAATTGGCAGCCGGCAGTTGGCTGGCCACCTTGACCGCGGTTGCCACGGCCCTGGCCTGGGGCGTGGCCGTGGCGATCACTTCCCAGGCGGCGGTGTCGCGCCTGTTGTTCGGCATGGCCCGGGACGGCCAGTTACCCAAGGTGCTGGCCAAAGTCCATCCAACCCACAACACCCCATACCTGAGCATTTACCTGGTGGCAGTGCTGTCGCTGTTGATCTGCTACCTGTTCATCGACGCCGTGGACACCCTCACCTCCCTGGTCAATTTCGGCGCCCTGAGCGGCTTCATGTTGCTGCACATCACGGTCATCAACCACTACTGGCGCCGCCAGCAGTCCGGCCAACTGATTCGCCACTTGATTTGCCCACTGGTCGGCTTCGTGATCGTCGCGGCCATCATGTACAACATGGGCGTGGCTGCGCAGAAGCTCGGCCTGATCTGGATCGCCGCGGGCGTGATTTATCTGTGCGTGCTCAACAAATTCGGCAACCCTACCGCCGTGCCCGATCCGGCCGGTCAGTGAGGGCCGGTGGTCGAAGGACTCGGCCAACCGTGGTTACAACGCGTGGACATCGACAGTGATCGTCAAGCCCGGTGCTGGTTACCGGGCTCTCTGGAACAGGAGTGCAATCCATGCTGGCCTTACGTCCAGTTCAATTAACCGATCTGCCGCAACTGCAACAACTGGCCCGTGACAGCCTGGTGGGTGTCACGTCGCTGCCGGACGATACCGCGCGCCTAGAGGAAAAGATCCTCGACTCGTGCGCCTCGTTCGAGGCCGATGTGCAGGGCCCTGGCGCGGAGAATTATTTTTTTGTCCTGGAGGACCTGGAATCCAGGCGCCTGGTCGGTTGTTCGGAAATTCTCTCCAGCACCGGTTACAACGAACCGTTCTACAGTCTGCGCAACCGGCCGTTTTCCAGCGAGTCCCGCGAGCTGAACATCCAGCATGGCGTGCCCGCGCTGTCACTGTGCCAGGACCTCAACGGGCAGACGCTGCTGCGTGGCTTCCACATCGACGCCGAGCGGGTGCGCACGCCGGAATCGGAGCTGCTGTCCCGGGCCCGGCTGATGTTCATCGCCGCCCATCCCCAGCGCTTCGCCGAATCGGTCATCACCGAAATCGTCGGTTTCAGCAGCGAGGACGGTCAGTCGCCATTCTGGGACGCCATCGGCCAGCACTTCTTCGACCTGCCCTACGTCGAAGCCGAACGGCTGTGTGGCTTGCAGAGCCGGACCTTTCTCGCCGAGCTGATGCCGCAATACCCGATCTACGTCCCCATGCTGCCGCCAGCGGCCCAGGCCTGCATCGGTCGAGTGCATCCCGACGGCCAGGAAGCCTTCGACATCCTGGCGCGCGAGGGTTTCGAGACCAACAACTACGTCGATATCTTCGACGGTGGGCCGACCTTGCATGCCCGTATCGCCAACGTCCGTACCATCACGCAAAGTCGGAGCGCCACAGCCCGGCAAAGCCTGCAGATCGATGCCAGAGGCCGTTACCTGGTGAGTAACGACCGTCTTGGAAACTACCGGGCCATCGTCGCCGAGCTGGACGTCAACGACGAGGGCCCTGTGGCCCTGTCGCCCGACATGCTGGCCGCCCTGGGCGTCATGGATGGCGAGCGGATCCGGGTGGTCGCCCTATGAACCTCACTCGATCCCGTGGCACGCACCAGCGCTTGGACCGACGTAATGAAGGAGCTGCAGCATGATTGTCCGTCCGGTCGCCATTACCGATCTGCCCGCATTGCTGGACCTGGCCCGTTGCGCAGGCCCCGGCTTCACCAGCCTGCCGGCCAACGAAGAGCGCCTGGCCCATCGTATTCGCTGGGCCCAACGGACCTTTGCCGGACAAGTCGAACGTGCCGACGCCGATTACCTGTTCGTGCTCGAAGACGATGATCGGCAGGTGGTGGGCATCAGTGCCCTGACCGGCGCGGTCGGGCTGCGCGAGCCCTGGTACAACTATCGGGTCGGGCTGACGGTCAGCTCGGCGCCGGAGCTGGGGATTCAGCGGCAGATCCCGACCCTGTTCCTCAACAACGAGATGTCCGGGCAATCGGAGATCTGCTCGTTGTTCCTTCACCCCGAGCAACGTCGCGGTCACAACGGACGCCTGCTGTCCCTGGCGCGCCTGCTGTTCGTGGCCGAGTTCTCCCAGCTGTTCGGCGAAAAAATGATCGCCGAACTGCGAGGCCATGCCGACGAACGAGGCAGTTCGCCGTTCTGGGACAGCCTGGGACGGCATTTTTTCAAGAAGGATTTCAGTTACGCCGATCAGTTGTCCGGCATGGGCAACAAGTCGTTCATCGCCGAACTGATGCCACGTCAGCCGCTGTACACCTGCCTGCTCACCGAGCAGGCCCAGGCGGTGATCGGCAAGGCTCACCCGAACACCGAGCCGGCCCTGAAGATCCTCAGTGCCGAAGGTTTCAGCCACAAGGGTTACATCGACATCTTTGACGGCGGCCCGGTGATCGAGGCGCCGGTGTCGAAGATCCGCACCGTCCGCGACAGCCAGATGCTGACCCTGGTCATTGGCACCCCGGACCCACAGGCACCGGTCTGGCTGATTCACAATCGGCGCCTGGAAAACTGCCGCGTCACCAGCGCTCGCGCACACCAGCATGGCCACAAGCTGCTTGTCGATCGCCTCACCGCCAAACGCCTGCAAGTGCAACCGGGTGATACGGTGCGGGCCGTGGCATTGCCCAGGCTGGGGCAACAGGCGGTGGCGGCGTAGCCTCGTTACCGCCCAACCTTGGATATTCAATACATAAGAATGTCGTTAATCAGCAATACTTCTCCACAATTGCATAATTGCCACCCACCTACTCGAGACCCATACTTTCGCGCACCGCCCCACTGTAACGACAATGTTCATGATCAAGAATCTGATTGCCACACGATTACCGCTCGAACACATAGCGGAGAAAATCAAGACATTAGATATGACTGCGCAAATCAAACAATTGATCGCCGACCTGGATATTCAACACAAAGTTGCTACGGCACAGTCTCGACGCGCGGCCATCATGAACATGACCAACCCGCACACTGGCACCATCACGCTGCATTGTACGAGCGTTGGTAATATCAGCATCAAGGCACTTGCATCTAACACTGCGTCTTCGCAACTGTACTCGGTGCCCGGCCAAAGTATTCTATTCGCACTCGACCAGCCTTTCGAAATCCAGCAATACAGCCTCAACACGCATCAACTTGAAAAAACCGGCACCTCGATCGTCGAGCCGTGCAACCCGCTGATCATTGATGGCAATCGAACCTTATTCGACTATTCTCAAAGGGGCGAAAAACAGCCGGCATTGATTGGCAGGATCAACTTCCCCGACCGCAGTGCGGACATCAGCGTATTTGACCCTGTCTCATTGCGCAAAACAGCCTGGCTGCCTCACGACAACAGTGCCGCCCGGTACCTGGTGAGCCTCGAATTACTCGAAACGATCCAGGACCCGGGAGGTGTCAGGGTTGCCGGGGAGCTGATCTACCATTATCACCCTGCCGTGGCGTGGAAAGCCTTCCAGATGCTTTATCGGGCTGACCCGCAAAACGCGTTGAGTTACGTCCCGTTGCTGAAAAAACGCAAGGACGCACGCCTGGACAATTTGCTCCGTCCACTGGAGCTGGCGGCATGAACCTGAAAACGTTTGTCGAGCGCCTGAACACTTATGACATGCAGCGAGACAAAGCCGGGATCATTGCAGACTTGCGCCAACTGGCCAAAAACCGTTGTCTATTGAGCGATCATCTTTATACCACCCTCCGGCGAGACGGTTTTAGTACACGCAACAGCCTCTATAACGCCTATGGCTTTTTACTGCACAAAAATGATTCATTCACCCTTCGCCTGGGATTCTGGTCGCCGGTAGAGACTCATGATGAAAGCGAAACATTCATTTATAACCTGAACCACAGTCACGACTTTGAACTTTATGCGGTCGGCTACAGCGGAGATGGCTACACCACCTTTGTACGCGAACTACTTGATGATCTACCGTTGCAAAAAGGTAAAAGACCCCGACTGGGCAAGGAGCGCAGGCTTAAACTTGCGCCAGGAGAAGTCTTGTACATGCCAGCCTTGCGGGAAATCCATAAACAACTAGCCCCGAACTCAATGTCCGCCTCACTCAGCCTGCTTGTCCATCCCGAACGCCTGGACAAGATCGACGAAGCATGGTGCTTCGACAAAGATTACATACCCCTTTACCCCGGCGTAGCTGCGCAAGAGATCACGTTGTTTACAGAGACACTATCACTGCTCCATGCCGGTAGTCATTCGCTGTTCAGCAACCGAAGAAAGGAGGAACCTTGAATAACCTGATGAAAGACTGGGATGAAACCCCATTACTGCGGGCCGGTACCAATGTGGTCGATACCGCGATGCAACTGACGAACGAAATCCACTGCACACTCCCCGGCTTCCCGACGCGCTTCAACGTCGGAAACATCCATGAGATCAAGCAATTCTGGAGCCTACCGAGCGAAGACTTAATAGTTTGAAATGGGCTTTTTTTGCCGGGCTGCCGACCTTTCCGGGCCTGCAGCCTTTTTTCGATGCCATAACGGCATCACCCATACACATTCGTCATCATCTTTGCGCTTGCCACGTGATAGCCTTTGGATCTTTCGGCGTTGACACTTTTGCTCAAGCCTTTCCATTCCATTGGTGGAACTCACATGTCCAGGCTTTCCCATCAAGATTTGCGTCGTAACTTCCGCCAATTGCTGGCTTCCAACACCTGCTACCACACCGCCTCGGTGTTCGACCCGATGTCGGCGCGCATTGCTGCTGATCTGGGTTTCGAAGTAGGCATCCTCGGAGGTTCGGTGGCGTCGTTGCAAGTATTGGGCGCGCCGGACTTCGCCCTGATCACCCTCAGCGAATTTGCCGAACAGGCCACCCGCATCGGCCGCGTGGCCCAACTGCCGGTGATTGCCGACGCCGACCATGGCTATGGCAATGCCCTGAACGTGATGCGCACCATCGTCGAACTGGAACGGGCCGGCATCGCCGCGCTGACCATCGAGGACACCTTGCTGCCGGCCCAGTTCGGGCGTAAATCCACCGACCTGATCGGCGTAGCCGAAGGCGTCGGCAAGATTCGTGCGGCGCTGGAAGCGCGAGTCGATCCGGAAATGGCGATCATCGCCCGGACCAACGCGGGGATTTTGCCGGTCCAGGAAATCATCAGCCGCACCCAGCAATATGAGCGTGCCGGTGCCGACGGGATTTGCATGGTGGGGGTGCAAGACTTCGAGCACCTGGAAAAAATCAGCGAAAACCTCACGGTGCCGCTGATGCTTGTCACGTATGGCAACCCGTTGCTGCGCGACGACAAGCGCCTGGCCGAATTGGGCGTACGCGTGACCATCGACGGCCACGGCGCCTATTTCGCCGCGATCAAGGCCACCTACGACAGCCTGCGGGAACAGCGGCAGATCTTCACCCAGGCGTCGGACCTGAGCGCCACCGAACTGACCCACACCTACACCCAGCCCGAGGACTACATCCGTTGGGCCGAGGAATACATGAGCGTCAAGGAGTAAGAAGGCTCACTGTCCGGCAAGCCGCCATCGCGAACAGGCTCGCTCCCACAGGGGGATTTGTGGTGAGCGCAATGGCGTTGCCAAGGTAAAACAGGTCTTCAGCGCCCGCTGCGCAACATTTCCCTGGGCACGTACTTGCCAATCTCGAACTTGCCGATGGCGGCGCGGTGGACTTCATCCGGACCGTCGGCCAGGCGCAGGGTGCGTTGCATGGCGTACATGTAGGCCAGCGGGAAGTCGTTGGAAACCCCGGCCCCGCCGTGGATCTGGATCGCCCGGTCGATGACCTTCAGGGCCACGTTCGGCGCGACGACCTTGATCTGGGCGATTTCGCTCTTCGCCACTTTATTACCGACCGTGTCCATCATGTACGCCGCCTTCAACGTCAGCAGGCGCGCCATGTCGATTTCCATCCGTGAGTCGGCAATCTTGTCGATGTTACCGCCCAGGCGTGCCAACGGCTGGCCGAAGGCCGTGCGGCTGACGGCACGCTTGCACATCAATTCCAGTGCGCGCTCGGCCATGCCGATGGAACGCATGCAGTGATGAATCCGGCCCGGACCCAGACGCCCCTGGGCAATTTCAAAGCCGCGTCCCTCACCCAACAGGACATTTTCGTACGGCACGCGCACGTTCTCGAACAGCACTTCGGCATGCCCGTGAGGCGCATCATCGTAGCCGAACACCGGCAGCGGCCGGACGATCTTGACCCCGGGGGTGTCCACCGGCACCAGGATCATCGAGTGCTGGGCATGGCGCGGCGCATCAGGGTTGCTCAGGCCCATGAAGATCAGGATCTTGCAGCGCGGGTCGCAGGCCCCTGAGGTCCACCACTTCTTGCCATTGATGACCCACTGGTCGCCGTCGCGCTCGGCACGAGCGGCCATGTTGGTGGCGTCCGAGGAGGCAACGTCCGGCTCGGTCATGGCAAACGCCGAGCGGATCTCGCCGCGCAGCAGTGGCTCGAGCCAGCGTTGCTTTTGTTCTTCATTGGCGTAGCGCACCAGCACTTCCATGTTGCCGGTGTCCGGCGCCGAGCAATTGAACGGTTCAGGCCCCAGCAGCGAACGGCCCATGATCTCTGCCAACGGCGCGTATTCCAGGTTGGTCAGGCCGGCACCCAGCTCGGACTCAGGCAGAAACAGATTCCACAAACCCTCGGCCTTGGCCTTGGCCTTGAGCTCTTCCATGATGGCCGTGGGCTGCCAGCGGTCGCCTTCGGCCACTTGCTGCTCGAACACGGCTTCAGCCGGGTAAACGTAGGCATCCATGAACGCCGTGACGCGTTCACGCAGTGCCTGAACCTTGGGGGAATAAGCAAAATCCATGAGCAGCACCTTCTTGGCAGAGGTTGTTTTAGGTCATGAAATCGATGCTAGTTCAGCTACGAAAATTTACCTAACCTATTCTCGGCGTGTATTAACATTCATCACCGATATATGTTTCACTGATTCGCATCGCCATCCGGCACCTCACAACACGTCCAAGAATAAGAGTGCAGCGCCATGAATCTGAGCAAGGTCGATCTCAACCTTTTCATTGTCTTCGATGCGATCTACACCGAAGCCAACCTGACCCGCGCCGGGCAGATCGTCGGCATCACGCAGCCGGCCGTGTCCAATGCCCTGGCGCGCCTGCGGGAGACCTTCAACGACCCGCTCTTCGTGCGCACCGCCCAAGGCATGGTGCCGACTCCCATGGCCCAGAACATCATCGGCCCGGTGCGCAACGCCCTGTCGCTGCTGCGGGTGTCGGTGCAGGAAAGCCGGATCTTCAACCCGTTGCAGGCCGTCAAGACCTACCGCATCAGCATGACCGACCTCACCGAAGGCGTGATCCTGCCGCCGCTGTTCCAGCGCCTGCGTCGCCTGGCGCCGACCGTGGCCATCGAGAGTTTCCTCTCCAAACGCCGCGAGACTACCAAGGAACTGGCCGCCGGCCGCCTCGACTTCGCCGTGGACGCACCGCTCAACACCGACCCGCAGGTGCGCCACGTCAAGTTGATGGAAGATCGCTACGTGTGCGCCATGCGCAAGGGCCATCCGCTGGCGGGCAAGGAAAAGATCAGCCTCGACGATTACCTGGCCCAGACCCACGTGCATATTTCCAGCCGCCGCAACGGGCTGGGTTATGTCGACCTGGCCCTCGGCAAGATGGGTATCCAGCGCAAGATCGCCCTGCGCTCCCAGCATTACCTGATGGCCTCCCAGGTCCTGCAACAAACGGACATGGTCATGACCGTCCCCGAGCGCTTTGCCCGTCGTCACGATCTGCACGCCTTCCTGTTACCAGTCAACGACGTGCCGCCGGTGGAAACCCACCTCTACTGGCACGAAAGCACCGACCAGGACCCGGCCAACCGCTGGATGCGCGAGCAGATGATCGAGCTGTGCCAGCAGGTGACGGCCCATGAGAAGAAGCTCGACAAGGTTTAGGCGATCAAAATTGTGGGAGCGAGCTTGCTCGCGATGGCGTCGGATCAGTCGCCATTGATATTGGCCGGTCTACCGCTATCGCGAGCAAGCTCGCTCCCACAGGTACATGCCTGCCATGCAGTGCCGGCCCCATGCTTGACGCGAACGTCAACCTGCCTTTAGCTTAGCGCCAGCCCCTTTCGTTTCGAGCGCGTCCATGAGCAGCCAGACCTACAGCATCTCCGACCTCGCCCGCGAGCTGGATATCACCACCCGGGCCATCCGTTTCTATGAAGAACAAGGCCTGTTGAGCCCGGAGCGACGGGGCCAGGAGCGCATTTACTCGCCGCGGGACAAGGTCAGCCTGAAGCTGATCCTGCGCGGCAAGCGCATTGGTTTTTCCCTGGCCGAGTGCCGCGAACTGATCGAACTCTACGACCCCTCCAGCGGCAATCAGAAACAGCTGCACAGCATGCTGGCGAAAATCGCCGAACGCCGGGAACAGCTCGAACAGCAATTGCTGGACATCGAACAGATGAAGCTGGAACTCGACACCGCCGAAGAACGCTGCATCCAGGCGCTGGAGCAGACACTCAAGGGCGAGGAAATCGTCCAGTAACACTTTCCCTCTGTGGGAGCGAGCAATCTCCCACAATGGGTTCATCATTGCGCTCGACATATTGGCAACTCACTACAGGTCAATCCCCATGTCCCTCCCCTCCTTTGTACGCCTGATCGAAGTCGGCCCCCGTGACGGGCTGCAGAATGAAGCACAGCCCATCAGCGTCGCCGACAAGGTGCGTCTGGTGGATGCCTTGAGCGCCGCCGGCCTGGGCTACATCGAAGTCGGCAGTTTCGTCTCGCCCAAGTGGGTGCCGCAAATGGCCGGCTCCGCCGAGGTGTTCGCGCAGATCCAGCGCAAGCCCGGTGTAACCTATGGCGCCCTGGCGCCGAACCTGCGGGGTTTTGAAGATGCGCTGGCGGCGGGCGTGAAAGAAGTGGCGGTGTTCGCCGCCGCGTCCGAAGCATTCTCCCAGCGCAATATCAACTGCTCCATCAAGGACAGCCTGGAGCGTTTCGAGCCGATCATGGAGGCCGCCAGACAACACGGCGTCAGTGTGCGCGGTTACGTGTCCTGCGTGTTGGGCTGCCCGTATGAAGGTGCGGTCAAGCCTGAGCAGGTGGCTTGGGTCGCTCGGGAGCTGTATGCCATGGGCTGCTACGAAGTCTCCCTGGGTGACACCATCGGCACGGGCACCGCCGGTGCCACCCGCAGGATGTTCGAGGTGGTGGGCGCCGAGGTGCCTCGAGACAAGCTCGCCGGACACTTCCACGATACCTACGGCCAAGCCATGGCCAACGTATACGCCAGCCTGCTGGAAGGCATCGCGGTGTTCGACAGCTCCATCGCCGGCCTGGGCGGCTGCCCTTATGCCAAGGGCGCCAGCGGTAACGTTGCCACCGAGGACGTGCTGTACCTGCTCAATGGCTTGGGTATCGAGACCGGTGTCGACCTGGACGCCCTGATCGCCGCGGGTCGGCAGATCTGCGACGTGCTCGGCCGCCCTAGCGGTTCGCGTGTCGCCAAGGCCCGCAGCGCACAGTGAGGTGTTACCGCTGGCTTTGTAACGGCGGCGAAACGAGTAACACGGAAACAATTTGTCAGGTTTGACGCGCCAGGTTTTTCAGCTAAAAAATTCAAGCCATTGATTTATATAGATTTTTAAAAGTTGGCACGCCACCTGCTATATCTCTCGCATAACAAGAATAAAAAAACGCAGCAAACCCAATAAAAACAAGACGAAACGACTCTGGCATAACAAAAACAACACGGCAGAGACGCAGCTAACAGATTTTTTTGGAGAGGATGTGCTTTTCAGGGTGCTTTCAGGAGCAACCCGCAACCGGGCAGAGAACAATAAAACTACCTTCAGGTAGCTCCCGAATCGGTTGGATCGCAAGGCGAAAAAGCAGATCAGCGCTCAAAAAAATACGTTTGCTCTTGATCCCGGATGGGGATCGCCAAAAACAGCGGTAAAGGGCAACGGCTGCCAAAAACAACAACAGGCCGCCCCTCAATAATAAAAAAAGAGCACGCGACGACAAAATTAAAGGGGAGCTTCGGCTCCCCTTTGTGCTTTCCCGGATTTCACATTTCCCCCGTGGATGCGAGCACGCTCGCGATGACGGCGGCACAGCCAACCTATCTGTCGACTATCCCACCACCACCATCGCGAGCAAGCTCGCACAGTATTGTGGCTAGCTTTGCTTATCGCCCAGCTCTTCGATGCTGATCTCACGCATGCGGAATTTCTGGATCTTACCGGTGACCGTCATGGGAAATTCTTCGACGAATTTGAAATGACGCGGCGTCTTGAAGTGGGCGATGCGCTCCTTGCACCAGGCTTGCAGTTCCTGTTCGCAGGCACTGTGGCCGGGATGAAACTTGATCCAAGCAACGATTTCCTCGCCATAGCGCGAACACGGAATGCCGATCACTTGCACGTCCGCCACCGCCGGGTGAGTGAAGAAAAACTCCTCCAGCTCACGCGGGTAAATATTCTCCCCGCCGCGGATGATCATGTCCTTGTTGCGCCCGACAATGCGCACGTAGCCCTGCTCGTCCATGGTCGCCAAGTCGCCGGTGTGCATCCAGCCATCCGGGTCGATGGCATCGGCGGTGCCCTTGGGGTTGTTCCAATAGCCGAGCATCACGCTGTAGCCACGGGTACATAATTCGCCGACAGCACCACGCGGGACGAGATTGCCGGCCGCATCGATAATTTTACTTTCCAGTTGCGGCTGGGTACGGCCAACGGTGGTTACGCGCAGTTCCAGTTCGTCGGTAGGACCGGTCTGCAATGACACCGGGCTGGTTTCCGTCATGCCGTAGGCAATCTGCACTTCGGCCATGTGCATTTCATTGATGACCCGTCGCATCACTTCGATGGGGCATGTGGCCCCGGCCATGATGCCCGTGCGCAGGCTGGACAGGTCGAAGTCGCCCCGCTGCGGCTGGTCCAGCAGGGCGATGAACATCGTGGGCACGCCATACAACGCAGTGGCCTTTTCTTCGGCCACGGCCTTGAGCGTCAGCAGCGGGTCGAAGGCATCGTTGGGGTAGATCATGGTGCTGCCATGGGTCATGCAGCCCAGGTTACCCATGACCATGCCAAAGCAATGGTAGAGCGGCACCGGGATCATCAACCGATCGTCAGCCGTCAGGCCCAGACTTTCGCCGACCATGTAACCGTTATTCAGAATATTGTGATGTCTGAGGGTAGCGCCCTTGGGGAAGCCGGTGGTGCCGGAGGTGTACTGGATATTCACCGGCTGATCGAAGTGCAGGCTGGATTGGCGCTCGGCCAGTTGTCCAGGCGTCACCGCCGCCCCCAGGGCGGCCAGTTGCGACCAGGGCAGGAAGCCTGACGGTGGCTGGGAATCGAGGCTGATCACGCCGCGCAACTCCGGCAGGCGCTCGCTCTGCATCTGGCCGATCGGTTGCTCTGCCAGTTCCGGTGCCAGCGTTTGCAGCATGGCGTGATAGTCCGAGGTCTTGAACGCCCCGGCACACACCAGCCATTGGCATCCGGATTGTTTGAGCACGTATTCGAGCTCAGAGACGCGATAGGCCGGATTGATGTTGACCAGAATCACGCCGAGCTTCGCACTGGCGAACTGGCTGATGCACCACTGGGCGCAATTGGGTGCCCACACGCCAAGGCGATCACCGGTTTTCAAGCCTAGCGCCAATAAGGCTCGGGCGTGCAGATCGACAGCCTCGGCCAGTTGTTGCCAGGTGTAGCGCAGCGATTGATGGCGAACCACCAACGCCTCGCCCTCCGGATAACGGGCCACCGTCTGGTCGAAAACCTCGCCGATGGTTTGAGCCAACAAGGCCTTGGCCGCGGAACCACGGGTGTAGCTGAGCTGCGAATGCAAACCGGGTTGATCCATGACGCCCCCTCTTGTCTTTATTAGTGGGTGTAGCGGTAACCTGATGCAACAACATGCCTTTGCGGGCACTTACTCTGGCTCAAGTTGACGTTAACGTAAAGGGCGATTGACAGCCTCTCGTCGCAGGTTTACGTTAACGTAAAGGTGAGAGCCATTCCCCCCGCTCTCCGCACCCGATAAAAAAGCCAAAGGTGTCCCATGAGCTACCCATCCCTGAACTTTGCCCTCGGCGAAACCATCGACATGTTGCGCGACCAGGTGCAGGCCTTCGTCAAGGCTGAACTGGCGCCGCGAGCAGCGCAGATCGATATCGACAACCTGTTTCCCGCCGACATGTGGCGCAAGTTCGGCGACATGGGCCTGCTGGGTATCACCGTACCGGAAGAATACGGCGGCGCTGGCCTGGGCTACCTGGCCCACGTGGTGGCGATGGAAGAAATCAGCCGTGGTTCGGCCTCGGTCGCCCTCTCCTACGGTGCCCACTCCAACCTCTGCGTGAACCAGATCAACCGCAACGGCAATCACGAACAGAAAACCAAATACCTGCCCAAGTTGATCAGCGGCGAACACATCGGTGCCCTGGCAATGAGCGAGCCGAACGCCGGCTCCGACGTGGTCTCGATGAAACTGCGGGCCGACAAGCGTGGCGACAAGTACGTGCTCAATGGCAGCAAGACCTGGATCACCAACGGCCCCGATGCCAACACCTACGTGATCTACGCCAAGACCGACCTGGAAAAAGGTCCCCATGGCATCACCGCCTTCATCGTCGAGCGCGACTGGAAAGGCTTCAGCCGCAGCAATAAATTCGACAAGCTCGGCATGCGTGGCTCCAACACCTGCGAGTTGTTCTTCGATGACGTCGAAGTGCCGGAAGACAACATCCTCGGTGCGCTCAATGGCGGTGTGAAAGTGCTGATGAGCGGCCTCGACTACGAGCGCGTCGTGCTCTCTGGCGGCCCGACCGGGATCATGCAGGCCTGCATGGACCTGATCGTGCCCTACATCCACGACCGCAAGCAGTTCGGCCAGAGCATTGGCGAATTCCAGCTGATCCAGGGCAAGGTCGCCGACATGTACACCCAGCTCAACGCCAGCCGCGCCTATCTGTATGCCGTGGCCCAGGCCTGCGAGCGCGGCGAAACCACCCGCAAGGACGCCGCCGGGGTGATCCTCTACAGCGCCGAACGCGCCACGCAAATGGCCCTCGACGCCATCCAGATCCTCGGCGGCAATGGCTACATCAACGAATTCCCGGCCGGCCGCCTGCTGCGTGACGCCAAGCTGTACGAAATCGGTGCTGGCACCAGTGAGATTCGTCGGATGTTGATCGGCCGCGAACTGTTCAACGAAACGAAATGAATTTCGTCAGCTACGAGCGACAAGCTTCAAGCGGCAAGCGAACTGCGCTCTTGCTTGCAGCTTGTGGCTTGAAGCTCAAAGCTGCTACGGAGTAGCCCATGATTCTGCACACTCAGCTCAACCCGCGCTCGCCGGAGTTCATCGCCAACCGCGATGCGATGCTCGGACACGTCGAAGCCTTGCGCACCTTGCTCGCGCAAATTCGCCAAGGCGGCGGTCCCAAGGCCCAGGAAAGGCACACGTCGCGGGGCAAGTTACTGCCCCGTGAACGTATCAACCGACTGCTGGACCCGGGCTCGCCGTTTTTGGAAATCAGCCCATTGGCAGCCCACGAAGTCTATGGCGAAGACGTGCCGGCAGCCGGTGTGATTGCCGGCATCGGCCGCGTGGAAGGCGTCGAATGCATGATTGTCGCCAACGATGCGACGGTCAAAGGTGGCTCCTACTACCCGCTGACGGTGAAAAAACACCTGCGCGCCCAGACCATCGCCCAGCAGAATCGCCTGCCGTGCATTTACCTGGTGGACTCCGGCGGCGCCAATCTGCCGCGCCAGGACGAGGTGTTCCCGGACCGCGAGCACTTTGGCCGGATCTTCTTCAACCAGGCCAACATGAGTGCCCAGGGCATCCCGCAGATCGCCGTGGTCATGGGTTCCTGCACCGCCGGTGGCGCCTATGTGCCGGCCATGGCGGACGAGGCGATCATGGTCCGCCAGCAGGCGACGATTTTCCTCGCCGGCCCACCGTTGGTGAAAGCTGCCACCGGTGAGGTGGTCAGTGCCGAAGACCTGGGCGGCGCCGATGTCCACTGCAAGATCTCCGGCGTGGCCGACCATTACGCCGACAGCGACGAGCATGCCCTGGCCCTGGCACGCCGCAGCGTGGCCAACCTCAATTGGCGCAAACAGGGCGAGTTGCAGCATCGTCTGCCGATTGCCCCGCTTTACTCCGGCGAGGAGCTGTACGGCGTGGTTTCGGCCGACGCCAAGCAGCCGTTCGATGTGCGGGAAGTGATCGCGCGCCTGGTGGACGGCTCGGTGTTCGACGAATTCAAGGCGCTGTTCGGAACGACGCTGGTGTGCGGCTTCGCCCACTTGCATGGCTACCCGATCGCGATCCTGGCCAACAACGGCATTCTGTTTGCCGAAGCCGCGCAGAAAGGCGCGCACTTCATCGAGCTGGCCTGTCAGCGCGGCATACCGTTGCTGTTCCTACAGAACATCACCGGGTTCATGGTCGGCCAGAAGTACGAGGCCGGCGGTATCGCCAAGCACGGCGCGAAACTGGTGACCGCCGTGGCGTGCGCCAAGGTGCCGAAATTCACCGTGATCATTGGCGGCAGTTTCGGCGCGGGTAACTACGGCATGTGCGGTCGCGCCTACGACCCACGTTTTCTGTGGATGTGGCCGAACGCGCGGATTGGCGTGATGGGCGCCGAACAGGCGGCCGGCGTGCTCGTGCAGGTCAAGCGTGAACAAGCCGAACGCAGTGGCCACCCCTTCAGCGCCGAGCAGGAAGCCGAGATCAAGCAACCGATCCTCGATCAGTACGAAGAACAGGGTCACCCCTATTATTCCAGCGCCAGGCTGTGGGACGACGGCGTCATTGACCCGGCCCAGACCCGCGACGTGCTGGGCCTGGCCTTGTCCGCGTCACTGAACGCGCCTATCGAACCGAGCCGCTTCGGCGTGTTCCGGATGTAAACGGGGAATGCCCATGGATAACTTCAACACCCTCGAACTGCACAGCGACCCACGGGGCATTGCCACCCTGTGGCTCAGCCGAGAGTCGAAAAACAACGCCTTCAACGCCGAAATGATCCGCGAACTGATCCTGGCCCTGGACCACGTCAGCAGCGATCCAAACTTGCGCTTCCTGCTGATCCGCGGCCGCGGCAAGCATTTCAGCGCCGGCGCCGACCTGGCCTGGATGCAACAATCGGCCGAGCTCGACTACCACACCAACCTTGATGACGCCCGGGAACTGGCGGAGCTGATGTACAACCTCGCCAAGCTGAAAATTCCTACCTTGGCCGTCGTCCAGGGCGCCGCGTTCGGTGGCGCACTGGGGCTTATCAGCGCTTGTGACATGGCCATTGGCGCCGATGAAGCACAGTTCTGCCTGTCGGAAGTGCGCATTGGCCTGGCGCCAGCGGTGATCAGCCCGTTCGTGGTGCAAGCGATCGGCGAGCGTGCCGCGCGTCGTTATGCCCTGACGGCGGAACGCTTCGACGGGCAACGTGCGAAAGAAATCGGTTTGCTGTCGGAAAGTTACCCGGCCGAGGTCCTGGACCAGCAGGTCGAACAGTGGATCGACAACCTGTTGCTCAACAGCCCGGCGGCCATGCGCGCCAGCAAGGAACTGCTGCGTGAAGTCGGCAACGGCGCCCATACCCCGGCGCTGCGGCGCTACACCGAAAATGCCATCGCCCGCATCCGCGTCAGCCCGGAGGGTCAGGAAGGCCTGCGGGCTTTCCTGCAAAAGCGTGCGCCGAACTGGCAAGCCGAATCGAATAACAAGGAGCCGCGTCGATGAGCGCCCCTGCCCTCACCACGTTGCTGGTGGCCAACCGCGGCGAAATCGCCTGCCGCGTGATGCGCACCGCCAAAGCCATGGGCCTGACCACCGTTGCCGTCCACAGCGCCACCGACCGCGACGCCCGCCACAGCCGTGAAGCCGATATCCGCGTCGACCTGGGCGGCAGCAAGGCCGCCGACAGCTACTTGCAAATCGACAAGCTGATCGCCGCAGCGAAAGCCAGCGGCGCCCAGGCCATCCACCCCGGCTATGGCTTTCTGTCCGAGAACGCCGGGTTCGCTCGGGCGATTGAAAACGCCGGGCTGATCTTCCTCGGCCCACCGGCCTCGGCCATCGATGCCATGGGCAGCAAATCGGCGGCCAAGGCTTTGATGGAAACCGCCGGCGTGCCCCTGGTGCCCGGTTATCACGGCGAAGCCCAGGACCTGGAGACCTTTCGCGACGCCGCCGAGCGCATCGGCTACCCGGTATTGCTCAAGGCCACGGCCGGCGGTGGCGGCAAGGGCATGAAAGTCGTCGAGGATGTCAGCCAACTGGCCGAAGCCCTGGCCTCGGCCCAGCGTGAAGCGCAGTCCTCGTTCGGCGACTCACGGATGCTGGTGGAAAAATACCTGCTCAAGCCACGCCACGTGGAAATCCAGGTATTTGCCGACCAACACGGCAACTGCCTGTACCTCAACGAACGCGATTGCTCGATCCAGCGCCGCCACCAGAAAGTGGTGGAAGAAGCCCCCGCCCCCGGCCTGACCCCGCAATTGCGCCAGGCCATGGGTGAAGCCGCCGTGCGCGCAGCCCAGGCGATTGGTTACGTCGGGGCCGGCACGGTGGAGTTCCTGCTGGATGCGCGGGGCGAGTTTTTCTTCATGGAAATGAACACCCGCTTGCAGGTCGAGCATCCAGTCACCGAGGCGATCACCGGACTTGACCTGGTGGCCTGGCAGATCCGCGTTGCCCAAGGCGACCCCTTGCCGATCACTCAAGCGCAAGTGCCGCTGCTCGGTCACGCCATCGAAGTGCGGCTGTATGCCGAAGACCCGGTCAACGATTTTCTGCCGGCCACGGGCCGCCTGACGTTGTATCGCGAATCGGTCGGGGGGCCGGGGCGGCGGGTCGACAGCGGGGTTGAAGAAGGTGATGAAATCTCGCCGTTCTACGACCCGATGCTCGGCAAGCTGATTGCCTGGGGTGAGGATCGCGAACAGGCGCGCTTGCGGCTGTTGAGCATGCTCGATGAATTTGCCATTGGCGGGCTGAAAACCAACATCGGGTTCCTGCGCCGAATCGTGGCCCACCCTGCTTTCGCGGCGGCAGAACTGGACACCGGCTTTATCCCACGTTACCAGGCGCAATTGCTGCCAGAGCCCGGCGAATTGGATGACGCGTTCTGGTTAGCAGCCGCCCAAGGCTTCGCCTTGAGCCTGGCACCGCACGTACGCGGCGATGACGCCGCCTCACCGTGGGCCAGCACCACCGGGATGCGCCTGGGGTTGCCGAGGGAAACCACCTTGCACCTGAGCTGTGAAGGCCAGGATCGTGCGCTGACGCTGGACGTCACAGCCCATTGCGCGGAACTCAAGGGTGAGCGACTGACGATCGAGCACCACGGTGTGCGCCGCAGCCATCGGGCCATTCGCCAGGGCGACAGCCTGTATCTGCACTGGGCGGGTGACCTGCATCGGATCGATCTGTACGACCCGTTGGCCGCGGCAGAGGCCAGCCACAGCCATCAGGGCGGCCTGGCCGCGCCCATGAACGGCAGTATCGTGCGGGTCTTGGTGAATGTCGGTCAGCCGGTGGAAGCCGGGGCTCAACTGGTGGTCCTGGAGGCCATGAAAATGGAGCACAGCATTCGTGCGCCCAAGGCCGGGGTGATCAAGGCGCTGTATTGCCAGGAAGGTGAAATGGTCAGCGAAGGCAGCGCCCTGGTGGCGTTCGAAGAATAGGCATCGGCCCGCTCCCAGGGCCGATCCAGTCAGAACCTGATGGTGGCCTGCACCACCACACCGATGAGCCGACATTGCTCGGTGTACAGGTTTTTCGGGTAAGTCGGATTGAGCGGAACCAGGTAACGCTGCCCGCTCTCTTCGATCAATTTGCGAAAGGTCGCGTCACTGCTGCCGGGCAAGCAGGCAACCACCAGTTTGCCTGGCACCGCCTCGATGGCCGGATCCACCAGGATCGACATGCCCTCGGGAATGCTCAAGCCGCTGGGTGCGGTCATCGCGTCGCCCACCACCACCAGCCAGAACGCGGCCCCCAGGGCGTGGTAGTCCGTCAGCTCGTAGCGCGCCTGGCTGTAGGCGCCAGGATCGCCTTCGCGAACCTCGCCAACCTCGTGCCATTCACTGACCGGGTAGCGGAAGTACGGGTTGTACTTCTGCGCCAGGGCCATGCCTTCGTCCGTGGAAGTGTCCGGCTCGCGAATCACCATCGCCACTTCCAGAAACTCCAGCCCCAGCTCCCGCAGGACCCTGTTCATGTCTTCGACACTGGGTTGCCGGCGCTTGGTCAGCCAATGGCCGACGCCGCCCTGGGACATTCCCAACCGTTCTGCGAGCACCACTTGCGTGATGCGCAGCTCCTTCATCTTGGCCTTGACCAACTCTATCCATTTATCCATGTGCGGCACGATACGTGGATGACTCCGGCCATTCAAAACACAAATTGTAGTATTTAAATTATCGTCACAATTACGATAAGTACTATTCTGGATTCAGGAGTTCAGCCCCCCACACGGAGATTTTCATCCTCATGGATACACCCAACAAAAACCAACCCGGCAGCCCTTTCGACAGCACGTTCCCTTCCTTGCAGGATTGCCCGGCGGCCAAGCGCGCCCTCGATTACTACTTGAAACCAGGTGTTTCGCAGGCCCAGGCAGAACATCGCTTCTTCGACGTCAATCATAGCGTCAGCGCAGAAGAAGCCCTTGTTCACGCATGCGACCTGCTGCGCTGTGCAGCGGCAACCGCCCACGAGTCCGCCAACCAGTTGAACGGTTCGAACCGTGACCTGGCATTTTCGGTGGTGCACATGATTGACCTGGTCAAGGTGATGCTTGACCGATCCCTGGATGGCTACCCGACTCGCTAGGGGTAACACTCGGGAATGTCGCCGCGAACGCGGACGACGAGAAAAATTTTCCATCGACGCGATAAAATCATTTGACTTGCAAATGATAATGATTATTATTGCATCAGCTGGTCGCGAGATCAGTCGATAGACCAGAAGACCTTAGGTCGGACTTCTGGAATATCTCCTCATCAGGCTAATCACGGTTTTTGACCCGGCTTTTTGCCGGGTCTTTTTTTTGCCGATTTTTCGGCTTATGGCTTCAGGCTAATGAAGTCTTTTTGGGTGCTGCCAATTCGATGGCGGCGATGATAGCAAATGAATATCCGTTTGCAAGAGCAGCCCCGCCACGCAGGCGGAAACTATCGACAACCAGCGCTTGAGAATCAATTGCAGACTCTCTAAGCTGGCTCGGCGTCCAGGGAGGACGCCCCCTCGTTTACGTGACGTAAATCGTCTCGGTTCCCCCGTCTTGCGTGTACAGTAATGGCCATGAAAATCCTCTCCAGGAATCGTGACCGTGGCTAAATCTTCCTTTGATATCAGCGCCAATTTCGACAGCGGCAACATCGAGGTCGTCGACATCAGCAACCCGTTGCAATCGTTGCTCAAGATCAGGCCCGACACCCGCAGCGCCCATTTCCAATGGTTCCACTTCAAGGCCAGCGGCCTGCACGTCGGCCAGGAATATTCCTTTCGGCTGCTCAACGCCAGTCAATCGTCTTACAACAAGGCCTGGACGGGCTACCAGGCCGTTGCCTCCTACGATCACGTCAACTGGTTCCGCATTCCGACCCAATTTGAAGGCGACGCCCTGCGCTTTTATCTGGAGACCGAACAGACCAACGCCTGGTTTGCCTACTTCGAACCCTACAGTCGCGGCCGACATGATTGGCTGATCGAGCAAGCGCAGCACAAGGCTGGCACCGAACTCTTGGCCGTCGGTAAAAGCGTGGAAGGCCGGGACATTCAGCTGCTGCGCAAAGGCAGCGGTGCCGAAGGCCGGCGCAAAGTCTGGATCATCGCCCAGCAACATCCCGGCGAGCACATGGCCGAGTGGTTCATGGAGGGCGTGATCGAACGCCTCCAGCAGCATGACGATGCGCAACTGAACCAGTTGCTCGCCAAAGCCGATCTGTACCTGGTGCCGAACATGAACCCGGACGGCGCATTCCACGGGCATCTGCGGACCAACGCCATGGGCCAGGACCTCAACCGCGCCTGGCAGAACGCCAGTCCGGAAATCAGCCCCGAGGTCTTTTTCGTCCAGCAACAAATGGAAAAGTACGGCGTCGATCTGTTCCTCGATGCTCACGGCGATGAGGAAATTCCCCACGTCTTCACCGCCGGTTGCGAAGGTAACCCGGGCTACACACCACGCATTGCCGAACTTGAAGAGCGCTTTCGCAGCCATCTCAAGCATCAGACCAAAGACTTCCAGACCACTCACGGCTACACCCGCGATGAACCGGGCCAGGCCAACATGACCCTGGCGTGTAACGCGGTCGGCCAGAAATATGACTGCCTGTCCCTGACCCTGGAGATGCCATTCAAGGACCACAACGATCACCCGAACCCGATCACCGGCTGGTCCGGCAAACGCTCGATGCAGCTGGGCAAGGATGTGTTGAGCACCATCGAGGCCCTGGTCGACGAATTGCGCTGATCCGATGACCTGATCAATCCCCTGTGGCCAGGGAGCTTGCTCCCTGGCCACAATCCATCAACCCTTGCCGCGCAACATACTGTCCAACACCTCATCCCGGCGCACCCAAGCGTGAAACAACGCCGCCGCCAGATGCACCAGCACCGTCACGAACAACAGGTAAGCCAGGTACCCGTGGGCCTTGCGCAGCAGTGCGAACGTCTGGGCGTGGGCTGGCAGAATCGAAGGCAGTTGCAACGAGTCGCCGAGCATCACCGGGTCCCCCGCCGCCGAAATCATGCCCCAGCCCAACAACGGCAAGACCAGCATCAGGGCGTACAACAGCACATGCGAGGCGTTTGCCGCCAGCACTTGCCAGGCCGGCAGATCCGCCGGCAGCGGCGGTTGGCGGGTAGTAAAACGCACCACCAGGCGCACGATCACCAACAGCAAAATCGCGATACCCAATGGTTTGTGCAACTGCAACAGCCATTCATGGCGTTCGGACACCGAGGCGACCATGCCCGCGCCGATGAACAGCATGGCGATGACCATCACGGCCATCAGCCAGTGCAGCAGCCGGGCCAGCGGTACAAAGTGACGAGGGGCGCTCATGGGCGGGACTCCTGTTTGGCGGGCAACTGGCTCACTTCGCTGGTACGTCGCAAGTAGGAACTGGCATAGGCGGCGGAGCGCGCGACCAATAGCGGGTCTTCGGAACCTTCGATCCCTTGGGGCAGGATCAGCGGGTCATAGTTGATGTCGCGGCATTCGCCGTTGTCCTGCGCCTGGGTGCGCTCCAGCACCAACGTGCCGGCATTGAGTACCTTGCGGTCAGCGGGCCAAGCCTTGCTGGCATCGTTCACCGGGTCACCCGGGTTGGCCAGGGTGATGTTCAACTGCCAGCGCAACGGCCCGGCGGCGAGGCGCTTCACCAGGTCTTGCTCGAGGAAGTCGCCCCCCTGGGGTGGCGTCGCATCCGCGGCATCCTGGCTCATCGGCACCATGCCCCAGCGCACCGCCTGGCGCTGCCCGGCGGGGTTGATCAGATAGAACGCGTTGATGCCGTTGTAGGTTTCAGTGGCATAGCTGGCTGAGGGTTTGGCGGTCTTGATCCATTGCAGGAACGGCACCGCTTCGGGGTGTGCGGCAAAGAACGCCGGTACGGCCGCAGGGTTCGGTTTTCCTGTGGCAGGGTCCGGCGACTGGGCTTGCTGGAGTTGGTAGAAAGCTTGCGGCGTACCCACCGGAAACACCGGCATGCTGTTCATGCCGGTACGCCATTGCTGGCCGTTGGCCTGGGTAAAGCGCAGTGCCAGGCTGCGAATCGGCACGCTGCCGTCCGGTGCATAGGGATTGCCGCTGGGCAAGGCGAAACGCCCAACCACAGGCGTTTGCGGCAGCGAGAACACCTGGGCGCTGGAATAGGCGCTGGCCTCGCCCGAGCTTTGGAAGTAACCCGCGACGCAGACTCCTTTCGAGTGGTTGCGTCGAAAGCCCGGGTGAACGCCGTTGTTTTTTTCCAGCACATTGACCAATGCCTGTGGTGTCAGGCGTTGTGGGTCGAGGCTGCCATTGACGTAGGCAAACGCCCCGGCCAACGCAGCAACAATCACGGCGATGCCGCTCAGGCGCAATGTCAGGCCAGCGGCACTCAAGGGTGGCCGGCTCGACGAGGATGAAGGATCAACCATGAGAAATCTCCAGGCCTCGAGGCCATTTGTTGGAAAGGACCCGTCAGACGAAGGCCCGGCAGGTTTATTCCCACGCCTCGTATTTATTTTTCCTGCACTGGAATAATCTCGTTCGCGGGTCGTCTTTCCAGTCCCGGCGCAATGACTGCCCACAGAAGCCACCCCCCTATGAACGCATTCGACGAACAGTTGCGCGAGCTCATCCCCAGGCTACGGCGTTTTGCCGTGTCGCTGACGCGCAACCCGAGCAACGCCGACGACCTGGTGCAGATGTGCCTGGAACGGGCATTGTCCAAATGGAACGACAAGCGTCCGGACGGCGATCTGCGGGCCTGGCTGTTTTCGATTCTGTATCGGCAGTTTCTCGACAACCATCGCCGCTCACGACGGTATGCGCGCATGCTGGAGTTTTTCACCGGCCGCGACGATGCCCACCCTTCGGCCGAGCGCAGCGTGATCGCGCAATCGTCTTTGCAGGCCTTCGATCAGCTCACGACGGAACAGCGCGCGCTGTTGCTCTGGGTGTCGGTGGAAGGCTTGAGTTACCAGCAAATCGCCGACATCCTCGGCGTGCCGACCGGCACGGTAATGTCCCGCCTGTCCCGTGCTCGCCAGGCCCTGCGCCAACTCAGCGACGGCGAAGTCACCCGCCCTACCCTGCGGATACTCAAATGATCAGCATGCCCCCCAGCGACAGCGACCTGCACGCCTACGTCGATCGCCAACTGAGCGAGGCCGACCAGCGCCTGATGCAGGCCTACCTGGCCAACCAGCCGGAAGTCGCCGCCCGGGTCCGCGCCTGGCAACAAGACGCGCAGCACCTGCGCACGGCCCTGAGCGGCGCCTTGCAACAGCCGCCCAATCCGGATCTCGACCCGGCCATGATTCGCCAGCACCTGAAACATCGCTCCCGCCGCCACCTGGCCAGCGTCGCGGTGCTGCTGCTGGCCGTCAGCGTAGGCGGGGTCAGCGGCTGGCAGGCGCGACAAATGACCCTACTCAGCGCCGCCGCCCCGATGGCTGACGCCCTACAGGCGTACCGGTTGATTGCCCAGCAGGGCATCCTTCCGGCCGATTACCAGACCGGCGACGAGCAGAGCATGCAAGGCTGGCTCGACCGTTACTTCACCCGGGCTGACCGGCTGCCAGACCTGTCGGGTGCGGGCTTCAAGCCGGTCAGCGGACGCTTGCTCAGCACCGAACAAGGCGCGGCGGCGATGGTGGTCTATCAGGACCCGAGCGGTCAGAAAATCAGCTTCTACGTGCGCCCACCCGGCCCGAAAAACTTCCTCCTGCCGCGGGGCAGTCGTCGCGAGGGCGAGTTGCAAGCCGAGTACTGGTCCGGGCAGGGGTACAACTATGCGATGGTCATCCCCAGTGATGCGCCGACGGTGCAAAGACTTAAGCAGACATTGGACTTCTGATCCGCGCAGATCCCTGTGGGAGCGAGCTTGCTCGCGATAGCGGTGCGTCAGTCAACATCATTGCTCATTGAACGACCGCCTTCGCGAGCAAGCTCGCACACAGGACGACATAGCGCTTTACCGCCCAGCCAACTCCATGATCATCCGCGACAACAAATAAATCCTTGGCACCACGCTCTCGACTTCGGCGTATTCCTCCGGCGTATGGATGTTGCCACCGACGATGCCAAAACCATCCAGCGTCGGCGTGCCTACCCCGGCCGACAGACTGGCATCCGCCGCTCCACCGCTGCCTTCCTCGGTGAGTTTGCGCCCGAGTTCGCCATAGATGCCTTGGGCCATGGCCATCAACCGGTCCGACTCCGCCGTCTGCGGCATCGGTGGCAGGCCGCGCTTGAGGCTGGTGGTGACTTCGGTGTCGGCAATCAACTTGTCCTGCGATACCCGGGCCAAGTCTTTTTCGATGCGGTCGAACTCTTCCGGCACCGCTGCCCGCACATCCGCCTTAGCGCTCGCCTGGTCGGGGATCACGTTGGTCCGGTCACCAGCCTTGATCACCGTGAAATTGATGGTGGTTTTCTTTTCCGCGTCGCCAAGCTTGCCCAGTTGCAAGATCTGGTGCGCGGCTTCCATCGCCGCATTGCGCCCCAGTTCCGGTGCGACACCGGCGTGGGACGCCTTGCCCTTGACCTCCACCAGCGCCGTGGCACTGCCCTTGCGCCACACCACCAAGCCATCGGCCGGGCGACCCGGTTCAAGGTTGAGGGTCACGTCATGGGCCTTGGCGGTTTTCTTGATCAGGTCGGTGGCGGCGTCCGAGCCGGTTTCTTCGCTGGCGTCGAGCAGGAAAGTAATCTGCGCGTAGTTCTTGAAGTCCAGGTTCTTGAGCACCTTCAAGGCGTAGATCCCGGCGACGATGCCGCCCTTGTCGTCCATCACCCCCGGACCGTAGGCGCGTCCATCCTTGATGTGGAAGGGACGCTCGGCGGCCGAGCCCTCCTTGAACACCGTGTCCATGTGGGCCATCAGCAGGATTTTTGCCTTGCCGGTGCCCTTGAGGGTCGCCAGGATGTGCTGGGTACCGTCCGAGTTAGGCACCTTTTCGATGGTGGCGCCCAACTTCGTCAATTCATCGATCGCAATATCACCGACCTGGGTCAACCCCGGCACATAGCCTGAGCCAGAGTCGATGTTCACCAACCGCTCGAGCAGTTTCAGGGCCTCGCCCTTGTACTGTTCGGCGTCGCTCAGGACTTGTTGATGGGGCTGTGCGAAAGCACCGGGGGCGAAGGCGCCGAGGGCCAGGCTCAGGCCAAGACTGACGGCCAGACGGGAGCGAAGAGCGGTCATCATCATGATTTCATCCTTGTTCCGTATCGAAAGAGTGCCATAGGCACCCTACCCGACAATGGGTCAAGGCTCTAGACCGCAGGTGGCCACCTCAGGGAGACATGACCGATTCTTCCAACACCTGCCGATGCCGAAAACAAGTGACTCGGTTGCGCCCGCCGGTCTTGGCCTCGTAAAGCGCCTGGTCGGCATCATTGAGCCAATGGGTGGCATCGCCATAAGCCGGGTTGAAGGCTGCCAGGCCAATACTCAGGCTCACCTTCAGCGCCGGGTTCTGTTCATAGCTGAGCGTCGCGAAGCGCTCGCGCAACCCGTCCATGGCCTGCACGGCGTTGTGGAGCGTCAGGTCCGGCAGGATCACACAGAACTCGTCCCCGCCATAACGCCCGACCACATCGGCGGCGCGCAGGTTTTGCTTGAGCATCTTGCCAAGCTGGCGCAGCACGACGTCGCCGGCGACATGGCCATAGGTGTCATTGATGGCCTTGAAGTGATCGATGTCGATCAGCGCAATCGCACCGCGCCCTGCCCCGTCATTCGGGTGACGCTGGCAGCGCTGGAACTCCTCGTTGAGGCGATCTTTCCACGCGCCGTGGTTAAGCAAGCCGGTCAGGCTGTCGGTGCGACTCAGGGCCAGCAATTCGCGCTTTTGCCGGCCCAGGGTGTAGGCCTGGCGATAGCAGAACCAACCCAGTGCCATCGGGTACAGGCACAGCAACGGCAAACACGCATAGATCTGCGCCGGGCTGGTCATGGGTACGCTGGTCAGCGGGAAGATCAGCACGCCCACGACAATGCCGGCCACTTGGGCCAAGACCCCAATGAGCAGGAAACGCAGGCCACCAATGGCGACATTGTTCATCGCCATCATCGCCAGCGTGACGGCCGCGGGCAGCGGGTTGAACTGCATTGCCGCGACCCAGAAGCCGCCAAGCACCGCATCGATCAATAAATTGAGGTGTTCGGCGTGGTAGGGCATCGAGCAACGTCGGGCCCACCAGTAGGACAAGTGTGGCCAGAGCAGGCCATTGAACAGCATGAACCCCCAGACCCACGACGCCGGTTCGAGAGGAAAGATGGCAGCACTCACCAACAGCAACCCCAGCGTCAGGCCCAGAATGCGCGATATATAAAGCCTCCTGGCCAGCGTCCGTCCCTTTTTTCCCGTTTTTTGCATAGGAACCTCTGCACCGCGGGTTTCCCAAGTCATTGGGACGGGGGGTAGCTTGGAGTCTATCAGGGCGGCATCAAATAGCCACCACTGAATGAAGGGGTATTTATTCGCCTTCAAATGTCGGGCCCTACCGCGAATTTTGGCTATACATGAGTCATCCGGCGGCTGTCATAGCAAGTAGCAAAGCAAATGCGCTACGTCATCGCGATGTCCTCGGGTTTCAGCTTCACTTAGAGAGTATCTGACCCGTCGGCTCAGACTGGCCGATCACATTCTGTCCTGACCCATGGAGGGCAAAACATGTTGGTGTTGTGGGTAGTCCTTGCCGTGTTTATCGCCTGGAGCTGGTTGACGTATCCAGGCATCGGCCATGTGCTGTACGACATGGGCATGGCGCTGGAGGCACGTCTCTACCGGTTGCACAAGATCACCGTCCCCATCAGCGAAATGACCGTATCGACCTGGCAAGGCGGGCCCTATGAAGCGTCCGGCAGCATCCTGATGCTGCATGGCTACAGCGCCGACAAGAATCTCTGGCTACGCTTCGCCCGGCATTTTGTCGGCGACTACCGGGTGGTGGTGCCCGACCTGGCCGGCCATGGCGAAACCGGCTTCAAGGCCGGCGGCGGCTATGACATCCCGACCCAGGCCCGGCGGGTCATCGAGTTGCTCGACGCCTGCGGCCTGGACAAGGTCCATGTGATCGGCAATTCCATGGGCGGTTACCTCGCCGCATGGCTGGCGGCCACGTCGCCCGAGCGCGTGCTCACCCTGGCGCTGATCGATCCGGCCGGTGTCACCGCCCCCCAGGCCAGCGACATGGAACGCCATCTGGCCGCCGGGCATAACCCGTTCCTCGTCCACTCGCGGGACGATTTCGCGCCGTTCTACGCAATGACCATGGCCTCCCCGCCCTGGGTACCCAGCGTGGTGCTGGCGGCAATGGCCGAACGTTACGAACAGCGCCGCGATGAACTGGCGGAGATCTTCGTCGATTTTCGCGCCAGCCCGCCGATGGAACCGCACCTGGCCGACATCCGCGCCCCGTCGCTGCTACTCTGGGGGCGCAAGGACCGGCTGATCGACGTCAGCAGCGTGCCGGTGTGGAGCAAGGGCATTGCCGATTTGCGAGTGGAAATCTGGGACGGTATCGGCCACATGCCCATGGTCGAGCGACCGGGGAAAACCGCGGCGCTGTATCGGGAATTTCTCAAGGGGTTGGGGCAGTGACGGCGATGCAAGAATAACAAAATGAACCCTATGTGGGATTCAAGCCGACCCAGAGGTATCGACTTCATGAACATCCTCTACGACGAACACCTCGACGGCCCCTTGCCCAAGGTGGACAAACAGGCCCTGCTTCAAGCCTTGCAGGCACAGATTCCGGACCTGGACATCCTGCACCAGGAGGAAGACCTCAAGCCCTATGAATGCGATGGCTTGTCGGCCTACCGCACCACGCCCCTGCTGGTGGCATTGCCCAGGCGCGTCGAGCAGGTGCAAGCGCTGCTCAAGCTCTGCCATGGGCTGGATGTACCCGTGGTCGCCAGGGGTGCCGGGACCGGTCTGTCCGGCGGCGCCCTGCCCCTGGAAAGCGGCGTATTGCTGGTGATGGCGCGGTTCAACCAGATCCTGCACATCGACCCCGACGCCCGCACCGCGCGGCTTCAACCCGGTGTGCGCAACCTGGCGATCTCCCAGGCGGCGGCACCGTTCGGGCTGTATTACGCACCGGATCCCTCATCGCAAATCGCCTGTTCCATCGGCGGCAATGTCGCGGAAAACGCCGGTGGCGTGCACTGCCTCAAGTACGGCCTGACGGTGCACAACCTGTTGAAACTGGAGATCCTCACCATCGAAGGCGAACGCCTGACCCTCGGCAGCGAAGCCCTGGACTCGCCGGGCCTGGACCTGCTGGCGCTGTTCACCGGTTCCGAAGGTTTGCTGGGGGTGATCACCGAAGTGACGGTCAAATTGCTGCCCCGGCCCCAGGTCGCCAAGGTGCTGCTGGCCAGTTTCGATTCGGTGGACAAGGCCGGGCGAGCGGTGGCCGACATCATCGGCGCCGGGATCATTCCCGGCGGCCTGGAAATGATGGACAACCTGGCGATCCGCGCCGCCGAGGACTTCATCCACGCCGGCTATCCGGTGGAGGCCGAAGCGATCCTGCTGTGTGAACTGGATGGGGTCGAGGCCGATGTCCATGACGATTGTGAACGGGTCCGCCAAGTGTTGGAGCAGGCTGGTGCCACCGAAGTGCGCCAGGCGCGGGACGAGGCCGAACGGCTGCGGTTCTGGGCCGGGCGCAAGAACGCCTTCCCGGCGGTGGGGCGCCTGGCGCCGGATTATTACTGCATGGACGGCACGATCCCGCGACGCGCCTTGCCCGAGGTACTGCAGCGCATCGCCAGCCTCGGTGCCGAGCATGGCCTGCGCGTCGCCAACGTATTTCACGCCGGCGACGGCAACATGCACCCGCTGATCCTGTTCGATGCCAACCAGCCCGGCGAACTGGAGCGCGCCGAAACCCTGGGCGGGAAAATCCTCGAACTGTGCGTCCAGGTGGGCGGCAGCATCACCGGCGAGCACGGTGTGGGCCGGGAAAAAATCAATCAGATGTGCACGCAGTTCAACAGCGACGAACTGAACCTGTTCCACGCGGTAAAAGCAGCGTTCGATCCCCAAGGCCTGCTCAACCCCGGCAAGAACATCCCCACCCTGCACCGCTGCGCCGAATTCGGTGCCATGCACATCCATGGCGGGCAACTGCCGTTTCCTGAACTGGAGCGTTTCTGATGAGCCGCGAAGCCGACCAGGACGCCAGCGAACTGCTGCTCGAACAGGTCAATCGCGCCCGGGCCAACGCCACGCCGCTGCGTATCCAGGGGTCGAACAGCAAGGCCTTCCTGGGGCGCGAAGTGGCTGGCGAAGTGCTGGACACCCGCGTGCATCGTGGCATCGTCCACTACGACCCCACCGAACTGGTCATCACGGCCCGGGCCGGCACCCCGCTGCGGGAACTGCTTGCCGCCCTCGACGCCGCCGGCCAACGGCTGCCCTGCGAACCGCCAGCCTTTGGCGATGACGCCACGGTCGGCGGCATGGTCGCCGCCGGGCTATCGGGGCCGCGTCGTCCATGGGCCGGTTCGGTGCGCGACTTCGTCCTGGGCACGCGCCTGATCAGTGGCCACGGCACGCTGTTGCGTTTCGGAGGCGAGGTGATGAAAAACGTCGCCGGCTACGATCTGTCGCGCCTGTTGGCCGGCAGTTTCGGTTGCCTGGGGGTCATCACCGAAGTTTCCTTGAAGGTCCTGCCCAAACCCCGTCACAGCCTGAGTATCCGCCTGGAACTGGACAGCACCGAGGCCCTGGGGAAACTCGCCGAGTGGGGCCGTCAGCCCCTGCCCATCAGCGCCGCCAGCCATGACGGCGACTGTCTGCACCTGCGCCTGGAGGGTGGCGAAGGCTCGGTCAGCGCCGCTCATCAGCGTTTTGGTGGCGAGGTGATCGACGATCGATACTGGACGACACTCAATGAACATCAGTTGGCCTTCTTTGATGAGGGTTTGCCGCTGTGGCGCCTGTCGTTGCCCAACCATACCGGGCCGCTCACCCTGCCGGGCACGCAACTGATCGACTGGGCCGGTGCCCAACGCTGGGTGAAAACCGAGGCCGACACGGTGCAAGCCCTGGCCCATGAAGTCGGCGGCCATGCCACCTGCTATCGTCAGGGTGCCAGCGACACACCGTTCCAGCCACTGGCCCCGGCGCTGCTGCGCTATCACCGGCAACTCAAGGCCCAGCTCGATCCCCTGGGACTGTTCAACCCTGGTCGGATGTACCCGGAGCTTTAGCATGCAGACTCGGTTCAGTGAGGAAAGCAAAAACCTGCCCCGCGCCGAAGAAGCCGAACGGATCCTGCGCAGTTGCGTGCATTGCGGTTTCTGCAACGCCACCTGCCCCACTTACCAATTGCTCGGCGATGAACTGGACGGCCCGCGCGGACGCATCTACCTGATCAAGCAAGTGCTCGAAGGCCAGCCGGCGACAGCCAGCACCCAGTTGCACCTGGATCGCTGCCTGTCGTGTCGCAACTGCGAGACCACCTGCCCGTCCGGTGTGGATTACCACAACCTGCTGGACATCGGCCGGGCGGTGGTCGACCAAGCCGTACCGCGCCCCGCCGACCAACGTGCGCTGCGCCTGGGGCTGCGCAGCCTGGCCGCCAGCCCCGAGCGGTTCAAGGCCCTGCTGCGTCTTGGCGCGATCTTCCGTCCGTTGCTGCCGGCGAACCTGACCGCCAAGTTGCCCCGCCCTTCCCCGTCTCACGGCGAACGCCCGCCTCTGCGGCATCGGCGTACGGTGTTGATGCTCGAAGGTTGCGTGCAACCGGGCCTGTCGCCCAACACCAATGCCTCGGCAGCGCGAGTGCTGGATCGACTCGGCATCAGCGTGATCCCCTGTGCGCAGGCCGGCTGCTGCGGTGCGCTGGAGTATCACCTCGACGCCCAGGCTACAGGATTGGACCGCGCCCGACAGAACATCGACGCCTGGTGGCCGTACCTGGAAAACGGTGCTGAAGCCATCGTCCAGACCGCCAGCGGTTGCGGCGCCTTCATCAAGGACTACGGGCACCTGCTGGAACACGACCCTGCCTATGCCGCCAAGGCCCAGCAGGTGAGTGAACGGGCGCTGGACCTGGTGCAAGTGCTCGGCAAGGAACCGCTGGAACAGATCTGCGCGGCCAGGAACCAGCGCATTGCCGTGCATTGCCCCTGCACCTTGCAGCACGCGCAGAAACTCGGCGGCAGCATCGAGGCACTGCTGACGCGGCTGGGTTTCAACCTCACCGAGGTGCCCGACGGCCATTTGTGTTGCGGCTCGGCCGGCACCTATTCGTTGACCCAGCCCGCCCTGGCGCGGCAATTGCGCGACAACCGCCTCAATGCGCTGGAAAGTGGCCAGCCGGAGCTGATCGTCACCGCCAACGTCGGCTGCCAGAACCACCTCGACGGCGCCGGGCGCACGCCCGTGCGGCACTGGATCGAGCTGGTGGATCAGTCCCTGGCAGAATGAAGTCCTGAAGATTCTTCGTTTGCCGGGGCCGGCGAAGGCTGCGATCTTTCGTCCAACTTTCCCACAGCCCTCGCCAGGAATTCTTACGATGAGCTTCGTCAGCCCCGACCTGATCCGCCAACGCTTCTCTAGAGCGATGTCCGACATGTACCGCGACGAGGTGCCGCTGTATGGCGCCCTGATGAAGCTGGTGGAGCACACCAACGCCCAGGTGCTGGCCGAAGACCCGATCCTGGCCGCACACCTGCGCAGCACCGGCGAACTCGAACGCCTGGACCTGGAACGCCACGGCGCGATCCGCGTCGGCACCGCCGCCGAGCTGGCGACCCTGGGGCGTCTGTTCGCGGTCATGGGCATGCAGCCGGTGGGCTACTACGACCTCACGCCTGCCGGGGTGCCGGTGCATTCCACCGCCTTCCGCGCCGTGCACGAAAGCGCGTTGCAGGTCAGCCCGTTCCGGGTGTTTACCTCGCTGCTGCGCCTGGAACTGATCGAGCACGCCGAGCTTCGGGCCTTTGCCGAATCGGTGTTGGATAAACGGCAGATCTTCACCCCCAGGGCCCTTGAGCTCATCGAGCAGGCCGAATACCAGGGTGGCCTGAGCGAGTCCCAGGCTGAGGACTTCGTCCTACAAGCCCTGGAAACCTTTCGCTGGCACCACAGCGCCACTGTCACGGCCGAGCAGTACCGACAACTGAGCGCCCAACATCGGTTGATCGCCGATGTGGTGGCGTTCAAGGGCCCGCACATCAATCACCTGACACCGCGCACCCTGGACATCGACATCGTCCAGGCCCGGATGCCCGTGCACGGCATCACGCCCAAAGCCGTGATCGAAGGCCCGCCTCGCCGCCAATGCCCGATCCTGCTGCGCCAGACCAGCTTCAAGGCCCTCGATGAGCCGGTCAGCTTCACCGATCAATCACAATCCCAAGGCAGCCACAGCGCTCGCTTTGGCGAAATCGAGCAACGCGGCGCCGCCCTCACGCCCAAGGGTCGTGCGCTCTACGATCGATTGCTCAACGCTGCGCGGGATGCGTTGGGGGATTTCCCCAACGAGGCCAACGCCGAACGCTACAACACGCTGATGAGCGAGCACTTTGCCCAATTCCCCGACAACCACGATGAGCTGCGTCGAGAAGCACTGGCGTACTTCCGTTATTTCGTGACGCCCAAGGGCCTCGCCGCCAAGGGCAGCGTCGAGCGCACGGCCTCGCTGGAACGCCTGTTGGAGCAGCAATACCTGCGTGCCGAACCCTTGGTGTATGAAGACTTCCTGCCGGTCAGCGCCGCCGGCATTTTCCAGTCGAACCTTGGCGATGCTGCCCAGAGCCACTACGCCGGGCAGTCCAATCGCCACGCCTTTGAAGCAGCGCTGGGGCGGGCGACCATCGATGAGTTGGGGCTGTACGCCGAGACGCAACAGCGTTCTATTGATGAATGCTGGGCTGCGTTAGGCGTGTAGGAACGGGCTGAAGGTCGTTCGTGTAAGAGGTTGCGCTACGGATCTGCCACAAAACTCGATAACGAGCCGCCCCGCCTAAGGGGCCGCCGTGCCAACCTGAGGTGCAATAGCCGACATTGCTCCGAGCGACCTCTTGCGCGCATTCCGCCCTGCCGGAGCTGCGAATTCGCGCAGGAAAGACATAACTAGTTGATTTGCATTGATTTTTTTTAAAATGGCACAGCTCTTGATAACCGTCAGGCCACCTCGGACAACTGCTGTCCCGGGCTTTTTAGTTATCCAGGAAGGAGAGCATCCATTGGCTACCCCAGCGTACATGTCCATCATAGGCACCAAACAAGGTCCGATCACTGAGAACGCGTTTACCGCCGACTCGGTAGGCAACATCTATCAGGAAGGTCATACAGACGAGGTCATGGTTCAGGGGTTCCAGCACCAGGTGGCCATCCCACGCGATCCTCAGTCTGGTCAGCCAACCGGTCCACGCACACACCACCCTCTGGTCATCACCAAAGTGTTCGACAAAGCCTCGCCATTGCTGCTCAAAGCCCTGTGCAGCGGCGAAAGCCTGAGCGAAGTTAAAATCAAGTGGTACCGCACTTCAGCCTCCGGAACCCAAGAGCATTACTACACCACTACGCTGGAGGACGCGATTATCGTCGAAATCAAGGACTACATGCTCAACTGCCAAGACCCGGCAAATTCACATTTCACTCACCTGCAAGATGTGCACTTCTCGTACCGCAAGATCACCTGGAATCACATAGCCTGCAGCACGATGGGCGTCGATGACTGGCGTGCACCTGCCGCCGGTTAAGTCCGCGCACTCGTCAATGCACCGGCCAGGTCTGCTGGCCGATGTGCATTGAAGTAAACAGGGATATTTTCCCTCAGAGGTGTTCGCCCAGTGCGACGGCCTCGGCAATCCATGCACTGGTAAAGAGCCTGACACTGGGCGAACGGCACAATATTAGTGGAACTTGCCGGATATTTCCGCGAGTCCATTTAAATAATTATTTATCCTTGATGCGCCACCTCAACCACGCCGGCCAGTTTTCTGCGCATCGGTCTCTCCTGCTTCCGCATCCCCCTGCTGCTGTTTGCGCTTGGCGGGATCGTTGGGGCGCAAGGCGTCGTTGTCGCGTTCCACTTCGCCAGGCATCGCCGGCTCGTCAGGGTTGTGCGGCGTTTGATCGGAACGGTGGTTCATGGCGAACTCCTTGGTTGTTCAAGCCTGGCAATCAGGCATCAGGGTCGGCGACTTCTTCAGCGACGTTGGCATCGGGGGAGCGCTGATGCAGTTGCTCAGCCTTGGTCTTCAGCGCCTGCCACTGCGCCAGGTCGATAGCTCCCTGGCCAAACAGATCATCGGCCACCCGCATCAGCTCGGTGAAATGAACGTCGGGTGATTGTTGCCAATAAGCCTTGTCGTCGAACAGCCGCTGCCAATCGGCCAGCGACGGGGGTTTGAGGTCATCGCTCATGACGGGCTCCTGCGAGGCATTCATAAGGTATGAGGGCTGAGATTCGTGGGGAGTTCCGGCGATTCTCAGTAGCCGGTCATTTCCAGGTAGCCGTTGCCGACGTGGCTACCGTTCAATCGCACCGGCCCTTCCCAATAAGGAATCTGCAAGTTCATCCAGGCGTTGGGGTTCAAGGGTTGGGTCGTCACGTCGAGCTGCCTGGCAGGGATCTTGATCGACCAGCGCACCGGCATCGACCGCCCGGCGACCTTGGCGCTTTCCAGTGGCGCCAGGCTGATCTCCCCGGCGCGCAGGGTTTGCGCTTGGCCCTGGGCGTCGATCCAGGTGCCCGTGAGATACGGCGCGCCGTCCTTGTGGCGCATGCGGTAGAGCATCAGGTGCTCGCCGTTATCCAAGTGCAGGGAAAACCAATCCCAGCCAGTCTGGTTTGCGCTCAGGGGCTGGCTGCTCCACTCGCGGTCGAGCCAGGCCGGGCCGCTGACCGCGTAACGCTGGCCATCGATTTCCAATTCACCGCTGGCCTGGAAGAACGGCTGGCTGTAGTAGTACGACGCCTGCCCCTGTTCGGATTTCTGGCTGAAACCTTGATCGCCCTGCAACACCAGCGGACGGCTCGACGTCAGCCGCAATGCATAGCTGAAGCGCGGGTCCCGGGCCTGCAATTGCATATCCGCCAGTGGGTCGACGCCCGTCGTTCGAGTGCCGAAGCGCCAGTCGTCGATCCAGGCCTCGAAGGGTGTCGTCCGTACCCCGGCCTGCCCCACCCCGCCTCGTGCATAACGCTCGGCGGCATGGTGCACGGTGGCGGATGTGACCGCCGCGTGGCCGAGCCAGATCGTCTGGTTGCGCCAGCCGCCGGCCTGGGGCGCGGCATTCAAGGCGCTGCGAAACAACGTCCATTGCACGCCGAACTCATGCCCCTGGGCATCCTTGAGATTGGCGGTGACGTACCACCACTCGATACGAAAACCTTCATGAGTCCCGTGGTCGGCGGGGAAACTGAACACCCGCCCAGGCACCACCGGAGTGAAGGCCACAGCCTGGTCGCCGAGGCCGGCAAAGCCCTTGTGCGCGGGCGCGGAGTCATCACAACCGCTGAGCAACGCCAGCAGCAACAACACGCCGACTCTAATCTTCATGGGCAAAGGTCCTCAGCAAATCCGCCGGCTGCGTGCGGTACAACGCATACAGCGGCCAGGCCGATGCCAGCAGCGTGGCGAGCATCGCCAGGGCCAGCAATTGCACCAATTGCAACGGGAACACCCGCAATGGCAGGCGCCAACCGAAAGCCTGCACGTTGATCACCGTGTCCAGGCACCAGGCCAGGGCGATGCCCAGCGGCAACGCCAGGACCAAGGTCAGCAGCGCCAGCAGCCAGGTCTGGCCGAGGTTGAGCAGCATCAACTGCCGACGTGTCACCCCCAGCGCCCACAGCGGTGCCAACTGAGCGAGGCGACTCTGGCTCTGGGTCAGCAGACTGATGAACAACGCCACCCCGGCCACCGCCAGGGTCAGGCTGTTGAGGGCAGCGGTGGCGGCGAAGGTGCGCTCGAACACCTGGGTCGACCAGCCCTTGAGCCGGGCCTGGTCGACGATGCGGCTGTCATCCAGGCTGAACCGGTCTTGCAACGCTGTCAGTAGCGCCGGGATCGCGGACGGTTCGATGCGCAGGTTGAAACGGTTCGGTGTCAGGTCCGGCCAGTGCGCCAGCAAGTGATCGACGTTGACCAGCACATGACCCTTGGGATTGCCGTAGTCGGCGTAGATGCCAACGATACGCAGTGCCCATGGCCCCTGGGGTGTCGGCAGGGTCAACTGATCGCCGGTACTCACCTTGAGACGCCGTGCCAGTTGTTCGCTGAGCATGAGGGTGTCGGCGGCGGCCAGTTGCTCCCACGGCTTGTCGCCGGCCGATTCCAGCAGCGGCCAATGCTGTCGATAGTGGGGGTGATCAATGATGCCGTGGATATCCGTCGGCCAGCCTTGCAACGGGACCGAGACTTGCCAGAGGGGAACGACGGCAGTGATCGCCGGTTGTTGCTTGAGCCAGGCGTGCAGTTCGTCCGCCTGGGCCGGGGTCTGCGGGTTGATATACAACTCGGCGGTCAACCGTTGTTCGAGCCAGTTGCTGAAGGTCTGGCGGAAGCCGGCGGTCATGCTGCCGGCGCCGATATTGGCCGCGAGCGCCAGCAACAATGCCATCAGCGCCAGGCTCAATGTCGGCAATTGCTGGCGGCAATCAGCAAGAAACCACTGCCCGAGCACCGAGCGGCTGCGCCTCGACAACCGCTTCAGCGCACTGTTGAGCAACACCGGCAAGGCCAGCGCCGCGCCCAGCAACAAGGCGGTCATCAGGACAAAACCACTGGCCAGGCTATCGCCCCAGATCAACGCCGAGGCGGCAATCAATGCCGCCACCGTCGCCACCCGACCCTGGCGTCGCAGCCATTGGGCATGGGCCTGATGCCAGGCCTGGGGGTTGGCCAGCGCCAGCAAGGGCAGGCGCGCCGCCCGCAAAAGACTGTCAGCCCCGGCCAGCAGCGCACCGAGCAGACTCAAGCCGACACCGCTGAACCACCACCACGGGCTGAGGTTCAAGTGCCCGGCCACTTCGGCGCCATACAAACCTCGCAGGCTCGCCGCGATATCGGGCAACAACAGGCTCGCCAGCCAATAGCCGCTGAGCACCCCGGCGATCCCGCCCAGCAAGGCCAACGCGCCCAGTTCGATGGTCAGGCTGGTGACCAGCACCCGCGCACTGACACCACAGGCGCGCAGGGTCCGCAACAGACTGCGGCGTTGCTCCAGGGCCAGGCCGATGGCCGCGTGAACGATGAACAGTCCCACCACGAAGGATAAAAACCCCAAGGCATCAAGGTTCAGGTGAAAACTTTCGGTCAGGCGCGACAGGTTGTTTTCTTCATCGGCGTGCTTGAGTTGCAGGCGACCGGTGAACGCTTCCGGTAATGCGGCACTGAACGTGGCGGGCAGCAACAGTCGCGACAGTTGCTCCGGCAACCCGAGTACCTGTTGGGCAAAACCGATGTCCATCAACAGCACGCCCGGCGCCATGTCCTCCTGGGCATGCAACGGCGGCAGGGTTTGCCCATCGACACTCCGGGGTCGGTCGCCCTCGGTCAGCCCCAGGGCTTGCAAGGTTTGCGGGGCGATCCAGGTGCGGCCGGGGTCGGTAAAGAACGCCACCACCTCAGTCATCTCCCGCGCCTGCCCCGCCAGCGCGGCACCGGGCGGCAGCGACACCGGGTCGATGCCCATCAGTTGCAGGCGCTGATCCTCGTGGTCCTTGAGCAGCACCCGAGCCTGCACCACTGGCGACACCGGCCAGCCCTGGCGCCGCAGCTCGACAAACCATTGCTGGGGGAACGTGCCACCACCGGGTGCACTGAGGCTGGCCTGGGGTTCGCCGCCGATCAATTGGCTGGCCCGAGCGTAGCTGTCCCGGGCCTGGCTGTTCAGCGCTTGCACGCCAGTGAGCAGGCTGGTTGCCAGCCACAGGCCGGTCAGCACGCTGAAGAATTGCACCGGGTGTTGGCACCAATGGCTGAGCAGGGCCTTGAGGGTCTGGCGAAAAATCATCACCCCTGGGTCACCTGCGCCAACTGCCCGCCGTGCAATACCACGCGCTGGGCCAGGCGAGCTGCCACCCGTGGACTGTGGGTCACCATCAGCAGGCTGGTGGGGCTGCCCTCCAGCAGTTCCAGTAGCAGTTGCAGGACTTCGTCGCTGGTGGCTTCGTCGAGGCTGCCGGTGGGTTCATCGGCCAGCAACAAGGGCGGTCGCGAAGCCAATGCCCGCCCCAGCGCTACCCGCTGTTGCTGGCCGCCGGACAGTTGCTCGGGATAACGCCGCAACAGCCCTGAAAGCCCGAGCCGCTGTACCAGATGGGCTTGCCACGCTGCGTCATGACGGCCGCACAGACGCGCCTGGAACGCCAGGTTGTCCTCCACCGACAAGCTGCTGATGAGGTTGAACTGCTGAAACACCAGGCCGATTTCCGTGCGTCGCCAATTCGCCAACTGGCTTTCACTCATGCCATCGAGCCGATACTCGCCACTGCGAATGCTGCCGCGATCGACCTTGTCCAGCCCAGCGACCAGGTGCAGCAGGGTGCTCTTGCCACTGCCCGACTCCCCCATCAGCGCCAGACTGCTGCCGGGCATCAGGGTCAGGTCGATGCCTTGCAGCACTGGCAATGGGCCCTGAGGCGTGGGATAGCTTTTGTGCACTTGGCGGACTTCAAGCATGGAAAGGCTCGGCGGGTGGACTTGAGGTTCAGGATAGCGGAGTTGAGGAACGGTCCTCACCCACGGGTTTTCTCATCGCTCGTCGGGGTGGGGTGTATATCCATTTCTGCGGTAACGGCCGCTTAGGGTTCCGCCCTGACGGCGGGTCACTTTCGAAAAAAGCGCGAAAGTAACCAAAGCGCCTCTGCCCCACCACTCGGCACCTCGCCTAGGCTCGGTGTGCCCTCACTCCGGCATTGCTCCGTGGGCCCGCCGCGAAGGGCCATCCATGGCCCAGCGCGGCTATCCCGGCATCCATGCCGGGATGCCCACTCCACAATGCCTGCGTTCGGCCAGCGTGGTTAACGGGGCGCCGAGATCAACATCCGCCACGAGGCGGCCTGATAGCCGACCTGGTTCTTGGTGGACCGCGTTTCTCCTGTGGGAGCGGGCTAGCTCGCGAAGGTGGTAGATCAGTTTGCAGTGATGTTGAGTGTGCCGGCGTCATCGCGAGCAAGCTCACTCCCATCAAGAACTCAGCTCCAGTCAACGCCCCACCGCCATCTCAACCTGGCCGGACTGCGGTGTCACGATGTCGCCCAAGTCGATGTGTTTCCAAGCCGGCTTGGCCCCCAACCGTGCATTAAAGCGATAGTTGAAAGTGAAATCATCATCGGTTGGTTGGCTCAGGGATTTCCCATAGGCCGATTCAACCCCGGCCGGGTCGTACCCCATCAACTGCAACAACGTCGGGAAGATGTTGTAGTGGCTCGAACGGTCCTTGTTCCGGGTCCAGGCATCACGCCAATCAAGGGTGTGCAATTGGCTGCCCTGGATCACTACCAACGGCACCAACCCCTCCTCCGCCACCGGGTCACCGCCGCAATGGGTGTTGAGCCCGGGGTTGCCACGCTCGTGCAGGTCCTGGCCGTGGTCGGAGGTGTAGATCAGCACGGCATGGCTCAAATCGGCCTGCTGGAAGATTCGCTTGAAGAACTCGCCGACGTTCCACAGCAAGGTGTTCTGGTAAGCATTGCGATACAGCAACCAGTCATCTTTCTGGCCATTGAAGCCATCGCGGCTAGCGGTGTCGGCCACCTCCTGGAACTGCCCTCGCGGCAAGGCCGGGCGGTAGCTCATGAAGTCGTCGGGGTATTTGTCGTGTACCGGGAAATGCGCCCCCACCTTGTTGATCACCACCAGTTCGGCCTGGTTGTCGCCCAGCAGTTCGATCAACTTCGCCGCAGCCGCCATGTCACGGTCGCGCACGCTGGCCTGGTCGAATTGGACGAATTCGTCGATGTCCTGTTTTTCCAGCTCGGTCATCAGGTTTTGCAGGTAGCCACCAGTGCGCTGGGCGTCGATGTAGACGGTACGCAAACCCGCCTTTTTGGCATATTGCCAGATCGACGGCCGGGTGCTGTTGATGCGTATGTAGTCGGCGCGCGTGCCGCCATAGCGCAGGGTGACGTTGGTGTCGGCGCTGCAATTGGCGATGGAGGCCGCATAACCGAAATTGAAGATGTCCACGCCCTCCGGCGGCGTCTTCAGCCCAGTGTGCACGCCGAACGGCGCGTTGATATCCAGGTAATTGCCGCCAATGCTTTCATCGATGATCAGCACGATATCCTGCTCGATCAAAGACGACCGTCGCATCAGGGTGACCGGCTCCCGGGGACCGATGGTGCTGTGCAAGGACTCGTAGGCAAACAGATTCAAATAGGCCAACGGCGTGTACATCACCGGCAGGCCGCGCGCGCCCTCGCCCGCCCGCACGAACAACACGCCACTGAGCAACAACATGCCCAGCACCGGCGCCGCTATAGGCAAATAACCGGGCAACCGCACCGACCGCCGAGGCTTGAGCGCGATGCCGAATAACAGCAGCAAGCCGCTGATCACCGCGCTGATAATCACGTCGCGGTACTGATAAGCCGCCTCCTGGATAAATCCCCCCGAGTACACCAGCGAAACGAACTGGCTATAGGTCAGGTAACTGTCCGTGACCCGGGTGTACACCTCGAAAAACACCGCTGAAACAAACATCGCCAAGGCAAACACATGTCTCACCAGGGTCTGGCGTATGTAGGCACTCATCCACAGCGCCAGCACCAGCACCGTGAACATGGCGCCGAACAGCAACGTGGCGAACCCCAGGCCCAACGCGCTGAGACGGTCGAGGTAATAGTCGTATCCCTTGAGCAGGTACAGAACCAGCAGCAGTTCCTTGAGGTAACGGGCCATGTTTTCCTCGACCAGATCGCCGTATCCAAAGCACTTCGTTCCTGCACGTTAGCAGCCGATTTTCAAAGCGCAAGAAATGCTTCATCCGAACCACGCGTCAAAAAAAAGTTACCCCAAAAATGACACGAAAACGCGCCACAAAATGTAAAAATCTATGGATTACTACCGTTTATCGCTTTGTCAAATCCCCGCAAAGCCCAATAAAACAGCCACTTTACTAAGACAGTCAAGGACTTGATATCAAAAGGCCCGATTTCACTTGAATTGCCAACACTGACAACTGTCATTTTGCTGACACGCTTTTCCGAAGCTGCGCTATACCCCTCTAAACAGTTTCATCCGAGTTACATCATTCGGTTTGCGAGGCGCGCCAAAAATGGACGTGAGCGTATTTGGTACGGGGTATGTCGGGCTGATCCAGGCCGCCGCCATGGCCGACGTCGGACACCGCGTTTTGTGCATCGATATCGACCCGAACAAAATCCGGCAACTGCAACAGGCCGTACCGACCATCAGCGAGCCGGGGCTGTCCAGCTTGCTCGAAGACAACATCAAGGAAGGACGCTTGTCGTTCAGCTCCCAGGCCAGCGACGCAGTCAATCATGGCGAGCTGATTTTCATCGCCGTCGGCACCCCCGCCGATGAAGACGGCTCGGCAGACCTGAGCCATGTGCTGGCCGTCGCCCGGCAAATCGCCGACTTCATGGACAGCGACCGCACCCTGGTCATCAAGTCCACGGTGCCGGTGGGCACGGCCGACAAAGTGGCCGAATGCGCTCGCCAGGCGCTGGCGCGGCGGGGCCTGAAACAGTTGAACGTACGCGTGGTGTCCAATCCCGAGTTCCTCAAGGAAGGCAGTGCGCTGGCCGATTGCATGCGCCCCGACCGGATCATCATCGGCACCGCCGACCCGCTGGCCCGCGACCAGATGACGGAGCTCTACGCGCCCTTTTGCCGCAACCACGAAAAACTGATGTTCATGGACAACCGCAGCGCCGAACTGACCAAGTACGCCGCCAATGCCATGCTCGCCACCCGCATCAGCTTCATGAACGAACTGGCCAACCTCACTGAACGGCTGGGCGCCGACATCGAAGCCGTGCGCAAAGGCATCGGCTCGGACCCACGCATCGGTTACCACTTCATCTACCCCGGCTGCGGTTTTGGCGGCTCATGCTTTCCCAAAGACCTGCGGGCCTTGCTACACACCGCCGAACAAAACGGCATGCCACTGCGCTTGTTGCGCAGCGTCACCGACGTCAACGACAGCCAGCGGCACATCCTTTTCGAGAAACTGGCGACGCAATTCCAGGAGGGCCTGGCCGGCAAATCGATTGCCATCTGGGGCCTGGCATTCAAGCCCAACACCGATGACATGCGCGAAGCCCCCAGCCGCTACCTGATGGAAGCGCTGTGGCGCGAAGGCGCCCGCGTCCACGCCTATGACCCGGAAGCCATGTCCGAATGTCGGCGCCTCTACGGCTATCGCAAGGACCTGAACCTCTGCGCCACCCGCGACGACACCCTGGAAGACGCCGACGCCCTGGTGATCTGCACCGAGTGGAAGAATTTTCGCGTGGTGGACTTCGACCTGCTGGCCAGCAAGTTGCGCGCCCGGGTGATCATCGATGGCCGCAACCTGTACAACCCCGAACACCTGGCCGCCGCTGGACTGCTGTATCGCGGTATCGGGCTGCGGCACACCGTGCCGGGCACCCCGCTACCCGGGCCGCAAGCATGAACATCCTGGTCACCGGCGCGGCCGGTTTCATCGGCGCCCACGTCGTGCTGCGACTGCTGCGCGACGGCCATCGGGTGTGCGGGCTGGACAATTTCAACGACTACTACGACCCGCAGCTCAAGCACGACCGCGTGACCTGGGTGAACGAGCAGGCCGGCGAATTTCCCCTGGCGCGGATCGATCTGGTCGACGCGCCGGCCATCGATGAACTGTTCCAGGCCCGGCGTCCGGACGTAGTGATTCACCTTGCCGCCCAAGCGGGCGTGCGCTACTCGCTGGAAAAACCACAGGCCTATGTCGACAGCAACATCACCGGGTTCCTGAATATTCTGGAAAACTGCCGCCGCTATCCGGTCAAGCACCTGATCTACGCCTCCTCAAGCTCGGTATACGGCGCCAATTCGCGCACGCCTTATTCGGTGCAGGACAACGTCGACCATCCGCTGTCGCTGTACGCGGCCAGCAAAAAAGCCAACGAACTGATGGCCCACAGCTACAGCCACCTGTTCGGCATTCCCTGCACCGGCCTGCGCTTCTTCACGGTGTACGGCCCTTGGGGCCGGCCAGACATGTCGCCGATCCAGTTTGCCCGCGCCATCGTCGAAGACCGTGTGCTGCAACTGTTCAATCACGGCGAGCACCAACGCGATTTCACCTACATCGACGACATCGTCGAAAGCATCGCCCGCCTGCTCGACCGTGCGCCCCAGGTCACGCCCCTGTTGGATCACGAACAACCGGACCCGGCCACCAGCCGTGCGCCCTGGCGGATCTACAACATCGGCGGGCAGCACCCGGTGGCGCTGCGCACCTATGTCGCACTGCTGGAAAAGCACCTGGGACAAACCGCCCGCATCGAACTGCTCCCCCTGCAAGCAGGAGATGTGCTCAACACCTGCGCCGATGCCAGCGACCTGGCACAGGCCACCGGTTTCAAGCCGTGTATCGAACTGGACGACGGCCTGGGCCGCTTCATCCGGTGGTTCCTCGATTACTACGTACAGCCTGCCCACGCACCGCTCGCAACTGAACGCTTGCGGCCCAACCTCAGCGGAGGAATCCATGACCCGACATGAGCAAGTCATCGAGATCAACGCCCCTGGACGCGACAAGCGTGTCGATCCCGACCACCGCAGGCGCCTGGACGCGGCCATCCACCGCCAGGGTCGAGGTTGGTTGACCGGTCGCGACGGCGGCCGGCCCTGGACGGTCTCGCGCACCAATCGCATAGTGGCCTGCCTCGGCGCACTGGCGATCCTGCTGCTGTTTTGCCCGCTGCTGCTGGGCCTGGCGCTGCTGGTCAAGTTCTCCAGCCCCGGTCCCGTGCTGTTCGTGCAAAAGCGCACCGGGTATCGCGGCCGAGTCTTCGGCATGTACAAGTTCCGCACCATGGTGGCCGACGCCGAAGCCCTCAAGGAGTCGCTGCGCCACCTCAACAAACACGGTGCCGATGCCATCGATTTCAAGATCGACAACGACCCGCGCATCACGCCCATCGGTCGGTTCCTGCGACGCAGCAGCCTCGACGAACTACCGAACCTGATCAATGTAGTGACCGGCGACATGCGCCTGGTGGGCCCCCGGCCGACCTCGTTCAACGCCTATCGCTACAAGGACAACCATCTTGTGCGCCTGAGCATCTACCCCGGCATGACCGGCCTTTGGCAGATCTCCGGGCGCAGCAATATCGACTTCGACCAGCGTGTGGAATTGGACCTCAGCTATATCGCTGAACAAAGCCTGTGGCTGGATTTGAAGATCCTGATGATTACCCCCTTCAAAGTGTTCAGCGGCCACGGAGCGAGTTAAATGGACGGTTCAACGAATATCCTGACCATAGCCAGCCCGAGCGAGACCAACCTGACCTCGACCGTGCTCGACCCTTCCCTGCGGATCCTGCTCTTGACGTCCGCCAACACAGGCACCGGAACCAGCACCAGCGCGATGGCGCTGGCCGCTCAACTGGCGCAGATGAGCAACGGTCGCGTACTGCTGGTGGATGCCAGCCAGTCACCGCGCAACCTCAGCCAGCAACTGTCGTTGCACAAGGAGCGCGGTTTTACCGATCTGTTGTTCAACAGCCTCGCCCCGCCCTTGCTGCAGGACTGCGTGGTGCAGGCGTCCAGCCTGCCCTTCGACGTGTTGCCCCACGGGCGCCTGGGCCGCAATGCCGAACGCTTGAGCCCCGAACGACTGCGCCCACTGTTCAGGCAACTGGCGGCGCAATACCGCTTTGTGGTGATCGACGCCGACGCGGTGTATTCGGCCAGCGACACACTGGTGCTCAGCACCCAGGTCGACGGCGTGGTGCTGGTGGTGCGCGGTGAAGACACCCGCTGGGAAGTGGCCCAGGCCGCCCGCCAGCGTTTGTCCCAGGCCGGGGCGAAAGTGGTTGGCAGCGTGTTCAATCGCCGCAAGTACTACATGCCCAAGTGGCTCTACAACAACCTGTAAGCCTGCAAAAGGATGACGAGATGAACGCCAGAATGCTTGTCCTGCTGTTGCTGCCGCTTGCCGGTTGCTCCAGCAATACCGATACCCGCTCGATGCCGGTGCAGATCCTCACAGCCGCGCCGGCCAACGCCCAGGCCACCGACATGCCCAAGGTCGAACAGACCCTGCGGCCCCAGGACGTACTGGATGTGATTTTCCACATCAGCACCACCGGCCCCCAGGCCTACCGCGTGCAGCCAGGTGACCAGGTGGCCCTGAATTTCACCGCCGCCAGCCAGCTCAACGGCACGCAACAGGTAATGCCCGACGGCAGTATCGAACTGCCGGGGGCCAACACCTCGGTGAAAGTCGCCGGCCTGACCACCGATGAAGCGCGCCTGGCGGTGCAGCGTGCCTACGACCAGAAGATGCTGTTCCAGCCCAACCGCAATCAGTTGACGGTGATGGTGACCAGCCCGCTGAGCAGCGAGACGAACCTGCGCAACACCCTGACCCACCCGGCCACGGGCATGAGCCGGGAGATCATCGTAGGCCGGGATGGGTATGCCAGCTTCCCGGAAATCGGCGCGGTGCCGTTGCAGGGCATGACCGTGACCCAACTGGAGACGTTCCTCAACGAGCGCTATGCCCAACTGCCCGGCCGCATGACCGTCGACGTGCTGCTCAAGTCCACCGCCGGCAACGAAATCTATGTCCTCGGTGAGGTGGCACAGCCCGGTTCCTACCCGATCCGCCGGCCGATCTCGGTCCTCGAGGCCCTGACCTTGGCCCGTGGCACCAACGTCAAGGCCCGGCTCGACTCGGTGGTGATCATGCGGCGCAACGGCAATCAGGTTGAAGCCCGTCATTACGACGTGGAGAAGGCCCTGAGCGGGGACGCCTCGCAGATCGCCTACCTGCAACCGGAAGACATGCTTTTCGTGCCCAAGACCGGCCTGGCCAAAGCCGGTGAAATGGCCCGGCAACTGGCCGACGTGGTGCTGTTCCAGGGCGTTGGCGTCAGCCTCGGCTACCGCCTCGACAACAAAAGCAGCGACAGCAACTGACCCAGGTGACCGATCATGAACCCCAAGGAAAACTATCTGCACGAGTTCTTCAGGATCTTCTTCGCCAACAAGCAGTGGGTGAAGCGTATCTTCCTGATTTTCGCCGTGATCGCCCTGGTGCTGCCGTTGATGCTCAAGCAGAGCTTCGATATCACTGCCCAGGTGATCGTCCAGTCGAAAAAACTCTCCCAGGGCGACGCCACCACGTCGCTGAACCAGGAAAACGCGACCTTCATCCCGCCGTCCCTGGCGGACATGGAAACCGAAAGCAATATCCTGCGCTCGCCAGCGTTGATCCGGCAGACCATCAGCACCCTGCGCGACCAGGGCGAATACACGCCCAGCCCGGGCATCCTCAACAAATGGGTGAGCGAGCCGCTCAAGCGCTACATCACCCAGCCACTGCGCGAGTACGTCATCAACCCCCTGCGCGATGGTCTGGGGCTTGAAGTCGATCCGGTGCGCGATACCGTGCTCGATACGCTGACCGACGAGGCCATCGAAAACCTGAAGATCGAGACCCTGCCCGGCTCCAACGTCATCTCCATCGTCTACAGTTTCGGCGACCCGGCCCAGGGCACCCGGTTCGTGGCGCAACTGCTGCAGAACTACCTCAGCAGCCGCCAGGACCTGCAATCGATCGAACTGCCGCAGACGTTCTATGAGCAGAAGAAAGCCCAGTACCAGACCCGTCTCGACGGCCTGGAAGGCAACCGGCTGGGGCTGCTTGAAAACATCGGATCGTCCGATCCCAAGGAAGAAGTCACCTTCCGCCTGAACGCCATCAATACCGAAGAGCAGGCCCTGAACCTGTACCAGGATCGCCTGCTGCAAAGCCAACGCTGGCTCGATTACCTCAAGACCAGTCTCGCGGCGGCGAACAGTTCGCGGTTCAACGACTACACCTTCCCGTTCACCTTCACTACCACCGTGGACAACATTGCCTTCGAAGACCGGGAAATCAGACAGCTGGGCGAGCAACTGACCAGCCAGGTCAGCCGCTACATGAATGACCTGGCGATCTTCCAGCCCAGCAGCGAACCGATGCTGCTGGCCCGGGAACAGATCGTCCGCACGCGCCAGCAGTTCCTGAAGGTGGTGAACAACCGCATTCAGGAACGCACCACCGATCTGGCGGTGGTCAGTTCGGTGATCAATCAGAAGATCGAACGCATCGCCGCCTTCAAGCAGCGCATCCATCAATTGCAGGAAACCCAGAGCAAGCTGCGGCAGATGGACACCGAGATCAACGCCTTGCATGCGGCCTTCTCCACCTACGCCCAGCGCTTCGCCGAAGCCAGCACCGCGCGTTCGCTGGACAACGACCTGTCCAACGCCCGGGTCCTGAGCCCGCCGTTCGAACCAACCGCTGCGGCCTTTCCCAAGCCGATGCTGATCATTGTCTTTGGCATGTTCAGCGGCCTGCTGCTGGCGATCGCCCTGGTCTATGTGCGTGAGTTCTTCGACCATCGCTTCAAGCACCCAGCGCAAATCACCCAGCAACTGGATGTGCCGGTGCTGTTGGTCATCAACGAGCAGTCCCCCGACAAGGTCAACCCGCACCGCAACTGGAGCCTGCCCAGCCTTGTCCATTGGGTGCGAAATTGAACGCGCCGTTCGGCCCGACCCGCCACAGCAGTCCCCTGTCGATCATTCATCTGCTCGACAGCGGCGGCTTCTATGGGGCCGAGCGGATGCTGCTCGATCATTGCCTGGCGACGCCTGGGCAGCACCAGGTGCTGTTCCTGGCGGCGCCACCCACCTTGATCACGCGTTTTCGCCAGGCCGGGGTCGATTGCCGTCATTGCGCCAGTTGGGCCGAGTTGTTGCAGCACTTGCGCCAGCGCCGGGACGAGCGGCCGCTGATCAACACCCACAACTTCAAGGGGCTGTTGTTCGGCTGGTCCGCCGCCACGCTGCTGGGCCTGCCGCTGGTGATTACCCAGCATGGCTTCACCCCACGGAGCCCCAAGCAGCGCTTCTATACCTGGCTGAGCCTGCAACTGTGCCGCACCGCCTCGGTCAAGCGGGTCGTCTGCGTGGCCGAGAGCATCGCCACGCTGCATCGCCGAGCCAGCGTGCAGGCGGAAAAACTCGACGTCATTCCCAACGGCCTGCCAGCGGCCAGCACGCCGCTGGCCCATCGCGCCGACAAGCAACGCTGGCGGGTCGGCTACGTCGGCCGCTTGAGCAGCGAGAAAGGTCCTGACCTGTTTCTCGACGCCATGATTCCGCTGTGCCAGAAGCATGCATCGCTGCACGCGGTGATGCTCGGCGACGGCCCTGAGCGCCAGGCGCTGCTCAAGCGCATCACTGACGCCGGACTGCCCACGCGTATCGAATTGCCGGGCTACCAGACCGACATGAACGCCTGGTGGAGTCGCCTCGACGCCCTGGTGATCAGTTCGCGCACCGAAGGCACCCCGATGATTCTGCTCGAAGCCATGCAGGCCGGCGTGCCGGTGGTGGCGTTCGGCGTCGGCGGCATTCCCGACGTATTGCAGGACCGTCATAACGGCCTGCTCGCGGCACCGGCCAACAGCGCGGAACTGGCAGCGCAGATCGAAACACTGTTCAGCGAACCGCCCCTGGCGCGGATCCTGGCCGATAACGCACGCCGTACCCAACGGGACCGCTACGACCTGCGCACGCTGGCCGAATGCTGGTCGCAGCTTTACATCCGCACGGCACGGGAGGCTCGCTCATGATTGTCCCGCTCTCGATCGTCAGCCTGCTGGGCCTTGTGTGCCTGGCGTTGCTGGCCAGCCCTTATCCATTCCTGGCACCGGGCGCGGTGCTCGGCCTGGTCGGGGTCGCCATGCTGTACCGCAAGCCCGGCTGGGGTTTGCTGGGCATTGCCGCGCTGGTGCCATTCGAAGGCCTGTTCAAGGACAGCGCGTTTTCCGGCAGCAAGTTCTTTGGCCTGGCGCTGATCCTGATCTTGATGCTGCAACTGGCCCTGCACCAGATTCCCGCGACACGCTTGCGCAGCAATATCTGGAAGCCGCTGATCGGCTTCATGGTGCTCTATGGCCTGAGTCTGTTGCTCTCGGAAAACATGGACCTGTCCCTGACCCACCTGCGAGAGCTGACGGTGGGGCTGATTCTCTTCGTGATCACCCTGCTGATCGGTCGCGAACTGAACCTGGACCTGTTCGCCCGCCTGATGACGGTGAGCGTCTCCACCACGTGCGTGCTCGCCATGTTCTCGGCCCAATATCAGGATCAGGGCCGCGCTTCCGGCCTGCTGGAAGACCCCAACGTCTTTGCCCTGTTGATTGCGTTCACCGTACCGCTGGCCTTGTGGCTGGTGCTGCGCAGTCCGAACCTGTTGCACCGATTGTTCTGGAGCGCAGGGTTCATCCTGTTGCTCGGCGGCATGACCAAGACCGAGTCGCGCTCCGGACTGGTGGTGCTGTTGCTCAGTCTGGTGATCGGTTTGTACCACTATCGTGCGCAGCTGCCGCGCATCCGTCCGCGGCACCTGGGCTTCGCCATGCTTGGGCTGGCACTGTTGATTCCCCTGGCGGTCGCGGTGATGCCCGCCGGCTACGTGGCACGTATCCAGTCGTTGAGCATCCTCAGCGCCGGCGTCAACGCCCACAAGGACGAGTCCCTGGGCCGCCGCGCCTCGTACATCCTGGTCGGCAGCCAGATGATCCGCGAGAACCCGATACTCGGGTCAGGACCCGGAACCTTTCCCCTGCACTACGCGCCCACCGGCTATGCCAAGGCGTTCTCGGCCAACCGCAAGCTGGGGGACCTGTATCGCCGGGCCCATAACACCTACCTGGAAATTTTCAGCGAAATCGGCGTGCCGGGCGGGCTGATGTTCGTCGGCATGCTCGGCCTTGGCCTGTACAACCTGCTGCATGCCCGACGCCTCTGGCTGCAACGCCGGGACTGGGCGCAAGCCGACCTGCTGACGCACCTGGGCATGAGTTTCCTCTCGCTGGCGTTGTTCCTGATGTTTCTCAGTGCGCCGAACCACAAGTTGCTGTGGATCATGCTCGCCCTCACCAGCGTGTTGCGCTACGACGCCGAACGGGCCGCGCCACTGGAGGCTCGCCCATGAGCCGGGTCAGCATTGTGATCCCGATGTACAACGAGGCGCGTCACATCGGCCGCACGCTGTTGGCTGCGCAGGAAGCCGCGCGCCAGGCGCAGCTGGAGTGCGAATTGATCGTGGTGGACAACGGTTCCGACGACGCTGGCCCGCGCATCGCCAATGAGTTGGGCGCGCGGGTGCTGATCGTACCCGGCGTGCACATCGGCGCCCTGCGCAACCGCGGCGCCGCCGTCGCCAGTGGCGACTGGCTGGCGTTCATCGACGCCGACATCGAAATGCCGGCCGACTGGCTCAAGCTGTTGCTGGAGCTCGAAGGCCACCAGGGCGATGTGCTGGGCCTGGATCTGGACACGCCCCGGCAGGCACCGTGGTTCGCCGAAGCCTGGCAGCGCCGCAGCCAACGCCCGGCATCACGTCTCCTGCATCGGGTGCAGTGGCTGCCCAGCGCCAACCTGTTGATGCGCCGCCGTTGGTTCGAACGGGTCGGCGGCTTCGACGAGAGCCTGCGCACTGGCGAAGACAAGGATTTCTCCTGGCGCCTGCGCCAGGCCGGAGCGCAGCTGTTGCTGGTCAATGAAAGCGTGGCCTTGCATTGGGGCTACGAAGGCAGTTGGCGCGAGTGGATGAGCAAGGAGCTGTGGCGCCAGGGCAGTCATTTGCAGCTGCTGCGCAGCCATGGTCCGAGCCTGCGCCTGCTGCGCTTCCCGGCGCTGTCCATTGGCGCCTGGGGCTTGGATTTGCTGACGTTGGTGGCGCTGCTGCAGGGGCAACTGCGTCTGGCGCTGATGCTGTTGCTGATCACCTCGCTGCCGGCCTTGTTCCTCAGCCTGCGCCAGAGTCGGCGCGACCTGCGCCTGACGCTTCAACTGTGGGCCTTGCATGGGGTGCGCCTGCACCTGACCGGTGCCGCACTGCTGCTCAATCTGTGTCATTGGAATGCCAGGAGACCTGCCCGTGGCTGAATTCATTTACTGGTCGTGCCTGTTGCTGCCGGTGTACGCCTACCTCGGTTATCCCTTGATGTTGAGCCTGCTGGCGCCGCTGTTTCCGGTGCGGCGCTACGGCAAGGCGCTTCCGATGGACGTGAGCATCGTCATTGCCGCCCACAACGAGGCGCGGCACATCGAGGACAAGTTGCGCACCTTGCTGGCCCAGGATTATCGGGCCCATTCATTGCGAATCATCCTCGCCAGCGACGGCTCCACCGACGACACGGTGGCCTGCGCACGCAAGGTGATCGACCCGCGCATCACCGTGCTCGACCTGCCGCGCCAAGGCAAGGCTGCCGCCCTCAATACCGGTGTCGCCCACAGCCACGGCGAGATCCTGGTGTTCACCGACGCCGATAACCAATGGGCCAACGACACCCTCAGCCATCTGCTGGCGCCCTTGGGCGATCCGGAAGTCGGCGCCTGCGCCGGGCACATGGAAATCCCGGTGCCGGGCAAGGGCCTGAGCCTGGGCGACAGCCTGTATCGCCATTACGAAGGCTGGTTGCGTCGGGTGGAGAATCGCACCGGTTGCATGGTCTCGGCCGACGGCGCGTTGCTGGCTTTGCGTCGGGTGCTGTTCCAACCGATACCGGCCCAGGTCAACGATGACTTTTTCCTCAGCACCTGCGCGCCAGCTGCCGGCAAATCCATCGTCTATGCCCCCAAGGCCCGGGTGACCGACCAGGGCGTGGACGAAGCCGACAAGCAATTTCGCCGACGCCAGCGGGTCACCGTTGGCGGGTTGCAGAGCCTGGCTCAGCGCCGGGAACTGCTCAACCCACTGCGCCATGGGCTCTACGCCATCGGCTTGATCAGCCACAAGTTGATCCGCCGCCTGGCGCCGGTGTTGCTGCTGCCGCTCTTGCTGAGCAATGCCTGGCTGTGGAACGACCATCCGTTCTATCGCCTGAGCCTGGTGGCGCAACTGCTCGGTTACGCCATGGCGCTGATCGGATTGATGGACGCGCGCCACCGCCTGCCCCGGCCCTTTCGCCTGGCCGCATTCGTGCTGGTGACGCTGGCGGGCATGAGCATCGGGCTCTGGCAGTTCCTGCGGGGCCAGCGCTACAGCCAGTGGAACCCCGAACAGAACCGCTGAGGAGGACGGCCCATGTCAATCAAACAAGTCTTCAAGCGCACCGGCGGCTGGCTGTACCTGAACACGTCCCTGGGCCGCCACCCCCTGCGTGGCGCCGGCGTGATCCTGATGCTCCATCGTGTACTGAACAACGACCGCGCCGCCGAACTGCCCCACCGCAACGAACTGTGCGTGGGGCCCGAAGCGTTTGAACATTTGCTGATCTGGCTGCTACGGCATTTCGAGTGCGTGCCGCTGATGACCTTGTTGCTGGCCGATCCCGAAACCGTTCCGAACCGTCCGCGAGTGGCCCTGACCTTCGACGACGGTTGGCGCGACAACGCCATGAATGCCTTTCCGTTGCTGCGCCAATACCAAGTGCCGGCGAGTATTTTCCTCTCCACCGATTTCATCGGCAGTCGCCAGCACTTCTGGTGGGAAAGCATCGGCGAAACCCTCTGGGGCAGCCATGGCCAGGTGGCACGGCGCTCATTGATCGAGCACTTGCAGCACGTCGGTCGACCGTTGCCGGTGCTGCTCGATGACATCGACGACGAGCGCCGCAGCCTGGCGCTGCTGCATTACCTGCAAAGCCTCAAGAGTCTCGATACCCACACGCTGAGCGACCTCACCGACGCCTGCCCCCAGGGTTCCCAGCCCCAGGCCCTGGACTGGCCCCAGGTGCGCATGCTCGAAGATTCCGGGCTGATCCGCTTCGGTCCCCATGGCGCCAGCCACGCGATCCTGACCGGGCTGGATGACCAGCGCCTGCACGAAGAACTGACGCGCAGCTGGATCGCCCTGGAAAACGGCTGTGCCCATCCGTTGCCGGTGTATTGCTACCCCAACGGCGATCACGATGCCCGGGTGCGCCAACAGGTGGCGGCCCATGGGTTTGCCTTCGCCCTCGGCACCGAGGCGGGGCTGTATCGCAACGACGGTGACCCGCTGAACCTGCCGCGCTTCGGCGTCAGTCAGCGCAATGCCCATCATCCCGAATTACTGGCCTGGCGGATTCGCCGAGGGACACGCCCATGAGCCGCGCTCACTATCTCAAGCACCTGGCACTGAGCATGGGCACGAGCCTGGCGATGATCGGCCTGCGGCTGCTGCGCAACGTATTGCTGGCGCGGATCCTGGGACCCAGCGAGCGCGGTCTGTTTGCGCTGTTCAGCACCCTGCCGGACCTGATCAGTGCAGCCACCAGTGGCGGCCTCAATTCCGCCGTCGGTTACCAGGCCGCGCAGCATCGCTCGATGGGCTTGTTGCTCAGCCAGGTGCTGGTCTTCGGTTGCCTGCTGGCGGGGGTGTTGACGCTGTTGGTGGTGGCGCTGGTACGTGAATTCGGTGCTGAGCTGGACATCACCACGCAACTGGGATTGCTGGCCTGGCTGCTGTTGCTGGCGGTGCCGCTGACAGTACTCAAGAGTGGCCTGTTGACGCTGCACAACGCCTCCGGCGGCGTCGGCGCTTTCAACGCCTTGCGGCTGATGGAATCCCTGGCGCCGCTGCTGCTGTTTATCGCGCTGTTCTGGATGTGGAAAGACACCGCCCTGGAAGCGGCGCTGACCAGCTGGCTGGCGGGCCTGAGCCTGGTGGTACTGACTGGTTGGGTTTGGTTGCGCCGCGATCACACATTCACGCTGCACTGGGATCGCGCCGGCCAGAATGAGCTGTTGCGCTACGGTGCCCGCAGCCATCCAGACCTGCTATTCCAGCAAGTGATGCTGCGCTCGGATTATCTGTTCATCGGCGCCCTGCTGGGCAGCACGGCGCTGGGACACTACGCCATGGCCAGCGCGGCGGCCGAACTGCTGCTGATCGTGCCGGAGGCGGTTACAACACCGCTGATGAAACGCCTGCTGCAGCAGGACAGCGACATGAAGCGCCTGACCCCGCTGGCCTTGCGCCTGACCGCGACGGTGATGCTTGGCGCCTGCCTGACCATGGCTCTGATCGGCGAGTGGCTGATCGTCACCTTGTTCGGCATCGCCTATCGACCGGCCTACCCGGCCTTGCTGGCGTTGCTGCCGGGGCTGTTCGGACTGTGCTATGCGAGCATCCTGCGCCTGGACCTGCTGGGTAAGGACCGTCCCGGCATCGTTTCACTCCTGATGGGAGCCGGTGCGTTGTTGAGCCTGGCTCTGAACCTGATCCTGATCCCGCGCTACGGCATCGTCGGCGCCGCAGCGGCTTCCTCTATCGCCTACCTGGGCGTCACCCTGGGGCTACTGGCAATGTATTGCCGCCTCAGCGGCGTGGCGCTGTGGCAGACGCTGATCATCTTGCCCAGCGATTTGCTGCCGATGCGTCAGATGCTGTTGGGGAAATCGGCATGAGCATGGTTGCCAGCCAAACCGCCATCGCGAGCCTGCTCGCGATGGGGCCGGTGCGACGCTGGTGGAAGGCGGCTGCGGGCCTGTGCCTTTGGAGCCTGACTTTTTTGGCCCAGGGCGCGGTGATGCAATGGAGCGGTATCCGCGACGGCAGCCTGTACCTGCAGACCGACCGCCCGGATTATGTGACCGTGCGCTGGGTACCCGCCTGGCAAGCCGAGGCCAATAGCGAACACTTGTATCTGCTCAACGGCCAGGGGCGATTGGTGGGTGAACGCCTGGTCGAGGCCGATCAGGTGCGGGGCGAGCAGCAGTGGCCCTTGTTACCAGGCGGTGCCAGCTATCGCCTGGAGATTCCCGGCTACAGTTTTCGTCGCTACACGGTTGAACATGACGCGCGCACTCGCGCCCTATTCGCCCCGGCAAAGGTGCATTTCAGCGCTGAAACCCACGACGGTGATGAGCTGTATTTCAAAGTGGCAGCCGGCGAACAGGCTGTGCTGGCGGGTAAGTTCCACGCCGGCGTGCGGGCGTTGCAAGCCCGGCGCGTTGCCGACGGCAAGCAGTTGCAACTCAATCTCAAGCCATACCGGGCCTATTGGCAATTCGATCAGGTGGCCCTACCGGTGGCGGACGTCGATCAAATCTGGCGCCTGCATCTGCAAGGCAACGGCAAGGCGGCGTTCTGGCTGGACGGCACCGCCAACCTGTTCGCCCAGGAGCCGTCGCAACTGCAGCCGCTGCGCCAGGATCCAGGGCAAACCCACCTGACGCTGCACGACGAGGCGCTCGGCACGACCCCCAAGCTGGGCCTATACCTGCCCTACGTGTTACTGCCGCCATCCAGCTACGCCGTGCTCGATGCGCTAAAACCCCAGGCGGCCACGAGCTACAGCTTCGTCGATATCACGGCGACCCGGGCCAATTACGAAGATGCTTTCCGACGCTTGCACCAGGACCGCTTCGACATCAGCCAAGACGTCACCCTGCTGGCCGGCAGCCAACGTCAGGCCGATCTGCGCGCCGACCGGACCAGCAACAACGGCCTGCAAGCCTGGCTCGCGTCGACCCGAGCCTTGGGCGGCAAAGGCCTCCATTACCTCAGTTTTGCCGATGAGCCGAACCTCAATTACCCAGACTTCGCCAGTTACCAGCAAGTGTTCCAGAGCATGGCTGCCCAAGTCCGCGCCGATCCAGCCAACGCTCGCGCAGGTGTGCGCATCGCCATACCGGCCAGCTCGCGGTTCATCAACGGCCCTCTGGCCGAAAACGCGGCTGACAAACGCGGAATCGACTGGGCACGGCGTCTGCTGGCGACATCCGATGATCAGATCGACGCCCTGGCCTGGCACGAATGGATGATCCGCGACCTGCTGGCAACGCGGGTCTATCGCAATAGCGTTCGTCAGGCTGCCCATCTGGTGGGATTGAATAGCCAGGGCCGCCCGCGCAAGGCTTTGCTGTTGGATCAGACCAACATGTCCAGCGGCTCGAGCCTGAGTCCTTACGACCAGGAAACCCATTACGCCGCCCTTTGGTGGACATCGGTGGCGATCAATGCCTCTGCGGATGGTTGGCTCGACATACTCAACTGGTTCATGCTCGTCGACGAGCCTGAATACCCCAAAGGCATGGTACGGATGCTGGACAACCAGCGCTTCGAACTCAAGCCCGTGGGCCTGGCCCAGCAGTTCATCCAACAACACTGGCTCGATCAGGTGCTGCGCCTGGACAACGACGCGTTTGAAGTCGATGCGCTGGCCATGGCCACCGGGGAGCAACGCAGTCTGCTGGGCGTGAACAAAAGCACGCGAGCCCATCAGGTCAGCCTCGACGGCACGGTTTGCCCGCAGCCGGGAATGACCCTGATGTATTTCGGCGCGGACAACCGCAGCCGCAGCGTTCCGTTTGATTGCAAGGCCGGCCAGGTCGGGTTTCTCCTGCCGGGGGAAACCGTGTTCGCCCTCCGTTGGACCGCTCCGCTTTCCCCCCAACCCGCCACCCGTCAGGAGGCACCATGAACGCTCTGCAAATATTGCGTGATCGCATTCATAAAAAAGGTCTGCGCGCCGTTCTAAGACAGCTATGCAGACGCTACATGTTCTTTCATTCCCGACTGGTGTGGCTGGAGCATGATGTGCGAACCCCGCTCCCCCCGCACAACCTCAAGCCGTACCCCGCGATGCGCCTGGAATTCATCACGGTCAGCAATGCCGATGCTTTTGCCCGGCACTTTGGCGACCGCGTCGAAACCATGCGCGAGTTGGCGGCCGAAGGTTACACCGGCTTGATGTACCTGGATGACCAGGGCGACACCGTGGGCTTTGCCTGGGCCAGTACACGGGACTATTTCGACCGCCATTTCTACCGCTGCAACTTTCCGATCAAGCCTGGCGAGTACTTTCAATTCGGTGGCGAGGCGATTCGTAAATACTGGGGTTCCAGTATCTCGGCGGACATGCAGTTGGAGATGTGGAAAGTCATGGCGGACCACGGTTGCAACACCATGGTCGATGTCTGCGATTTGCAAAACATCCAGGCGATCAAGATGCATATCCGCATGGGTTTCCAGGAACGCGGCAAGATCACCCACGTGTATTGCCTATTCGGTCGCTGGCGGTTCTTCCACGACACGTATTACCGCGGATCGGTGCTGGGCGCCTTTCGTAAACCGGCCCAGCCGGTTGCATCGACTGCGGCGGCGTGATGCCCAGGGCGATCCGGTTCCAGTGGTATGGTTCCCTGCTGCCTCAGCGGCGGGGTAACCCCCCTTTCGTCCATCCCCCGTCAGGAGGCACCATGAACATCTTGCAGAAATTGCTTGATCGCATTCAGAAAAAAGGTTTACGCGCCGTCCTGAAACAGCTGTGTAAACACTACGTGTATTTCCACGAGCAACTGGTGTGGATGGAACGCGATCTGGTCAGTCCGATACGGCCTAACAACCTCAGGCCCTATGCAGCGTTGCGCCGGGAATCCATTACCACCCGCAACGCCGATGCCTTCGCCACTTACTTTGGCGACCGTGTCGAGACCATGCGCGAACTGGCCGCCGACGGCCACACCGGGCTGATGTACCTGGACGACAAGGGTGACACCGTCGCGTTCATTTGGGGTACTGCACGGGATTATTTCGACCGCCATTACTTTCGCTGCTGGTTCCCGGTCAAATCGGGTGAGTTCTTCGAGTTTGGCGCTGAGCTGTACCGCGCTTACTGGGGAACCCGGCTATCGGTGGATTTCCAATTGGAACTGTGGAAAGCGATGGCCGGCCAAGGCTGCAACAGAGTGGTCGACGTCTGCGAGCTATGGAACATTCCAGCCGTCAAGATGCACCTGCGAATGGACTTTCAGGAACGTGGCCAGATCACCCATATATATCGCTTGTTCGGGCGCTGGCGTTTTTTCCGTGACTCGTTCTACACCGGCTCGATCCTGGACTCTTTTCGTAAACCGGCCAAGCCGGTTCCATCCACTGCGGCGGGCTGACATCCATGACCATCCGGTTCCAATGGTGTCGCTCCCTGGGCGCGGAGGACTTTCCTGTATCAGCTTATGAACAGCTGCGAACCCAGGTGGTCGACGCAACACCGTTCAACACCCTGGCCTGGCTGCAAGCGGCGGAATTTGCCCTGTTGCCTGATCAGCAATTGCATGTGTTGCTGGGCTGGCAGGACCAGGATTTGTCGCTATGCCTGCCCCTGGTTTCAGGACGTGAGCGTATCGGCGGACTGCGGTTCCGGGTGTTGCATCACTTGGGTTACCCCTTGGCCGACCGCATCGCCCTGCTGGCGCGCCTGGACGCCGAAGGCATGGGCCAAGCGCTGATGCAGATCCGTCAGCAGGTGCCCCACGCGATGCTGCAACTCAATGAAGTGGTGGAGCCGGTCGGCGAGCAAAGCGTCCTTAGCACCTGGATGGCAATGAGTTCCACCGGAGAACGGCGGCTCAGTTGCCGGGTTCCGGTGCACCTGATCAGCGAAAGCGACCATCAGGAAATCTCTGGCGATCCACGCTACAAGCTGCGTCGGGCGCGCAAGCGGATCGCCGCTTGCGGTGCCGAAACCCGCCGAGTGACCCCGGACGCCATCAGCATGGGACAGCTGTTGCGGGCACTTGCCAATGTCGAGGCCGCCAGTTGGAAAGGCGAGGAAGGCGTCGGCATCTTCTCCGACCCCAGGCGTCGGCAATGGATGAACCACGCCTTCACCGCCCTCGCCGCCCAGGGCCTGGTGCGGGTGGTGCTGCTGGAACTGAACGGCGAATGCATCAGCTATCGCCTCGGCCTGCTGGACCAAGGCCGATTGTACGACTACAACCTGGCGTTCCTGCCGCAGCACGCCGACCTGGGCAGCGGTCGGGTATTGCTCGAAGAGTGGATTCACTGGGGACTGGACGAAAACTGGCGATGGATCGATGCATCACGGGTCAGTCTCGATAATTCCAGCCATCAATTGCACGAACGCATGACCGGACAACTGGAGCACTGGCGTTGGAGTTTTTATTCCTGGCAACCCGATGGCCTGATCCTCGGGCTCGCCTTACGGCTCTGGAAAAGTCTTAAACCCTGGCTTCGCAAACACCCTCCTCAAAAAAACGCGACAACAGATGCACCCTCTATCCCCAAGGAACAGGAGATCTCTCATGCCCCGCCAAGTGATCATCAACGCTGACGACTTCGGGTTGTGCTTCAGCGAAAACGCGACAATCGTTAGAGCCTTCGAAGCAGGACTGATCAGTTCCGCCACCCTCATGGCCAATACGCTGGGCTTCGAACAAGCGTGCGTCCTGGCCCGACAGCCCCGGCTCAAGGGACGCATCGGCCTGCATATCAATCTCAGCCATGGGCAGCCCTTGAGCCAGGCCATACAATCACGCCCGGCGTTTTGCGATGTGGACGGCCAGTTCAACTTCAGCCTGTCCCGCTATTGCCTGCACCTGGGCTCAAAGGACCGCGCCGCCATACAGGACGAACTCCAGGCGCAATGGCAACGCTGCCTGGACCACGGATTGCGCCCAAGCCACCTCGATTCCCATCAACACGTACATAACATCTGGCCCATCGGAGCATTGGTGGCGCGCTTCGCTGCTCGACAAGATGTGCCCATTCGCCTGGCGCGCAACCTCGGATCAAACCTGAATCTCCCCAAGCGCATCTTCAAGACCTTGCTCAACCGCCGCCTGCGTCGTTTATGCGGCTCGACGGCCGACTATGTCTGCACGCCAGCCGACTTGCAGCACGCCGCGGCACCGGACCATGGTTTGCTGGAAGTGATTGTTCATCCAGTGCAATTGGATGGTGATTTCGGCGACACCTACCTGGCTCCTGGCTGCTCGTTGACCCAGGTGCTGCATCAGCGACTGGCGGGGGTGCCGAAGGTGGGGTATGGCAACACTGAGCGGACGTTTGAGCTAGTTGAGCTTGAGGATGCGTGATGCCCCCTCTGCCATAGAGACTTGATTGCGGGGAGGGGTTCATTCCCTCCCCAAGATTCTCAGTCAGTGCAGCACAGCCGTGCCAGCGAGGCATGGCGGTTTTCCCCAAAGGAATAGGGCGTAAGGCACAGGGATTGGAGATTTCCCAACGCCGAAAAGCACGCTTCAGACGAATGACAGACGGAAATCCCTGCGCCGCTTCCGGAGAATCTGCTACAAGGCATCTTCTGTTTCGAGTTGCGAATTGCGTCGATGCCTTTACCTTTATTCTCTCGCCTTCGGCGGCGCTGGCTGGCCTTCCTTGTCCTGAGCGCAATGGTGGTCGGGCTGCCGGTGGGCTGTGCAGTGCTGCAACATAAGGAACGCGAGCTGGTCTTTCGCATCGAACCGGGGACGGCGAGCTGGTTCAGTGGGCTTCCCAGCGGCGTGCAGGAATTCGATCTCAAGCCCAAAAGTTTCAAGGCCGGGGAAAATATCCACGGCTGGTGGTGGCCGGCCGAACGCAAGAACGCACCGACGATCCTGTACTTGCACGGTGTGCGTTGGAATTTGACCGGCCAGTTGTTTCGTATCCAGCAACTGAGGGCGCTGGGTTATTCGGTGCTGGCTATCGATTATCGTGGCTTTGGCAAAAGCCATGGGGATCTGCCGTCGGAAGCCAGCGTCTATGAGGATGCACGCATCGCTTGGGAACGCCTCAAGGTACTGCAACCGGACCCGGCCCTGCGGCTGATCTACGGTCATTCTCTGGGCGGTGCCGTCGCGGTGGACCTCGCTGCGCAGTTGGGTCAGGAGGCCGCGAAGAATGGCGCGGCCCAGGTCCGCGGCCTGATCATCGAATCCACGTTCACCTCCCTGGGCGATGTCGCCACCGCGATGGCAAATACGTCCCTGCCGGTGCGCTGGCTGTTGTCGCAGAAATTCGACTCTATCGACAAAATAGGCGAGATCAACATGCCGCTGCTGGTGGTCCATGGTTCTGCCGATCGTTACGTCCCGCCGCGCTTCAGCGAGCAACTGTTCAACGCCGCCCGGGAGCCCAAGCGCCTGCTGCTGGTGCCGGGGGCGACGCATAACAACAGCATGAGCCTGGCGGGCAAAAACTACGGGCAGGCATTGAATGCCCTGATGAAAAGCCCACCATCGCCCGTGGCCGGAAACGCCTTGGCCAGCCCGGCCAAAGCGGGCTGATCACTCGCCCTTCAGATCACCACAATCCCCAGTGGGAGCCGAGCTTGCTCGCGATAGCGGTGCAAGCGCACGCAAAAAAAAACGGCACCTTTCGGTGCCGTTCGTTTTCACGCTTGGGGCTTTACTTGCGTGCTGCCTCCCACGATTTCAACAGCTCGGTGTAGCTCACTGTTTCACCTTTAGGCTTCTCGTTCGCCAGTTTCGGCTTCGGTGCGCCCGGTTGGTCGAACCAGTATTGCGCGTCGCGCTCGGGGTTCATTTTCGGGGCGCAGGTGGCTTGGGCCTTGGAGCGTTCCAGGCGCGTCATGATCGCATCCTGGTCCTTGGCCAAGCCATCGAGGGCCTGCTGCGGGGTCTTCTCGCCACTGGCGGCTTCGGCGATGTGGCTCCACCACAGCTGAGCCAGGCGCGGGTAGTCCGGCACGTTGGTCCCGGTCGGGGTCCATTGCACGCGGGCCGGGCTGCGGTAGAACTCCACCAGGCCACCGAGTTTCGGCGCCAGGTCGGTCAACGCCTGGGAGTTGATGTCCGACTCACGAATCGGCGTCAAGCCAACGATGGTTTTCTTCAGCGACACGGTCTTGGACGTCACGAACTGCGCATAGAGCCAGGCCGCGAGCTTCTGCTTCTCCGGCGTGGACTTCATGAACGTCCAGGAACCCACGTCCTGATACCCCAGCTTCATGCCCTCTTCCCAATACGGGCCGCGTGGCGAAGGTGCCATGCGCCATTTCGGCGTGCCATCGGCGTTCACCACCGGCAGGCCCGGCTTGGTCATGTCGGCGGTGAAAGCGGTGTACCAGAAAATCTGCTGGGCGATGTTGCCTTGGGACGGCACCGGGCCGGACTCGGAGAAGGTCATGCCCGCTGCTTCCGGCGGTGCGTATTTCTTCATCCAATCCACATACTTGGTGGTCGCGAACACAGCCGCGGGACCGTTGGTGTCGCCGCCACGGGTCACGCTGGAACCGACCGGATGGCAATCCTCGACACGAATGCCCCACTCGTCCACTGGCAAACCGTTGGGCAGGCCCTTGTCGCCGCCGCCGGCCATGGAGAACCAGGCATCGGTGAAGCGCCAACCCAGGGACGGGTCTTTCTTGCCGTAGTCCATGTGACCATAGACGCGCTTGCCGTCGATTTCCTTGACGTCTTCGGAGAAGAACTTGGCAATGTCCTCATAGGCCGACCAGTTCACCGGCACGCCCAGCTCGTAGCCGTATTTCTCCTTGAACTTGGCCTTCAGGTCCGCACGCTCGAACCAGTCAGCGCGGAACCAGTACAGGTTGGCGAATTGCTGGTCGGGCAGTTGATAGACCTTGCCGTCCGGCGCGGTGGTGAAGGAGATACCGATGAAGTCCTTGAGGTCCAGGGTCGGCGAGGTGAAGTCCTTGCCTTCATTGGCCATCAGGTCGGTGATCGATTCGGTCTTGCCATAGCGGAAGTGCGTACCGATCAAGTCCGAGTCGTTGACCCAGCCATCATAGATATTCTTGTCCGACTGCATCTGGGTCTGCAGCTTCTCCACCACGTCGCCTTCCTGGAGCAGGTCGTGGGTCAGCTGGATCCCGGTAATTTCGCTGAAGGCCTTGGCCAACACCTTGGATTCATATTCGTGGGTGGCGATGGTTTCCGACACCACGTTGATTTTCATCCCGCGAAACGGCTGGGCGGCCTTGATGAACCATTTGAGTTCTTCGAGCTGCTGCTCGGCTGTCAAGGTAGACGGCTTGAATTCACTGCCGATCCACTTTTTAGCGGCGTCTTCATAGGCGTCGGCCCAGGCCGCAGCACTCAGCCCGCTGAGTGCCAGCATGGCTGCCAATGAAACGCTATGTCGCAGCTTATTGTTTTTATCGAACATAGAGACCTCCTGTTTGGGTTTAAGAGCCTGATCGTCGAATTGTCGCGATTAGCCCCACCGCATCACTGCCAACAGCCACACCACAGACAACGCGAACGCTATCCAGATGCTCCAGTCGGTAACGCCAATCACCAGCAGATGCAGGTAGGCGCTACCGAGAAGACCGATAAACAACCGATCGCCACGGGTGGTGGCAATCGGCAGGAAACCACGCCGAGGGATACTCGGCGAACGCAATTCCCACGTGGTCATGCCTGCCAGCAGCAAGGCGATGACCCCAAAGAACGCCGCCGTGGGGGCGGTCCAGTTCATCCATTCCATCATCGACTCCTCAGACCCGGCCCAGGGCAAAGCCCTTGGCCACGTGGTTGCGAACGAACCAGATCACCAGCATGCCCGGCAGGATGGTCAACACCCCCGCCGCCGCCAGCACGCCCCAGTCGATACCGGACGCCGACACCGTACGGGTCATGACCGCCGCGATCGGCTTGGCATTCACCGAGGTGAGCGTGCGCGCCAGCAACAGCTCTACCCAGGAAAACATGAAGCAGAAGAACGCCGTGACGCCAATGCCGGAGCCGATCAACGGAATGAAGATCTTGGCGAAGAACTTGGGGAAACTGTAGCCGTCAATGTAGGCGGTCTCGTCAATTTCTTTCGGCACCCCGGACATGAAGCCTTCGAGGATCCACACCGCCAATGGCACGTTGAACAGGCAGTGGGCCAGGGCCACGGCGATGTGGGTGTCGAACAACCCGATGGACGAATACAGCTGGAAGAACGGCAACAGGAACACCGCCGGTGGCGCCATGCGGTTGGTGAGCAGCCAGAAGAACAGGTGCTTGTCCCCCAGGAACCGATAGCGGGAAAACGCATAGGCGGCCGGCAACGCGACGCCCAGGGAGATCACCGTGTTCAGGCTCACGTAGTACAGCGAGTTCAAGTAACCGGTGTACCAGCTCGGGTCGGTGAAGATCACCTTGTAGTTGTGGAAGGTGAAATCCTGCGGCCACAGGGTCAGGCTGCCGAGGATCTCGGTGTTGCTCTTGAACGACATGTTCAGCAGCCAGTAGATGGGCACCAGCAGGAACAGGATGTAGATCAGCAGGGGTATCAGCTTTCTCTTGCTCATCGTGCGGGCCTCAACGGTTGGCGTCGGAGTGCGTCATGGCGGTGTAGAACAGCCAGGACACCAACAGAATGATCAGGAAATACACCAGGGAAAACGCCGCCGCCGGGCCCAGGTCGAATTGGCCGATGGCCATCTGCGTCAGGGTCTGGCTGAGGAACGTGGTGGCGTTGCCCGGCCCGCCGCCAGTGAGTACGAACGGCTCGGTGTAGATCATGAAACTGTCCATGAAACGCAGCATCACCGCGATCAGCAGCACGCTTTTCATCTTCGGCAACTGGATGTGACGGAACACGGCCCAGTTCGACGCCCGGTCGATCCGCGCGGCCTGGTAGTACACGTCGGGAATCGCCCGCAGCCCCGAATAGCACAGCAGCGCCACCAGCGACGTCCAGTGCCAGACATCCATCACCAGCACGGTCACCCAGGCGTCCATGGTGTTGGCCGCATAGTTGTAGTTGATGCCCAGGCCGTTGAGGGTCGAGCCCAGCAAACCGATGTCGGCGCGGCCGAAAATCTGCCAGATGGTGCCCACCACGTTCCACGGGATCAGCAGTGGGATCGCGAGGATGATCAACACCAGGGACGACCATTTGCCCTTGGTCGGCATGGTCAGGGCGATGGCGATGCCCAGAGGGATTTCAATCAGCAGCACGCACGCCGAGTAGATGAACTGGCGCAGCAGCGAATCGTGCAGCCGTGGATCGAGCAGCACCTGCTTGTACCAGTCGGCGCCGACGAAGTAGCGGCTGGACTGGTCGAAGATGTCCTGCACCGAATAGTTGACCACCGTCATCATCGGGATCACGGCACTGAAGGCCACCAGCAGGAACACCGGCAGTACCAGCCACCACGCCTTGTTGTTCTGCACCTTGTTCATGGCTGCACCTCGCTCAACGGCTCCAGCAGGTATTCATCGGCATAGACCATCAGCCATTGGGCCGGAAAACTGATGTACGCCGTGCCTTCCGGCACCGGCTTGTCTTCGGCCAGGCGGACCTTCAGGGGTGCGCCATCGAGGTTGAGGGTCAGGATCTTGTAGGTGCCCAGGTCTTCGACATGGACCACGTCAGCCTGCATCGCGTCGTCGTAAGGGCCATCCCAGACATGCACGAACTCGGGACGGATACCGACCTTCAGGCTTTTACCTTCGGCTTCGGCGACCCGCCGTTGCAAGGTTTCCGACAGCGGCAAGTGCGTCGAGGCGAAGCCGACGCCACCGGGCTGTGCCGTGACCTCGATCAGGTTCATCCCCGGGCTGCCGATGAAGTAGCCGACAAAGGTGTGGCTCGGGCGCTCGAACAAATCCCGGGGCGTGCCGAACTGCACGATCTGGCCGCCGTACATCACCGCGATCTTGTCGGCGAACGTCGAGGCTTCCAACTGGTCGTGGGTGACGTAGACCATGGTGATGTTGAACTGCTCATGGATCTGCTTGAGCTTGCGCCGCAGTTTCCATTTCAGGTGCGGGTCGATCACGGTCAGTGGCTCGTCGAACAGGATCGCCGACACATCGTCGCGCACCAGCCCGCGGCCCATGGAGACTTTCTGTTTTTCGTCGGCGGTCAGGTTGCGGGCCTTTTTGTCCAGCAGGTTCTGCAGGTCCAGGACCTCGGCGATTTCCTGGACCTTGGTGTGGATCCTGGCCTCGGCCATGCCCTGGTTACGCAGCGGGAACGCCAGGTTGTCGAACACGGTCATGGTGTCGTACACCACCGGGAACTGGAACACCTGGGCGATGTTGCGCCGCTCCGGGGTCAGGTCGTTGACGACTTTGCTGTCGAACATCACCTGCCCTTCGGAGGGGCTGAGCAGTCCGGAAATGATGTTGAGCAAGGTGGACTTGCCGCAGCCCGAAGGTCCGAGCAGCGCATAGGCGCCGCCCTGCTCCCAGATGTGGTTCATCTCGCGGATCGCGTAGTCCTCGGGGCCCGCCGGGGTGCTGGTGTAGCTGTGGGCGAGGTTCTGCAAACGAATTTCGGCCATCAGGCAACCCTCGCGATACGCTGCCCTGGGGCTTGGACCAGCTTGCCCTGGGCGTCGAAGACAAACAGTTTATGGGTCGGAATGTAGATGCGGATCGGCGCATCCACGTCGTACTCATGCACTCCTGGCAAGTGCAGCACCAGCAGGAAATGTTCATTGCGCACGTGCAGGAAGGTCTCCGAGCCACTGATCTCGGCCACCTCGACGGTCACCGCCAGTTCGAGGTCGTCGTCGTTGCTCGGCACCAGGGAAATATGGCTGGGGCGCACGCCGAAACGGAACTCACCCTCGCCCACCGGGCGCAGGTCGACATTCAGCGGAAAGTGCACGAAATTGGCGAAGCTGACTTCGTTGCCGGCGATACGACCCGGCATGAGGTTGATCGGCGGTTCGGAAAACAACTCGGCGGCCAGCACGGTATGCGGCTGGTGATACACAGAGGACGATTTGCCGCTCTGGATCACCCGGCCCTCATGCAGGATCGTGGTGGTGCCACCCAGGGCCAACGCCTCGTTGGGCTCGGTGGTGGCGTAGACAGCGATGGTATGGCGGGCCTGGAACAGCTCGCGCATTTCCTGGCGCAGCTCTTCACGCAGCTTGTAGTCCAGGTTCACCAGTGGCTCGTCGAACAGGATCAGTTCGGCGTCCTTGACCAAGGCCCGGGCCATGGCCGTGCGCTGCTGCTGGCCGCCGGACAATTCCAGCGGATGGCGCTGCAGGAATTTCTCGATGCGCAGCATCCTGGCGGTTTCCAGCACCTTGCTCTGGATCACCTCGTTGGACACACCGGCCTGGCGCAACGGCGAGGCGATGTTTTCGAAAACAGTCATGGTCGGGTAGTTGATGAACTGCTGGTAAACCATCGACACATTGCGCAGCCGCACCGGGCGGTGGGTGACGTCGACGCCGTTCATCAGGATGCGGCCGCTGTCGGGCTTGTCCAGACCGGCCATCAGGCGCATGAGACTGGTCTTGCCGGACAGCGTACGGCCCAACAGGACGTTGAAGGATCCGGGTTCGAAACTCAGATTGGCATCGTCGATCCAGGTCTGGCCTTCGACGGTGCGACAGATGTGCTCAAGCTTTAATGACATGGCTCGGCCTTTTTATTATTGGAGTCAAGCGACCCGAGTTAGAAAGCGAAAGCCGTGCCAGAAATGACAAGCCGCTGATCTGGCTTGTTTTTTTCAGAAAACTTGAGAAAGCCACGTTCGCAGATGAACACAAGTGAACAGCCACGACTGAACAACTGAACAACTCACGGGTTGACAATGAACAATTTTGAACAACACTGAAAGAACGTTTTCGGCTAGCCTGGCCATGCCCTTGTGGGAGCTTGCTCGCTCCCACAAGGGCTTGTGTATGAAGTGGTATTCAGGCCTGCCCCAGCACAAGGAGTCTGTGCGAGACTTGCCACAACAATAAAAACAGCTCCTGCGAGAGTGCCCCATGGCCGCACCTGCTCCAGCCTTGTCCCACGAGGCCATCATCCAGGCCTCCTGGTCCCGTTGCCGCGCCTTCGGCCTGAACCATCAAAGCGTGCCGGCCTTCGACCAGTTGCCCGCCCAAGGCATCGCCCAGTTGCTGGAGAGCCAGCATTCGCTGGTGCAGACCACCCACCAGGAAGTCTTGCCGTACTACGAAAACATCCTGAGCAACTCCAACTGCCTGATCATGCTGGCCGACAACCAGGGCCAAGTGCTGACCTCCTGGGGCACCCAGCGTTTCATCGAGCCGAAACTGGCCCATGGCTTCAGCGCCGGGGCGAGCTGGATGGAACGCTGCACCGGCACCAACGCCATCGGCACCGCGCTGGCCTGCGAACAGGCGGTGCACATCGAACACGATGAACACTTCCTCAAGGCCAACCGCTTCATGACCGGCTCGGCCGCGCCGATCTTCGATGCCGAGCGCAAGGTCATCGCCGTGCTCGACGTCTCCAGCGACAGCTACCTGCCGCCCTCCCACACCCTGGGCATGGTCAAGATGATGAGCCAGACCGTGGAGAACCGGCTGATCCTCAACCTGTTTCGCGGTGAACACTTCCAACTGACCTTCAACACCGGCCTGAACAACCTCGACAGCCAATGGGCCGGACTGCTGATCTTCGATGAGAGCGGCCAGGTCCTGTCCGCCAACCGTCGGGCCGACAACCTGCTGGGCCTGAGCCTGTCGCGGGTCAGCATCGAAAGCCTGTTCAAGGTTTCGCTGCTGGAGTTGCTGAACCAACCCGACGGCCTGCCATTCGCCCTGCAAGCATCCGGTAGCAACCGTTTCCAGTGCTTGCTCAGGCGCCCAAGCCAGGTGTCGATCAAGGCTCGCGTGTTCACCGAAACAGCACCTGCGCCGGCCCCCGCCAGCAACGCCATCAGCCTCAACACCCTGCACTTCGGTGACAGCCGCGTGGAGAAAGCCGTGCGCCAGGCCGAGCGCTTGCTGGAGAAGGACATTCCGCTGCTGATCCACGGCGAGACCGGTGTCGGCAAGGAAGTCTTCGTCAAAGCGCTGCACCAGGCCAGTTCACGCTGCAAGCAGCCGTTCATTGCCGTCAACTGCGCAGCGATCCCCGCCGAGTTGGTGGAGTCGGAACTGTTCGGCTACGAAAAAGGCGCCTTCACCGGTGCCAACCAGAAAGGCAGCATCGGCCTGATCCGCAAGGCCGACCGGGGTACGTTGTTCCTCGACGAGATCGGCGACATGCCCCTGCCAACCCAGGCCCGGCTGCTGCGGGTCTTGCAGGAACGTTGCGTACAGCCGGTGGGCAGCGCCGAGCTGTTCCCAGTGGACATCCGCATCATCTCCGCCACCAACCGCTCGCTGCGTGAACAGGTGCAACTGGGGCGGTTTCGCGAAGACTTGTACTACCGCATCGGCGGCCTGACGCTGGAGCTGCCACCGCTGCGCGAACGCAGCGACAAACAGGCCCTGTTCAAACGCCTCTGGGAACACCACCGCGAACCGACCCAATGGGCCGGCCTGAGCCGCGAGGTACTGGACCTGTTCGAACGCCATCCATGGCCGGGCAACCTGCGACAGGTCAGCAGCGTGCTGCAAGTGGCCCTGGCGATGGCCGAGGAACAGCCGATCCGCCCGGAACACCTGCCCGACGACTTCTTTGTCGACCTTGAAATGGAACCGGTGGAAACGCCTGAGCCGCTGACGGTGGACCTGAACGATGCCGAGGACCTGAACCGTCAGTTGCAGGCAGTGGGCGGGAACATTTCACACCTGGCGCGACGGCTGGGCGTCAGCCGCAATACCTTGTACAAACGGCTGCGGCAACTTGAAAGCTGATACGAAACCTGTGGGAGTGGGTGGGCTTGCTCTTGTTGATTGAGTACATATCCATTGCTGCGGTAACGGCCACTTAGGGTTCCGCCCTGACGGCGGGTCACTTTCGAAAATCCGGAAGCCGGCCCAGGCGAAAGTAACCAAAGCGCTTTTACCCCACCACTCGGCACCTCGCCTAGGCTCGGTGTGCCCTCACTCCGGCATTGCTCCGTGGGCCCGCCGCGAAGGGCCATCCATGGCCCAGCGCGGCTATCCCGGCATCCATGCCGGGATGCCCACTACGCAATACCTGCGTTCGGCCATCGTGGTTAACGGGGCGCCGAGATCAACGTCCACCGCGAGGCGCGCCTGACAGCCGGCCTGGCTCTCCCAGTCATACTCCAATCCAGTTGTGGGAGCGAGCTTGCTCGCGAAGGCGTCGGCACAGCCAACATCATCGCTAGCTGACCCACCGCTTTCGCGAGCAAGCCCACTCCCACAGGTGTGTTGCTTAACTGATTGGCATTACTCCGACTTAGTCGAACGCACCATTGAGCACTTCATAGATGATGCCAGTGGCAATCGCCACCAGGATCAGGTCCGTGCCGACCTGTTGCCACTCATAACCGTCATAGTGCGGCAACCGCCCCAGCAGTCGCCCATCGAGCTTTTTGGCGATACCGGGTGGCAACGGCTTGCCTCGTGCAAGATTTTTCTGGATGCCTGGCGGCAACGCCGGGCCGGGGCTCCAGTAATCGCGATAGCCGCCAATCACACCCAGAATGCCGCTGCGGTCGAGGCTCGGGCCGTTATGCCAATCGCCGCCGCCACCACCTTGGTTGCCTTTGCCGCCCTGGTTGCCCTTGTTGCCGGGATTGCCTTGACCGCCCTTGTTACCCTGCCCGCCTTTACCTCCCTGTCCATGACCGGGGCCTTGATCGAATTGAGCATTTCCCTTGCCGTTGCCCGGGTCCGCGACAACAATGCCAGGGCCAGCCGCCAGGGCGAAACACGTCACTGCAGCAATCAACGAGCGCGATTTGAACATGGCAGTTCTCTCAAAAAAGGGATGTCCCCTGTAAAGATATAGAGACTAACGGTGATATTAGTTCCATATCACACTGCGCGCCGCTTGCCTGGACCGGATGCACCTGAACACAGCAATCAAGGAGTTTCATGCGCAAGGATTACCTGGCTTTTTTCGTCTCGATGTTCCTCTCCCGGTTGGCCGACCAGATTCTGCTGTTCATCGTCCCGCTGATTGTTTTCCAGACCACCAACAGCGTCTCCTGGGCAGGCCTGGCGTTCTTCGTCGAGTCCCTGCCACGCTACCTGTCGTTCCCGATCTGCGGCGCGCTGTGCGACAAGTTCTCGCCGATTCGCATCCTGCACATCAGCCAGGTCTATCGCGCCGTCGCCTGCGGGGTGGCGGTCGTGCTCCATGGCGTCTTCGGCGGGATCTATTGGATCGTCGCGCTCTCGGCCCTGTGCGGCGTGCTGACCACCCAGGGCATCATGGCCCGCGAAGTGGTGATGCCGTACATCTTCAAGCACTACACCTACACCAAGACCCTGTCCTACTCGCAAATAGCCGACCAGACCGGCTTGGTGCTGGGCCCGCTGATCGCTGCGCTGCTGCTTGAGGTGTGGGCGTGGCACTGGGTGGTACTAGCGATTGCCGGGCTGTTCCTGCTGGCAGACCTGGCGATGCTGTATTGGCAACGCATCAGTTCGGTCACCCTGGAAACCTTCGAGCAGCATCATGACCTCTGGCTGAACCCGCTGCGCATTGCCTTCGGCCACATCCGCAACCTGGCAGAACTGAAAAAAATCATCAGCCTGGCAGTGGGCGTCAACCTGATCATCGGCGTCACCCTCGCCACCTCGGCGGCCATGGTCATCGGCCATTACGGCGCCGGCAAGGATGACTACGCAGGCTTACAGGCAGCCGGTGCCGTGACCACCATCCTCATTCTGTTCCTCCTCGCCCGGCTGACCCTGCCCTTGAAACTGCTGGGCGCCCTCTCCTACACGCTGATTGCCGTCGGCGCCTTCATCACTGCGCTCAGCCCGAACACAGGGGGCTACGTCGTCGGTTTCTTGCTGATTGTCGGTTTCGACAAAATGTTCAACGTCTACTTCCGCACCCTCCGCCAGCAAGTCATTCCGCCCCAGGACTTCGGCAAGACCGTCGGCGTCATCACGCTGCTCAACAACCTGTCGCAACCACTCGCAGGCCTACTGGTCGCGGTGCTGGCCGCGCCTATTGGAACGCAGCAGGTGATTCTGCTGCTGGCGGTGGCCACCAGCCTGATCGGAGCCGGGGTGGTTGTGGTGCACAGGTATTCGACACACCGGTCAAGCATCTACAGCGCCGAGACCGACTGACCCTGCCGGGGAGCGGTTTGTATTATCAGTGACTTATTGTTGAGGCATGGTTGCAACGTTGCCGCCGTCAATGCACGTCTGCCCCGCCATTCGTCACCTGTCCAGTGGCGGAGCCAACAGGCGGCCACGTCTGGCTCAGGGCTTGCACTGACTTGTCTCAGCAGCCAAGAACGACGTAATTCTGACGCGGCGGCAAATTAATCAATGCTTGGTCAGCAAACGGAGATGTACCGTGTCAACTCTCAACGAAATCGCAGCGAATCACGCGAGAATGGCAAAGTTAAAGGAAGAAGAGTCGATGCGGCTGAGTGCGCTTCAGGGGCAGGTGGTGGGGAGTTTTGAAATTCCACCCATCGAGGCGCCACAGGAGATGTCGCTGCACTTTATGACGGGTGTACAGGATCACTCGTTTGGGGAAGCGGCGGCGCTGAGTTTTTGACCTGGGTGTTGATGGGGTTTCGTCGCTCGCTTGTTCGCGGGCGACTCGACCATTCAGAACTGCCTGGCTAAAGCCGCTGCAAGTATGCCGGCCGCAATTGCCGGCAACGGTTTTTTCAGTATCAGCATGACGATCGCCGTAGTCAGCAAAGCCAGGCGTGCGCCGTTATCACCTTTAACCGCCAGCGGAGCCAACACCGCCACCAACACCGAACCGGACATGGCCGTGATGAATTGTTGCACCCGATAGTTGATCGGCACGAACGACATCACGAAAACACCGCCCCACCGAGTCGCCAATGTCACCGCGGCCATTATCAATATGACAATCAGGGTGCCGTAACCCGCCGTTTCAATGCTCATTGTGTTTTCTCCATCCACAGCGCACCCAGAATGCCCCCCGCCAAAGCGCCGACCACGACATGACTGTTCGCCGGCAAGTACCAGTAAGCCAACAGCGATGAGCAGGCCGCCACGGTCCAGATAATGAACATGCGCAGGTTTTTCTTCCCGCCCACGACCATCGCCAACAAGAAACAGCCCATCACCATATCGAGCCCGAAACTGACCGGGTTCTCAATGGCGCTGCCGAAATGAAGTCCCAGCCAACTGCCCAGGATCCACGCGACCCAGAGCGCAATGCCGCCGCCGAATAAAAGCCCGAGCCCCGGCTTGCCACGACCGAGCGCCTGCATCGCCATGGCCCAGTTGGCGTCCGAAACAACCAGCATGACACCGTAGCGTTTGGCAACGGGCAGCTCCCGCAGCCACGGGTAAAGCGTCGCGCCCATCAACAAGTGCCGGGCGTTGATAGCGAAGACGGTGATCATCAGGGGAACGACCGGCACTTGCTGCCCCCACAGATCCAGTGCGGCAAATTGAGAAGCGCCGGCAAAAACCAGCGTGCTCATGAGCACGGCTGACGTATCACTCAAGCCCGTTTGCGCAGCCGCCAGGCCGAAAGCAACGCCGAACACGACGACGAAAAGAGAGATTGGGATCAGCTGTTTGAAACCGTCATAGATGTGATTCAACGTCAGCGCGTGCAACTGGGGTTCAACATTCGACAAAACAGGGCCTCATCTGGATATCTACGGTGCAAAAACCGAGAGTATGGGGCTGAATCTGCTTGCCGAACACTTTTTGGCGGGGCTATGGGTAACTCAACCCACCGAGATCAGGTCATAGGACAGCTTGCTGATCAGAATCACCAGCAGCACCAGGAACAACGCGCGGACAAAGGGCACTCCCTTGCGCACCGCCAGCCAGGTGCCGGTCAGCGCGCCGAGGATATTGAACAGCGCCATCGGCAGCGCTACCAAGTAGAGCACGTTGCCGCTCGGGATAAAGAACAGCAGCGCCGCGACATTGGTGGCGATATTCACCAGCTTGGCCGACGCCGAGGCGTGCAGGAAGTCGAAGGCGAAGCAGCGAATGAACAGGAAGATCAGGAAGCTGCCGGTGCCTGGTCCGAACAAACCGTCGTAGAAACCGATGGCGCCACCGACCAGCACCGCCAGCAGCTTCTCCTTGGTGCCAATGCGCATGGGCTTGTGCAGGCTGCCGAAGTCCTTTTTCCAGAAGGTGTAGATCGCCATCAGCACGATTAGCACCAATACCGCCGGGCGCATCACGGCCTGCGGCACGAGCGATACCGTCGCCGCGCCAGCGAAGGCCATGACAAAGGCCGCGCCGGCGGCAGGAACCACCAGGCTCCAGTCGATCACCACCTTGCGCACGAACGAGCGCGCGGCAAAGGCCGTGCCGCAGGCCGCCGCGACCTTGTTGGTGCCGAGCAGGGCGGCGGGCTGGGCGCCGGGCAGCACATTGAACAGTGCCGGGATCTGGATCAGGCCACCGCCGCCGACGGCTGCATCGATCAGGCCGGCGGCGAAGGCGAAGACACATAGCAGGACGATATCGAACATTGGATCAGGCTCTGGCGATAAAGGGGTGGGTGGCCGAAAACGGGAGCAGGCGCTTGCGGTCGTTGACGCCGAAGACCCGCAGCATCCAGCGGTCCAGGCCGTCGTAGCGCGGCGCGAAGCCATCGCGTGCGTGCAGGGTCTGCTGGTTCTTGAAGATCAGCATGTCGCCGGGCTGCAGCAGTACCGAGCGGACCACGTCGGGGTGATTGGCGGCGGCGGCGAACAGTTGCAGGGCCAGTCGCGAGTGCTCGCAGTGAGCGCTGATGCTGGCCATGTTGTAGCGACAGTGCAGGCCGCCGCTGCTGGGCCGGTAGAGCAGCGGGACTTGTTCCAGGACCGTGTCCTGGCGGGCGAACGAGTCCGGCCGGCGGACCGAAAAGCTCGGGCGCAGCAGCTCCTGCTCGACGAAGTCCGGCAGCATGTTGAGCACGTCGGCAATCGCGACGATCCGCGTCGGCACCGTCAGCTCGCAGCGCAAGCCGGTCAGGCTCAGGTACTCGGGGCAGGCAGACAACTGCTGCACGGCCTCGCAACTGAGCGGCAGGTGTGGATTGTCGACATGCATGCCCAGGTCCAGGCGCGAGCCGTAAGAACTCCTCTCGGTTTCCCGCTGCTGCTTGGGCGAGACATGGCGAAATATGCTGTCCTCGCTCTCGCCCTGGTAGCCCACCGGGCAGGTGCCGAGCACGGCGAGTACCGCGAGGATCGCCCCGGCGACCACCGGCAGTTCGGCGATATCCGGGTTGCCACCGTAGGGCGTCGCCGGCAACTGCGCGTCGACCGGCAGGCCACGGATCACCAGCGCCACCTCGTCGCAGTGCTGGAAATCACGCAGCAAGCGGGATTTTTCCGGAGCCAGCAGTTGTTCCAGGCAGCGTCCGAGGGCGGGCATCTGCCGCAGGCCGCTGGCGCTGTCGCCGATCGCGAAATGCCTGAGTTCGTTGTGGAGTTTTCTTTTTTCTTCGTAGGAAAGCTGTAATTCGACCAAAGGCTTTTCTGTCGAGAGGGGGGCTTTTGGCACCAGCCATTCGTGGGTCGCTTCGCCCGCAAGGGCGGTTGCTTTTCTGAGCGTTTCATCCAGCGTTGACATATCCATCGCTCCTGTCTACCTACGTCCTTGTGCTGAGAACGGGAAGGCTAACGGAAGGGGCTTTTTTGTGTTGCAATGTCATATTGTGAAAAGTGCAATGAGGTAGCCGGTGGCACTGGATATGTTGGCTGATCTTGAAGCCTTTGCGACGGTGGCCCGCAAGCGCAGCTTTGTCGTCGCAGCCCGCAGCCTGGGGCGCTCCCCCAGCTCGCTGACCCGCGTCATTCAAGGGCTGGAAGAACGCAGTGGGGTCAAGCTGTTCAATCGCTCGGCCAATGCCGTGACGCTGACCGAGGCCGGCGAGCGGCTACTGCCCCACGCCCACAGAATGCTCGATCTGCAACGTGAGGCGGACGAGGACCTGGCCGGGCTCAGCGGCCTGGCCACCGGCTGGATCCGCTTTTCCGCACCGCAATCCTTGGCCCACACGGTGGTCCCCCAGTTGATCACCCAGTACAGCCAGCGTTATCCCGATGTCAGCGTGGATGTGATCTTTACCGATGCGGCGGTCGATCCGGTCGAGGGCAAGCTGGACTTTTCGATTCGCGGCGCCTTCCCACAATCCAGCGACCTGATCGGCTACCCGCTGTGGAGCTATTCGCGCTACCTCTATGCCAGCCCTGGCTACTTGGAGCGATGCGGGCTGCCGACATCCATCGAGGCGCTGGAACAGCACGCATTGATCCTGCACACGGCGCCGCGGATTCTCAAGGAATGGAATTTTCGTGGGCCGGGCCAGGCCGGCAGCTTTCGCGTGCACCCCAAGTTTCGCTTCAGTTCCGGCACGGCGGTGTTCCAGGCTGCGCTGGCCGGTGCCGGGATTGCCCGCCTGGCCGACTGGCTGGCGGAGCCGGAAGTGGCTGCGGGACGCCTGGTGCGGGTGTTCCCTGAGTACAAGCTAACCTCCAGCACGGGTGAAGACCCGCGCATGCATGCGGTCTATCCAGCCGGCAACCTGCCGCTGCGGGTCAAGAACCTGCTGGACATGATCCGTGTCTACGGTGACCGCGTCAGCCGCTCCTGAAGGTCAACCGTCTAGTTGTGCTGCTCTGTTCTCGACCTGCTGCTCCCGATCCGGATTCAGCACACCGGGGGCCCCATTGAAAAAATAGGGTGAAGCACGTCACAGACCAGGCGACCGTTCCAGCGGCCAGTGCGGAATGTTCCACACCAAGGCCCATAAAACGGCAAAATAAACACCTCAGGCGACTCACTCGCGCCCTTCGTCAAAGATCAAAGCAATCAATGCGCTAGAAACAGCGCACAGGATTTCTTGGAAGAAAGAAAAATTACTAATGGAAAGCAGGAGCCTTGCAAAATGAGCACAACTGAACAAGTACAAAGCACGGGTAAATACAGCGCCAAGTGGCAGGAACGCTTTGACTTCTTTGAAACCTATGGCGCACCAAACGACCCGCGCTATAAGGAAGCCGTCAAGACGCTGCCAGGCGTCAAGAAGAAAATCCTCATCAACGCCAACGTGATTGCTTTTTTCTTTGGCCCTATCTACCTGTTCGTCCTCGGCCTCTGGAAGAAAAACCTCGCCCTGCTGGGTATTTTCCTGGCGATCAATATCGCGTTGAGCGTGATTTTCGCGATCCTCGGCATGGAGTTTCCGCGGCCGTTGAGTACAGGCCTGAGCATCGCCATGTCGATGATGTACGCACTCATGGCCAACTACGCCTACTACCTCAAGGAAGTGAAAGGCGAGCAAGGCTGGAACCCGTTCAAAGGCATGCGTCTCTGATTGCAGGCTTGGGTCATCGAGAGCCCGCGCCTCATCATGAGTGTGCGGGCTTGTTGTTTCTGAGGATTAAAAATTCTTGGGAAGGAGTATCAGCCGACGCTCAACTGCCCCGCTGAGCTGAATGTTGTTTTTTTACACCATTTTTAGTCTTTCGCTCAAAATAGGCGTGAACAAACCACAGTGCCAGGGCAAACCCGGCAAAGCCAAAAATGAATAGCAGCACCTCTATTGCAGCACCTTCATGAGAAAACATTGTGTTCACCTCATCCTTAAGTCGGTTGACCGAAAATTGCCACGCCTGAATTTTCTCGTAACAATCCAAACATTTTCAGGGTAGTCGCCAACAACCTGAGTGGCAACCCTTGACCCGGCATAAACCCCCGGTCTAGACGAGTCGCCGACCAATGACACCCTGCCCCGGCGCGCCAATGTGCGGTTTCATAGCGGTCGATCTACGCGCCGAAGCGACAAGGGCATTACCAAGGCCCGAGCCCGAATGGAGAGACAACCCACGCCAGACGCAATGCAGAGGTTTATAAACTCTTCTGATCAATCCCAGCCCATCCGAGCGATTGAGAAAACGACTCGTCCAAGACTACTTCCTGGGTCGGAGACACGTTTTTATCGATACCAATCGTCCTGAATCTTAAAACGCTGCCCCTGAGCATCTGTTTAAGAATTGCCTTGGCTTTGTCCCCTCCAGTCACTGCGCAACCACCCAATATTTTGTGAATATTCAAACCCTGCGCCTGGGCTTGTCTTGTGAGCTCCGAACGTGGCCTCAACACATATTCCAGAGATGGCTTCTCCAAGATCACAGGGGTCTCCTGAGACGAGATTGTCCATACCTCGTTCTGATCAATCCATATTTGAGCCGTTACGATCGGAATCCGAACATCTCCATTGGACATCAGTCCGACATAGATCTCCTCGCCCTCTTTACGTACAACTGGAAATATGTTCGAAGTATTAAGAAACGAGTTACCCGCTGTGTAGTTTCCAGTCGTGACGATCAAACTGGTTCTTTTGGGCAATACTTCGCTCTCACTGGATATTTTCCAGGCGGGCCCCGTCGTGCACCCGCTCAGAATCGCGATTGCGATCGCAACGACCACAGTCCGTTTCATACGGTCTCCTAAACCCAATTGTCGTAACGATTAAGCAGAATATTATCCATCTGCCTAAGGCTGATTTCCCGGCCGAGTTCTTCTTCAAACAGGCTACGCACGTGTATGTAGAAGCCTACGTAGGTTGGGTAATTTTTTGACATGCCCGCCGTGGTCGGAGCGAAAACCAGCCCCTCCTCATCCGCGATCCACTTCAACGCTTCCCTGGCTCGCGAATCAACCATTGGAAACAAAGTCGGATAATGGAAGTGCAGATACTTCGAAGCGAAGCTGCTTGCGTCCTTGTTTGTGACGGCACTGATGGCCTCGCAGAGTCGAGAATGCACCTTATTCACGGCGGTACAGACAGATCCGGCAAGCCTTTCCCCGACTGGAAGAAGGGACGCTTGCAAACCTACGTCTGAGCTGCAAATAGATTGAGCCAACCGCGAATAGAAGCCTCCTGTGGAGCCCTCATAGCCATCCTCCTCATCCTTGGTGCGACGCTCGACCGATGCCGCCAGGCTGCGCCCAATGATCAGCGCCTTTGAAGCCACCTGCGCATGATCGGTATGGCTGGGATTTTCTTGCACGAAGTTGTAGAGCGCTTTGTTGGCCGGTATGAATATGCCACACCCCTGCTCCGTGCCGATAAACTCGTCAGTCAGATAATGGCGTTTTTCTTTTTGTAAAAATTGCATGCGTCTCTCCTTAGGTGAGCGCTAATCATGCCACTTAATCGCCACTACCTGGAGAGCTGCTGCCTTTCGAACGTAACCGCCCGGCCCCCCACCTTGCGCCGGGAGGCTAACCCTTTCTTGGTGTAGCCTTTGCCGGACGATACTTTTCTACAGCAGGGAGAGCTGATGAAATTCCACCCACTTCGATTAGAAGCTCGAGACTTAAGCCTGGCCCTTTTTGCCGTCAGCCTCAATCCCTTCCAATTCATACCACTGACTCAGCGGGCGCTAGAGACAGAACCCTGATCAGCCTGCGCCGAAAGCGGAACATCAAACACTCGATCGAACCCCCATTGAAAAACCAGCGCGTAAAAAAAGAAAAACACGAACAACCCCAGGTTGGTCACCAGCGCCAGCCACAGGCTGATGCCCAACCATGCGCCAATCACTGGAGTGAGGATCAACGTCAAGCCGCCTTCAAATCCCAGGGAGTGAAGCAGCCGTCGCTGCCAGTTGCGATGGCGACTGGGTTGGCGGCGCTCCCACCACTCGAACAGGCCGTTGAAAAGCATGTTCCAAGCCAGCGCGACGGCAGAAATCACCAGCGACAGCAGAGTTGAATAACCTATCCCTTGTTCGTAGGTCAGCGCGAGCGCCGGGGACACGAACAGCACACCGCCGGCTTCGTAGAGGATGGCCTGAAGGATTTTACGGGGCGTGCCTTGCATCGCTGAGCTCCTGGAGTGAGGTGGGAGACCACAGCCTGGCAAGTTGAGCACCCGCGCACAATTGAGCTAAATTGAGCCACGCTCAACCTGAGTAACCTGCCCGCCCATGTTCGCCAAACTGCCCCTCACCGCCTTGCGTGGCTTCGAGTCTGCCGCACGGCTAGGCAGCTTCAAGGCAGCAGCCCTGGAACTGAATGTCAGCCCGGCGGCGATCTCCCATCAGGTCAAAAGCCTTGAAGCCTTCCTTGGCGTTCGGCTGTTCGAACGCTCTAGCCAAAGCGTGCGCCTGAGCGCCGACGGCGAGCGCCTTCACCCTTACATGCACCGCGCCCTGCTCGATATCCAGCAGGGCCTGCAGATGCTGTCGCCATCGTGTGCCGCGCAGTCCCTGGTGGTGAGCACAACGCCGGCGTTCGCCAGCCTGTGGCTGATCCCTCGGCTCGGGGATTTTCATCGGTTACACCCGGAGATCGACGTCAGGCTGCACAGCAGCAACGACGTGGTGGACCTGCGACGAGACGCCAGCATCGACCTGGCGATACGCGCCCTCTTCAGGCCGGACCCACAGCTGTTCGAACAGCCGCTGTTGGATGAGCACTTTGGCGTTTATTGCCGCCCCGGTTGGCAACCACCCGCGGCGGGCTCACCCGTCGAACTGATCGACGTGCCATGGCTGAGCAGCGCAAACGTTGCAGTCGACTGGCCTGCATGGTGCGCCAAGGCCGGCACCCTGGGCTGGCTGGAGAACGCGCGTTTTCGGCGTTATGACGAGGAACAGCACGCCCTGCAGGCGGCGATCGCCGGGCACGGGCTAGTGCTTGCCAGCAATGTGTTGGTTGCTGAGGCTGTTGCGCGTGGGGAGCTGGTTGAATATCGCCCTGAGGTTCGCTTGGCGGGTGCGCGGTATACCGTGGTGTGCGTGCCGGGGCGGGAGCGGCAGGTGGCGGTGCGAGGGTTTAGTGAGTGGTTGTTGGGGCGGAGTAACGGCTGAATGAGCAATGACCGTGGAGTTCGCACCCAGGAAAGGAAGCCAAGAAATATCAGGTAGAAGAAGCTCGAGAATTTCTCCAGCGGGCAGGAGTTGAACTATGAACAGCATGACCTATAAGGGCTACAAAGCTCGTGTTGAGTTTGATGAGCGTGACGACATCTTCGTCGGTCGAGTTCTGGGAGTACGTGACATCATCAGCTTTCACGCCGACTCTGTGACAGAGCTGCACGCCGAATTTGCTAGTGCAATCGAGGATTATTTGGCGGACTGTCGAACAAGGAGTCAGCCCCGAGAAGCCTGCCTCTGGAAAGGTGATGCTGCGCATTCGTCCTGAAGTGCATGCTGCCGCGACCATTGCAGCCCAAGCTGCCGGCAAGAGCCTTAACCAATGGGCCGACGAGGTGTTTGAGCGCGCAGCACACGCCTGACAGAAAAAAACGAGGACAGACCACGATTTAAGTTTACCTGTAATCGGCCCGTCTCATAATCGTGGTCTGCCTTCGTTTTTTGAATCTGTGGCCGTCCGAGCGTAACTGCCCCCCCGTGACGCCTGTAGCGCGGAAGAACAGAGGAAATCGCCGACCCTTTCCTTCCGCCCGTTTAGGGAAGAGTCGGATTCGCAGCGAAATCCGTAGGGATATTGAGAAAGGAATGCCAAGCATCTACAGCATCATGATGCCGCTGGGCAGCATCCTCCCAAAAAGGACCGGATACCTCTTTCGCAGAAACCAGCATCATCATTTTTATCGTCGCAGCGTCTAGCTCTTTGAGAAGCTCATGGGATGTGGCCCTGAATTCTTCGAACGACGTCATTCCATTTACCTCGGGCGGGGTTCACCGCAATTGAGAAACACATATTTCTCTATGAGCGGAGTCCCCCGGGCGACAGCAATTCCAAAAGGTCGGACCGCCGGTAAATTCATTTCGTAGCCGCCTTTAACCGGCTCCGGGCGACCTATAAGTCGCCCGTCTTCATTATTCCGCCGCCTACGCCCGCAGTCGTCTCCCAATCACATCATGACATCACAACCATCACGTAACGATGTGGTCAGCAATTTACAAAAATCCGTCAGCACCACCGTGTCGATTGATGATCATCGCGACCGCTTGCACCGGAGAGATCAGAGCTGTGTCTATGCAAAACGTAGCTTCATCCCACGGCTCATATTCGTGATCCAGTACCGACTGCCAGGTGGGTGGCGTCAGCCCGGGAATATCAACCCTCCTTGTTTCGACCCGACGCCGATGTTCATCTTTATCGGAGCAAATCACTTGGATGTTTGCCAATCGACAACTCGCCTGTGAGGCTATTTCGCTCCACGCGATTCGGCTTTCGAGGACGGGATTGACACAATCAACGATGACTGTGCGGCCCAAACGGAGATTACTCCGCGCAAGCTCATTGGCGACCATGTAACCACTGCACCCCACATCTTGCGCAAGAACACCCGAGTTTCGAATCGCCTGTTCAATCGTATCGATCCGCAGGTACACAGCGCCTGTCGTAGCGGCGAGATCATTGGCGATAGTCGTTTTTCCGGTGCCGGGAAGGCCGCTGAAGACGATGAGCATTCCATGTCCTTCGATTAATGAACTAATCCAGTGTAGGCGGCAGCCGGTTATGCGGCAGCGATTGGTCGATCTCACTCGCTCGCCACGTCGACAGCTGGATCAACATTTCTTTAATGGAACCAGGGGCACCACGATTTTAAAACTCGTACTGAACGCAATCTTTCACATTCCTTTCACAGCCGAGCGCCTATGGTCATCTCAGCTCCTAGTGAAACCCTTTCAGCCCGGCCTCCCCAGTCGGGCTTTTCTTTGCGTGCCAAAGGTAGGTCGACGCCTAGAAACCGGTGACAATCCACGATGTTGAGTTTATCTGTAATCAGTCCGTCCCATAATCGTGGTTTTCTCCCGCTTTCCCCTGGGGCTAAAGCACTGCCACTTCCAGCTTTGGCCAGTTAAATTTGTAGTTGAAAGGAGGCAGCTCGAAATGCTGGGCCAAATAGAGGGCCAACATCTCCCCTTCTTTTGCATAGGCGGCTGTCTTATCGAGAGTCGGACACCAGCTAACCCAAAGTGTGTCCAAAGGGAAAACGGTTTCGAAAGAGGCGTAATTAAACCGCCAGCCCGCCATATGCCCTGAGACTCCGGGATTCCTTGCGCAGCGCACAAACGCAGCAAGACGCCGCCGTAAATTGTCCGATTCGCCAATAGTCAAGATACCGTGCTCGTCGGAACCGACAGCTCGGCGAATCTCGTGGTCTGCACAGATTATGTAGGCGCCGGGTG
>NZ_JBAMDJ010000003.1:0-250517 GCF_036961705.1 Pseudomonas sp. 3JA
TGCCTGAAAGAAAGTCAGCGAAAGCTCGTGATAAATTTGCACAGTTATTTCCGAGCCGGAGCACTAGAATAGCCCCACCTTAGCTGAGCCAGAGCTGTTTATGCCCGAACCGTCAGACATTGATAGGTTGTCAGATCTGCCCCTGAGCGATCTGGTGGCGTGTCATGAGTGCGACCTGTTGATGCGCAAGCCTCGACTGGCCCATGGTGAAAAAGCCGAGTGCCTCCGTTGTGGTTATGAGCTCTATGCTCACCGGCATAATGTAGTTGAACGCAGCCTTGCCTTGGTTATCGCGGCCCTGCTGTTATATGTGCCGGCCAACTTCTTACCCATCATGGAGCTCAATCTGCTTGGGCAGTCCTCCCAGGACACCGTTTGGAGTGGGGTGGTCGGTCTGTTTGATACCGGCATGCAAGGCATCGCGGCAGTAGTGTTCCTATGCAGCATGGGCATTCCACTACTCAAGTTGCTCTGCCAGTTGGTGGTGCTGTTGTCCATTCGCTTGGATTTTGGCCGTAGTTACGGTTTGTTGCTGTATCGCATTTACCACCATCTACGAGACTGGGGGATGCTTGAGGTCTACCTCATGGGCGTGTTGGTGGCCATCGTCAAGTTGGCAGACATGGCGGCCATCACTGTAGGTATTGGCCTGGTGTGCTTCATCAGTTTGTTGCTGGTCCAGGTCTGGCTGGAGGTGGTGATGTCACCCCATCAGATCTGGCAGGCGTTATCAGGAGAAGATGTCCATGCGGGCGATTGATGCAAGGATTCTGATCTGTACGGAGTGCCACGAGTTGAATCGGCAGGATGCTGAGGTCGACAACCAAACCTGTACTCGCTGCGGCGCGCTGGTTCACCCCCGTCGCCCGAACAGCTTGATGCGGACCTGGGCGTTGTTGATCACGGCCGCGATTCTTTATATTCCGGCCAACATGTTGCCGATCATGACTATCAACTCGCTGGGCCAGGGCGCCCCGAGCACCATCATGGCTGGCGTCATCGAGCTGGTTCAACACGGCATGATTCCTATTGCCGCCGTGGTGTTCATCGCCAGCATCGTTGTACCCACTTTCAAACTGGTGGGCATCGCCTTGTTGTTGTTTTCCGTGCAGCGGCATCAGCCTATGTCGGCGCAGCAACGCATCCTTATGTACCGTTTCATCGAGTTCATTGGCCGCTGGTCGATGCTGGATATTTTCGTGATCGCCATTTTGGTGGCCGTGGTGAATTTCGGACGGCTCGCCAGTGTTGAAGCCGGTCTCGGCGCGATCGCTTTCGCCAGCGTAGTGATTTTGACAATGATTGCCGCAGTAACCTTCGATCCCCGACTGATTTGGGATAACACGGAGTCGGATGACGACCATGACTGATTTGCCTACCGCTAAAACTCGACCGGCTTCGAACTGGTCGGCCATCTGGGTCCTGCCGTTGATTGCCTTGATCATCGGCGGCTGGCTTGGCTGGCGGGCTTATAACGAAACCGGAATCGAGATCAACGTGCGCTTTGAGAGCGGAGAGGGCATTCAGGTCAACAAAACCGAAGTCGTTTACAAAGGGATGACGGTCGGCAAAGTGACGGCCCTTACCCTCGATGACGAAGGCAACTCCAAGGGAGTGGTCGCGACCATCGAGATGAACAAGGACGTCGAGCAATACCTCAAGACCGGAACACGTTTCTGGCTGGTCAAGCCGAGCGTGAGCCTGGCCGGGATCACGGGTCTGGAAACCCTGGTATCGGGTAACTATGTGGCTATCAGCCCAGGTGAAGGGGAGTCGACCCGTAAGTTCAAGGCCTTGGCCGAAGAGCCGCCGCTGTCGGACGCCAAGCCGGGTTTGCACCTGACCCTCAAGGCTGATCGGTTGGGTTCGCTGAACCGTGGCAGCCCGGTGTTCTACAAACAGATTCAGGTCGGTCAGGTGAAGAGCTACCTGCTGTCCGAGGATCAGAGCAAGGTCGAGATCAAAATCTTCATCGAGCCGACCTATGCCAGCCTGGTGCGCAAACACACGCGTTTCTGGAACGCCAGTGGCATCAGCATCGATGCCAACCTCTCGGGCGTCAAAGTGCGCAGCGAGTCCCTGGCCAGCATCGTGGCCGGAGGGATTGCCTTCGCCACGCCGGAAAGCCGCAAGGACAGCCCGCCGACGGATCCAAGCCTGCCGTTCCGTCTTTACGAAGACTTTGACGCCGCTGCGGCGGGCATTCGAGTGAAAGTCAAACTCAGCGATTTCGAAGGGTTGCAGGCCGGTCGTACGCCGGTCATGTACAAAGGTATCCAGGTCGGCAGCCTGAAGAACCTCAAGGTCGATCCGGACCTGGCCAGCGCCACGGCTGAATTGACCCTGGACCCCTTGGCCGAAGATTACCTGGTAACCGGCACGCAGTTCTGGGTCGTCAAGCCATCCATCTCCCTGGCAGGTATCACCGGCCTGGAAGCCTTGGTCAAGGGCAATTACATTGCCGTGCGTCCGGGTGACAAGGGCGGCGCGCCGCAACGCGAGTTCGAAGCTCGGGCAAAAGCTCCACCGCTGGACTTGCGTTCCCCGGGGCTGCACCTGGTCCTGCTGACCGAAAACCTCGGATCGCTGGAGGTCGGCAGTCCGATCCTCTACAAGCAGGTCAAGGTCGGGTCGGTGCAGAGCTATCAGTTCTCCCGCAAGAAGAAACAACTGATCATCGGTGTGCACATCGAGAAGGAGTACGAAGGGCTGGTCAACGGCTCGACCCGGTTCTGGAACGCCAGTGGGATCACCCTCACGGGCGGTTTGACGGGCGGGATCCAGGTCAAGAGCGAGTCCCTGCAAAGCCTGATGGCCGGCGGGATTGCCTTTGAAACGCCGGAACCGAATGTGCCGCTGAAAAGACGTATTCCGCGTTTCCGCCTGTTCGCCGATCACGAAGCCGCACAACAGCGAGGCACTGAGGTCACGATCAAGGTTGATCGCGCCGATGGTTTGCGCAGTGGTACACCGATCCGATTCAAAGGATTGGATGTGGGCAAGGTCGAGGATGTTGATCTCAGTGCCGATATGCAATCGGTGCTGCTCACGGCGCGTATCACCGAAGTGCCCGAGCGCATCGCCCGGGTCGGGTCCCAGTTCTGGGTGGTCAAGCCGGAGTTGGGGTTGATGAAGACCTCCAACCTGGAAACGCTGGTCACCGGCCAATACATTGAAGTGCAGCCTTCGGCGAAAAACCTCGGGCCGCAGAAAAACTTCGTGGCCCTGGCCAACCCACCGCAAAGCGCTGTGCCCGAAGCGGGATTGAGCCTGGTGCTGAGCGCGGCCCGCCGCGGTTCGTTGAAGATCGGCGTACCGGTGACCTACCGCGAGATTACGGTGGGCAAGGTCACGGGTTATGAACTGGGCCAGACCGCGGACCGGGTGCTGATCCATATCCTGATCGAGCCCAAGTACGCGCCGCTGGTGCGCAGCGGCACGCGTTTCTGGAATAGCAGTGGCTTCGGTCTGGACTTCGGTCTGTTCAAGGGCGCGACGGTGCGAACCGAGTCGCTTGAAACGCTTATCCAGGGCGGCATTGCGTTTGCAACGCCGGATGGCGAACGAATGGGCAATCCGGCTCGATCGGAGCAGACTTTCCCGCTGTTCGATAAATTCGAAGATGAATGGCTGACCTGGGCGCCGAAGATCAGTCTCGGCAAGTAAGCATAGTGGTCGGCGATACCCGTGGCGAGGGAGCTTGCTCCCGCTGGACCGCGTAGCGGTCCTAAAGCCAGCGGCTGCTGCGCAGCCGAGCGGGAGCAAGCTCCCTCGCCACAGATTATGCATTAACCATGAAAAAGGCCGCGATCCATTAGATCGCGGCCTTTTTCATGCCCGGCTACTCACATCACACCGGATCCAGCTCCGGCTCGTCGGCCTGGACATTCACCGTGGCCTTCACCGCATCGTGACGACGGATGTATTTCCAGTCCGCTTCGTCGATGTAGATACCGTTCGGCCCGCTGCCGCCTTCCAGGTCGATGGCGACACTGGCGCAGACTTGCGGCTTCACACTGGCGAGGATCGGCACGAAGCCCAGTTGCAGGCTGGTTTCCAGCAATGCGGCCTGGTTCTTCTCGTCGATGTCCGCCGCTTCGTCCAGGTAGTACGGCAGGCGCACGCGGCCGGCCTGTTCGCGGTCCATCAGGTGCAGCAACAAGTACATGTTGGTCAGCGCCTTGATGGTCATGGTAGTGCCGTTGGACGCCGCGCCGTCGATGTCGGTGTGGATCACTGGCTGGCCGTTGACCTTGGTGATCTCGAACGCGAGTTCGAACAGGTCCTTGAGGCCGAGCTGGTTGTGGTTCGCCGCCACCAGCCGCGCCAGGTACTCCTTGGCTTCTTCGTTCTTGTTGTCCTGCTCGGCGCTCTGGCTGAGGTCGAACACCGACAGCGTCTCGCCTTCCTCGTACTGGCCGGCACTGTGGATGATCTGGTCGATGTGCTTGAGCGCTTCCTTGTTCGGCGCCAGGACGATGCGGAAGCTCTGCAGGTTGGACACCTGGCGCTTGTTGATTTCGCGGTTGAACAACGCCAGTTGGTGCTCGAGGCTGTCGTAGTCGCTGCGGATGTTGCGCAGGGTCCGGGCGATGTCGGTCACCGCCGCACGGCGCGCCTTGCCCAGGGTCAGGGCTTCGTCGGTGCGGTGGGCATAGGCGTTGATCAGCAGTTGCAGGCGTCGCTCCATGTCGTCTTCGCTGTCGAACTTGGCCACGCCCTTGAGGCGCACCTGGGCATACAGTGCTTCGATCTGGCCGTCGACCCGCAGCAGCCCTTGCCAGCTGTCCTGGTAGTCATTGAGCAGCGGCAGCAGGTTGTCCATGGAATCGTCGACCGGGTCCATGAACGGCGTGCCGAACGGCAGGTCCGCCGGCAGCAGTTGGCGGCGGCGCAGGGCGTCGTCGAGGGTGCGTTGCTTGGCTTCCATGTCGGCGATCTGCCGGCCCACCAACTGCAACTTGGCGGACAACTGCTGGACGCGCTCGGTGAAGGCATCGCTGGAGCGCTTGAGTTCGTCCTGGGCGGCTTCCATTTGCGCCAGCTGTTCGAGCTTCTCGCCTTCCTCGGCGCTCAAGGTCTGGGTACGGCGGAAGTCTTCCAAGGCCTTTTGCGCATCCAGGACCTGCTGGTACAGCGCTTCGGTCTGGGTCTTGCTCGCGGCGCGGTCGGCGGCCACGGCTTGCTGGGTCTTGAGCTGTTTGAGTTCTTTTTCCAGGCGTTCTTTCTGGTCCCGCAGCGCGGCTCGGTCGGCCAGGGCTTGCAGGGCAGGTGGCTCGATGTGGGACAGGTCGATGGACAGGCCCGGCACTTCAAAACGCTCGCCCTTGAAGCCGTCGAGGATCAGCTCCATGGATTTGACCCACTCGCCATTCTCGTCCAGCGCGATGCCGTGTTCGCCCAATGGCAGGCTGAACAGGGCGCTGTTGAACAGGCGCATCAGGCGTTCGACGTCCTGCTGCGAGAACTCTTCCCGCAGGCGGGCGTAGCTGTTGTTGTCGGCGTGATCGAGTTGCTGCTTGACCGACTTCAGGCGTTTTTCCAGATCCCGCAGACGCTCTTCCAGGTCTTCGGCGCTAAATTGCCGGGACTGGGCCAGGGCGCCGGCCAGTTCGTCGTGGGCGTCCTTGGCGGCGAGCAGTTGCTGCTCCAGGACCTTGACGTCATCCACCAGGGCAAACCGATGCTTGAGCACCGACAGCTCGCCGATCCAGCGCTGGATGCCGCTGATTTCCCGTTCCAGGCGCATCAGCTCCTGAGTGCCGCCGCGCTGGTCGTTCTGCAGCGAATCCTGTTCGTTGCGGTAGTGTTCGGCCTGGATGGTCAGCTCTTCCTTGCGGGCACTGGCGTAGTCCGACCAGGTGCCGAGCAACGAGTCGAGCAATGGCGATAGGCGATGCAGTTTGCCGCGCAGAATGTCGCGCTGCTTCACGCCATTGGCCAGGGCTTCCACCAACGGGCCGGCGGCGACCAGGGAGTTGTAGTCCTGCTCCATGCGGCGTACGTCGCGGAAGGCTTCTTCGCACGCGGCGATGTAGTCCACGCTTCCGGAGCGCAGGCTGTGCTCGAACGCGTCGAGGAACAGTTGCTTGAGCTTGGCCGCAGTGATTTCGCGCATGTGCAGCAGGTTGATGAACAGCGCGCGGAAGGTCTTGAGGCTTTGCTCGCTGGTGGAGCGCAGCGGGATCAGTGTCAGGTCCAGCGGAATGGACGTATGACCGCCTACCAACAGCCGCCGCAGTTCATCGGGCTTGAGCTCGTAGGCTTTCAGGCCTTCGCGCTCCAGGTTGGTGAACAACTCTTTCTGCCGCAGGCAGGTGTCATTTTTCTGATAGTGGGCCAGGTCCAGTTTGCCGGCGTAGGCAAAGAACTGGTGACCGAAACCGCCGCCGGGGCCGCGGCCGACCACGCCAATCACGTGCGGGCCGTGGGGCAGGGCGACTTCCACCAGGATGTAGCTGGTGTCCGAGGCAAAGTAGAAACGCCGGGACTGTTCCAGGCTGTACTTGCCGAAGCTCATGTCCGACATGCGCGCCAGGATCGGGAACTGCAAGGCGTTGATCGAGGCGGACTTACCGAGGTTGTTCGCGCCATAGACCGACAGCGGTTCTTCCAGCGGGAACAAACCGAGGCTGTAGCCGGCGGTGTTCAAAAGGGCAAAGCGGCGGATGCCGTAGCGTTCCTTGCTCATGCGTCGGTCTCCTGTTCTTCGGCAATGGCACGGGCCAGTGCGTCTTCTTCGCTTTCACCTTCGAATTCGCTGAGGTCCAGCGGATCATCGGTCTGTAGCAGTTTCTCGTCGCTGTCTTCGTCGATCAGCACCGGCGCGGGCAGCGGCAGCACACTGTGCAGGCTGGCGGCCAGGTCGCGGTCCTGCTGGACCGACAGGCACACGTCGAGGAAGCGATGCATCGGCGGCAGGAAGCGGTACACGCCGTTGTCTTCGCTGGCGAAACCCAGTTGGGTCATGCGCCGCATGATTTTCTCTTCCAGTTCTTCCTGGGTCTGGACTTCGGCCTGGATGAACAGGTCGCGGTATTTTTCCAGCAGCGAAGGCAGCTCATCGCGGCCCAGGCTGCCGCCGTCGAGCACGGCAATCGGGTCGCGGCCCTGGTCGGCCAAGTGCTCGACCAGGATAAAGGTGAACAGGGCCAGGCGCTGGGCGGTCTTGTTCACCGCCGCGGCGGCCAGGTCCGGCACGAAGTAATAGAAGCCACGGGTGTCGCACACCAGTTCGAAGCCCAAGGCCTTGAACAGCGTGCGGTACTGGTCCTGGAAGTTCGACAGTTGCGCGTACAGCTCCGGGTCGCGGCGGCTGACGTGGTAACCCTTGAACAGCTCGCGAAAGATCGGCGCCAGCTGGGACAGTTCGGATAGATCAAGATGCATGGGGGATGCTCGCAGAATCCTCGGCGGCGGTGTCGCCGGCCGAGAGCAGGGCGAAGGAGCGCAGGCTGACCTGATGCTCGTGAGTGTGATAGTCGCGGCGTTCCAGACGCTCGCGCTTGAAACGTTTTTCCCGCGACAGGCGCGAGAACCAGTACAGCAGTTCGTCGGTGGCGCCGTCCGGTTCCTGCTCCAGCAGCCAGGTCATCAGGTCCGGCATCGGCAGGGCGTCTTCGCAACGCTCGACCATCTCGCGCACGGTGCGTGGTGCGCGCGGCGCCTCGCCGCCCTTGTGGGTCTTGTGGGACTTGGGGAAACGCGCCGGTTTCGGTTCGAAGCGGGCCAGGGCATAGACATAGGCTTCGACCTGGCTGGCGCTGCCCAGGAAGGTGCTTTGCGGCCGGGTGAACAGCGGCATGGCGGCCTGCGGTACGGCATCGATGCCTTTGCGCCGAATGGCGGCCAGGGCCAACGCGGCGCCACGGGTCACCGCGTTGTGGCGGCGAGCCTCTTCGCGCAGTGGCAGGAGCAGTTCACGGGCATGGCGCAGGGTCAACTGGGCGCTGGTCTGCATTTCAAGGATGCGCGCGTGGGTGCGCAGCAGCATGTCGTCGTCCACCAGGTGGCCGAGGCGCTGCTGTTCGGTGAGCATGCGCAACAGCACGTTCTCGACCTTGCGCACGCCTTGCTCGAAGGCGCCGTCGGCGTTCACCAGTTGGATCATCGGTTCGACGTATTCGTCCCAGGTCGCCAGCACTTCGGCATAACGCTGACGCAGCGGGATCTGCCGGTCGCTGGTCTTGGCCCGCTCGGCCACGGCCACCAGGGCCTGTTCGTCGTTGGCGAGTTTCTTGAGCACGTCGCGCACGCGCATGTCCAGCAGGCGCAGTTGGCGGGCCAGGTCGTTGCCGTCGCGAATGTCGAAGGCATCCTGGATATAGCCGGCCAGGCGCTCGAGATGGCGTAGGTAGGCTTCGATCTCCAGGCACAGGCCCAGGCGGTGTTCGCGGCGCAGGTAGGCGAGGAAGTCATGGATCTGGGCGTTGAGCTCGAAGCGGTTCGGGCTCTTCGCCACCGGTACGAGAATGTCCAGGCGGATCCACACATCCAGCAGGCTGGTGATGTCCTGGGGCGTGCTGTCCAGTTGTTGGGCGGCCAGCTGTGAACGCAATTCGTTGAGGCTCAGGGTGCCCTGGTCGAAGTGCTCGCACAAAGGTTCCAGCAATGCCCAGTGTTCAGCGAGGGCGCGCAAGACGCGCTTGGGTTCGATCATCGCAATGGCCGTCGGGTTGGCAATTAAAAGCGGCGATTGTACTGCATCGAGCCGGTTGCGATTCACCCCTTGGACGGACTGTCGTTCGCTATCGATCAACTATTGGCTCAACAGGGAAGCGATCCGCCTCGAAGGGCGGTAGAATCCCTCCCACTTTCAGTTATCCACAAGTGGCCGACCCTTGCTTATCGAGTCCCGTCGCCGCGCCTATCTGACCGCCATGCAGGTGGTCAACTGGCTGCCGCGTACCGAATTGCCGTTCGCCGCCCCGTCGCGGCCCGAGCTGTTGGAAGCGCCCGAACCGGTAGAGAGTGTGCCGGTCGTGACGGCGCCCGTGGCCAAGACCGTGGCCGAACCGGTGGCCGAGCGGCCGAAAGTCGAGGTGCCACGCCCGAGCCTGGCCTCGACCCGTACCAACGCCAAGCCGGTGGAGGAGGCCGATGAAAAGCCGGCCCCGGTCAAGGCCCCCTACGTCGCACCGCCGCGTTTCGCCCTTCAGTTGTTGCGGGCGGGACGTTGCCTGCTGTTGGTGGAGTTGCCCACGGGTGAGCCGTTCCAAAGCCGCGATCCGGCCTACTTGCTGCTCAAGGACATGCTGCGCGCCGCCGGTCTGCCGGATAGCCCGCAGATCATCGGCGAGCCGGTGCGCTGGCCGCTGTTGTCGCGCGGCACCCTGGACCAGGGACCCGAAGCAGCGCGGGATTTTGTCCAGGGGTTCGTTTCGGCGCGCCTCGAAGACGAGCCCTGCGTGTGCCTGTGGCTGATCGGCCTGCCGGCGGTGAAGTTTGCCGGCGAGGCGGATGCCGAGGCGTTCAATCGTGAACTGCAGGTCGAAGGCCTGGGCTCGGCCTGGGCGTTGCCCGGGTTGGAACTGTTAATGGAAACGCCACAGCGCAAGGCTGATGTCTGGCAAGCCATGCGCCGGCTGATGGCGCGCTGGAAAGAATCGAATGAGTGACGCTTTATCGTTCCGCCCGATGACCGAGGCGGACCTCGACGCTGTGCTGAAAATCGAATATGCGGCCTACAGCCATCCCTGGACCCGCGGGATCTTTCTCGACGGGCTGGGCAAATACCAGATCTGGCTGATGTTCGAAGGCCAGCAGCAAGTGGGTCATGGCGTGGTGCAGATCATCCTGGATGAGGCGCACCTGCTCAATATCACCGTCAAACCGGAAAACCAGGGCCGTGGCCTGGGTCTGCGCCTGTTGGAGCACTTGATGTCGATTGCCTACAAGGCCGAGGCCCGAGAGTGCTTCCTGGAAGTGCGAGACAGCAACCGCACGGCGTTCCGGCTGTATGAGCGCTATGGCTTCAATGAAGTGGGCCGGCGCCGGGATTACTACCCGGCGGTGGGCGGGCGTGAGGATGCGGTGGTCATGGCCTGCACGTTGGTGGACTGAAGCACCGCGACCCCATGTGGGAGCGAGCTTGCTCGCGAAGCCGGCGGTACATTCGACATCGATGCAAACTGATCTACCGCTATCGCGAGCAAGCTCCCACTGGGTCGGCTCAATGCTTGCCATCCAGAGGATCGATATCGGCCATTTCCGCCTCGTCCAGCCCATCGCCCCCGCCAATATCATTTTCACCCACCACGCTCAGGTCCCAGTCCGCCTGTTCGTCGTCCCCGACCTCGTGGGCGTCCCGGGCGCCGTCTTCGCGAATGAGGGTTCCCGGGCTCATGTCGTCGTCGGTCGATTCGTGATCATCCGTCGAAGCCCCGGTCATCCCGGCTTCTCGGACGCGTTCGCGAGGCATCAGGTGCTCGCGTTCGTTTTCCGGCAGTTCGTCACCGATCTTCGCGCTGGGTTCATCTTCGTCGAACTCCAGTTCATGCATCGAGCCCATGCGATCTTCATTGTCGTCGATGGGTTCCGGTTGCACCGCATCGAAAGGGCGTCGTGAATCATTCATGGTAATTCCTCATACTGTGGGCCTTACTGGTGTCGACCGGCAGCGCATCCAGGAATTCCAATGCATCGCCGACGTGACCTTGACCGACGGTCGTTTGTCATAGTTGCGCACTCTCAATCGAGGCTAGACAGCATGAACGAATTACAAGATCTGATTGATAACAACGCGCGTTGGGCCGATGCGATCAAGCAGGAAGATCCTGACTTCTTCTCCAAGCTGGCTCGTCAGCAAACCCCGGAGTACCTGTGGATTGGCTGTTCCGATGCGCGGGTGCCGGCCAACGAGATCGTTGGCATGCTGCCGGGCGATCTGTTCGTACACCGCAATGTGGCCAACGTAGTGTTGCACACGGACCTCAACTGCCTGTCGGTGATCCAATACGCGGTGGACGTGCTCAAGGTCAAACACATCCTGGTCACCGGCCATTATGGCTGTGGCGGTGTGCGTGCTTCGATGCAGGACCGGCAACTGGGCCTGATCGACGGCTGGCTGCGCTCGATTCGCGACCTGTACTACGAGCATCGCGAGGCCTTGGGCCAATTGCCGACCGAGGAGGAACGTGTCGACCGCTTGTGCGAGCTGAACGTGATCCAGCAGGTGGCCAACGTCGGCCATACCAGCATCGTGCAGAACGCCTGGCACCGCGGGCAGAAACTGTCGATCCATGGCTGCATCTACGGCATCAAGGACGGACGCTGGAAGAGCCTGGACACCACGATCAGCGGTTTCGAACAACTGCCGCCGCAGTATCGGCTGCGACCGGTCGGCGCGCCCTGAGTCCGGTTCGTCAGTCGCGGTGACATTGACGGCGCCAGTGCCGTAGAAACTTCATTCCCTGTTCATTGGGCGGTTCGTCATAGCCGGTAATCCAGCCATGACAGTTGTACGAACCGCACCGGCAGGCGAACTGTCGATACAGTTTCTGTTCGGTACTGGCGTAGTCCATCGTCAGGCAGTCGCCTTCATCGATACGGGCCAGTGACCACAGCCACAATTCGCTCATGTCGAGGAAGACATTCGGGTTGCAGGAGTGCAGCAGCAATCCGGCGAAGCGTGGGTCATACATGTGCACGTCCGGCAGGATCTGCAACGTGTGCAGGCGCCGTCGGCTCACCAACAGCCCCGAAACCCTGCACATCCTTGTCATGGGAGCGAATGGTTTACGGGCGATGATGCCGTTGCCGCGGCCGTCGGTCGTGTGATGCACCTCGAAGTCGCGCACCGAGGGGTAGCCCAAGCGGGTGCTGAGTTGTTTTTCCGGGTAGATGCAATCCCGGTGCTGTGAATAGGCGCTATCTGTGATGAACGTGGTCATGACAGTCCTTGTCGGTGCTAAACACTCGACTTGCTGGCGCTGGCGATCCTGCCGGCGGTCGTTGAAAAAACCTTGATAGCTTCGCCCAAGTCGGGGGCGTCATCTACTGTCGACTCTGACAGGTGCCAAAGGCGCTTTCCCGCGTCAGCGCCAGCCTACGCGGGAAGACGCCTCAAGGTTTAGACCGCCTCGGCTGGCAGCGGCATGGGTACCTTCAGTTGTGGAAGTTGCGACTTGATCGCCGGTGTTTCGCATTTTTTCGCTGCGTCTTCCTCGCTCAGTTTCCGAACCGAGGTGTAGAACAACTCGCAGGTTTTCTCCTTCTGCGTGACCTGCCAGGTCTGCGTGCACTGGTTCAGCAGGGTGTTCGGGTCGGTGCCCGGCTTACTGCCCATGCCGGCCTGCCAGCATGCAGCACTCAGGTCCTGGCCCATGACTTTCAGGCCGGCGGCATCAGCCTTGGCTTCGTCGCCGTCGTAGTTGTCCTTGTCGGCGGCGTACCAGATGTAGCTCGGATGGTTGGAGCCCAGGACCGGAACCTTGACCCCGCTACCGGTTGTGATGGTCGCCAGGCTGAGCACATTCACGGTCTGGCCGTACTGAGTCTTGATCCAGTTCCGAACGGGCGCTCCGAAGGCGACCATCGGCAATGCGGCGCCGCTGGCGGTTTGGGTGACTTGTGTGACCATGGTGGTTTGGTAATCGTTGAAGTAGCTATAGAGCCCCTCCAATGTGCTACCAGCATTGGACGGCGCTGCGATGGGCGCAATGTCGATGATGGTCTGGTAGGCCGGCGTCTGTTCAACCGCAATGCCGTTGACGGTCAGCAGTGTGGCCCAACGATCGGTGGTCGCCGACTCCAGGTAGTCCTGGGCCTGGGTCAGGGAGTAATCCGGCGGGAAGTGCAGCAACTCGACACTCTTGCGGTTTTCCAGGGCCATGCCCAGCGGCAGGAACAGGTACCAGTTATAGGACCATTTCTTGTCGCTGTTGAGTTTGGATGCGCCGTTGTACGCCAGGTCCCCGGCGTCAAGCAGGGCCTTGAGCGGTTGGCCGTAGCTGTTCGGTACGCCACTGATGCTGGCATAGACCTTGTCATTATCGATTTTGACGTGGACCTTGGCCGTGCCGTAGCCGTCGCGCTGCACGCTTTGGGTCAGGTAGTGCTCGACGGTCTGCTCCAGGGTCCAGTCGCGAAAGCAGATGACGTTGCAGTTGTTGGGGTAGGCGAAGAGTCGAGTGACGCGTTCGGTGCTGCCCAGTTGTACGTCAATGTCGGTGGCGTGGGCGGCGGCACTGAAGGCCAGGGCGGCAAAAGAAAGTACGGCGAGTTTGGACATGCTCAGATCCTTTTCAGCGTGTGGGCCCCTCAAAACAGGGCGCATCCATACTGAAACAGACCGGGCCGAAGAAGAAGTGGGCCGATGGAAATTTCGGCCCTTTTTTATGGCTTTATGGCATCACTGGCGGCAAATAACTCAATGTCGTCCCCAGCGCCCATAGCAGCACCAGCACCAACGGCGTATGCACCAGCAACTGCACGAAGGAAAAACCGATCAGGTCCCTGGCCTTCAGCCCCAGGACCCCGAGCAACGGCAGCATGTAGAAGGGGTTGATAAGGTTCGGCAGCGCTTCGGCGGCGTTATAGATCTGCACCGCCCAGCCCAGGTGATAGTTCAGGTCGTTGGCCACCTGCATGACGTAAGGCGCCTCAATGATCCACTTGCCGCCGCCAGAAGGAATGAAAAAGCCCAGTACCGCCGAATAGACACCCATCAACAGGGCGTAGGTGTCATGGGAGGCGATTTGTACGAAAAAGGTCGAGATGTGGTGGGCCAGGGTCTGGGCATCGCTGCCTTTGACCGTGGTCAGCAACGCGGCGATCGAGCCGTACAATGGAAACTGGATCAACACGCCGGTGGTCGTCGGCACTGCACGGGCCACGGCGTCGAGAAAGCTGCGCGGCCGCCAGTGCAGCAAGGCGCCCAGCATGATGAACAGGAAGTTATAGGTGTTGAGCCCGGAAATGGCACTGATCGCAGGCTTGCTCGAAAACTCGTGGAACAGCCAGCCGGCCGCCAGCAGCACCAGGGCGATGATCAACAGTGGACTGTGTTCCAGCCATTCCCCTGGGCGGGTACGGGGCTGCAGCGCCGGCATGCTGAAACTGGGGTCGATACCACAAGCGGCGGCGTCACGGGCACTGTTCGGCCCGGGAGCGGTGGCGTAGGCGACGATCAGGGAAATCACGATCAGCGCCAGCAACATGACCCCGGACTGCCAGAGAAAAATGGTCTGGGTAAAGGGAATGACGCCAGTAATCGACAGGATCGAAGGCGGGAGGCTGGCCGGGTTGGCCTGCAATTGCGCTGCCGAAGAAGACAAGCCCAGGGCCCACACTGCGCCCAGGCCCAGGTAAGCAGCGGCCCCGGCGGCGCGATAGTCCATTTTCAAGTCGGTGCGCCGGGCGAGGGCGCGCACCAGCAAACCGCCAAACACCAACGACAGGCCCCAGTTGAGCAACGACGCGACCATGGAGATCAGCGCCACCCAGGCCACGGCGGAGCGACCGTTGGTCGGAATCCGTGCCAGGCGGTCAATCAATTTGACGGCCGGTGGCGAACTGGCGACCACGTATCCGCCGATCACCACGAAGGCCATTTGCATGGTGAACGGGATCAGGCTCCAGAAGCCGTCGCCGAACGCCATGGCCGCCGCCGTGGGCGTGGCGCCGATAAATTGTGTCGCCACGGCGACCACCAGCACCGCCAGCGCGGCGAAGACCCAGGAGTCGGGAAACCAGCGTTCGGCGAAACTGGAACAGCGCAAGGCGAAGCGGGCGGAACGGCTGTCTTCGATGTCGGTGGTCACGGCAATTACCTCGTTTTTATGGTTATGGGTATTGATGGCGGCAAAGGCTTCAAGGCTCAGGCGCAACAGTAGAACAATCCAGTGACCATGGGAGGCTTATCGGGTTCGAGGGTGTCCTGGAATATTTTCATTGGTGGCTCCAGGCGCTCTTTAGAAAAAAATCGCCGGGCCGATGGCAAGGGAACAGCATTTAATTTTCCTGCTGTCGGAGCTGCCCATGTTCAACAACCGCCTGAAGCAGGAGCTGCTGGCTCTTCGCCAAGAACTGTCCAGCCTTGTGCAAGTCAAGGAAAGCCTGGATCGCGAAATGCTTGGCCTCACCCTGGACGCCGATGGACGGATTCAATCGGTCAATCAGAATTTTCTCGACGAGATGCGCTACAAGAGCCAGGACTTGATTGGCCGGGCTGTGGATGAGCTGGTCCCTGGGTATTTGAAAACCAATGAGTTCCAGGTTCGCTTCAAGTCGGCGTTGACCCGTGGCGAGCACTTTTCCGGTGCCGTGCGCCTGCTGCGAGGCAATGGCCAGGAAGCCTGGCTGCGTTCGATCCTCCAGCCCGTACGAGGGGCTGACGGGCGGGTTCGCTTTTTTTCGATGTACTCCAATGACCTGACCCGCACCATCGAGGCGTCCCGCGAGCATGAAAACCTCATTGGCGCGTTGGTGCGTTCAACGGCGGTGATCGAATTCGATCTGGGCGGTCACGTACTGACGGCCAATGATCGTTTCCTCAACGCCATGGGTTACAGCCTTGCGCAAATCAAGGGCAAGCATCACCGCATGTTTTGTGAACCTGAGGAATACAACAGCGCGGCCTACGAGCAGTTCTGGAGGCGCCTGAACAGTGGTGAATTCGTGGCCGGCCGCTTCAAGCGTATCGACAGCAGTGGTCGTGAGGTCTGGCTGGAAGCCTCCTACAACCCGGTGCTCGATGCCAATGAGCGGCTTTACAAGGTGGTCAAGTTCGCCACCAACATCACCGACCAAGTCAACCAGGAAAAAGCCGTCGCCGAGGCGGCCAACATCGCCTACAGCACCTCGTTGCAGACTGACAACAGCGCCCAGCGCGGCACGACGGTGGTAACCCAGGCCGTGGACGTGATGCGCGACCTGGCCCGGCACATGCAAACCGCTGGCGAAGGCATCGAGGCGCTGAATGAGCAATCCCTGGTGATTGGTACCATCGTCAAGACCATCAGCGGTATCGCCGAACAAACCAACCTGCTGGCGCTCAACGCTGCAATCGAAGCGGCCCGGGCCGGCGAGCAAGGTCGCGGCTTTGCGGTGGTGGCCGATGAAGTGCGACAACTGGCATCGCGTACCAGCCAGGCGACCGATGAAATCGTTGGCGTGGTCCGTCAGAACCAGGACATGGCCCGCAACGCCGTGGCCCTGATGACTGACGGCCAGCACCAGGCCGAACACGGCCTGGCCTTGGCAGCCGAGGCGGGAACGGTGATCGTCGAGATCCAGGACGGGGCGAAGAAAGTGGTCGATGCGGTGAGCCAGTTTGCCAATCAGCTATCGACCTAAGCTTCGAGTATTATTGTTTTTTACATATTAATTATTGTTTTGCGATAATTTCATGGCTATGTTCTGGGCTCCTCTTATTTTGTTGGAGCCTCAACATGCGTACGAATCGTCTTGCCCTGTACAGCCAGCGCATGGCTGCCATAACGCTTTTCTTCATCGTCGCGATGATGGCCGTCAATGCCGTGGCCTGGCTCTTTCCTGATGTTGCGTCACGATACGGCCTGGGATTTGCCCTGACCGAACGACAGCTGTCGAGTTTGTCCGAAGAGGCGCTGCACTTGACCGGCTGGCAATCGCTAGGCGGCATTTTGCTGTCGAGTATTCCTTTGTTGGCGTTGGCGGCTGGCCTGGCCAACTTGCGGCAGTTGTTCAAGCGGTATGCCCATGGCCAGTATTTTTCCAGCGAAGCGGCTGTCTATCTGGGCAAGGTCGGGCGCGCGGTTGCGCTGTGGGTGTTGTTGGATTTCCTGTGCGAGCCGTTTCTCAGCCTGCTGATGACAATCCATGCGCCGGTTGGCCAACGATTGTTGACCCTCAGTATTACCGCCCCCTCCTTTGTGGCTTTGTTTCTTGCGGCCTGTATTGCGATCATTGCCCGGATCCTGTCCCAAGCCAGTGAAGTCGACTCAGAAAACCGAACTTTCGTTTGAGAACCCCATGCCTATCGTGATTCAACTCGATGTAATGCTGGCGACACGCAAGGTCAAATCCAAGGACCTCGCCGCCGCCATAGGCATTACCGAAGCCAACCTTTCCTTGCTCAAGCAAGGAAAGGTTAAGGGTATACGCCTGGCGACCCTCGAAGCCATTTGCAGTTATCTGCAATGTCAGCCCGCCGATCTGCTGGTCTATCAGCCCCAGAGCGAGGTTGATCAATCCCCCAGCGCTTGACCCTCACGCCGTGGATCCGCCCCGCCAGCCAGTGTGGTTTTCCCTTGCGCATCGCGCACCCGGACAATCGCCTGGGTGCCACTGGTCATGTCAATTTCGCTCACCTCATGGCCTTTGTCTTTCAGCGCCTGGATCAGCGCCGGGCTGAATTGGCCCCGCTCCAGTTCGGTAGGGCCGTTGCGGCTGCCGAAGTTGGGAAGGTTGATGGCGGTTTGCGGGTCGAGTTCCCAATCCAACAGGCCAATCATTGACTTGGCGACGTATTCGATGATCTGAGAACCACCGGGGGAGCCGACAGCGGCCACCAATTCCCCCCGACGATCGAAGATCAGCGTCGGTGCCATGGACGAGCGTGGGCGCTTGCCCGGTTCGACGCGGTTGGCGACTTTTTGCCCATTCTCTTCGGGGATGAACGAGAAATCGGTCATCTGGTTGTTGAGCATGAAGCCCTGGACCATCAAGTGTGAGCCGAACGCCGATTCCACCGTCGTGGTCATGGACACGGCGCCCCCCTGATCATCCACGGCCACCACTTGCGAGGTGGAAATACGCAGGGGTGAACGGTCCGGGGCGTAGGCCATCTGGATGCCCGGTGGCGTGCCGGGCTTGGCGACGCCCATGCTACGAGGGCCGATGAGGCTGGCGCGGCTGGCCAGATAACCAGCATCGACCAGGCCTTTGAGCGGCACGGCGACAAAATTGGGGTCGGCAATGTATTGGGCGCGGTCAGCATAGGCCAGGCGCTCGGCTTCGGCGATCAGGTGCACCGCGTCGGGGGCGGGTTCAATACCGGCGGGCTTGTCAGTCTTGACGGGTTTCAAAGGCGCGAGGGCCGCGTGGCTGTCGCGCTGTTCCAGGGCCTGCAACGTCCCGAGGATCTGCGCCACGGCAACCCCGCCCGACGACGGTGGTGGCATGCCGCAGACTTGCCAGCGCTTGTAGTCGGTGCACAACGGTGCTCGTTCCCGCGCGGTGTAGCCCTGGAGGTCGTTCAGCGAAAGGCTGCCGGGGTTGGCGTGGCCTTGCACCTTGGCGACGATCTCCTCGGCGATCGGGCCTTTGTACAACGCGTCGGGACCTTCGCTGGCGATGCGCTTGAGCACGCTGGCCAAGGCTGGATTTTTCAGCACGGTGCCAACTGCCTTCGGGCTGCCATCGGCATTGAGAAAGTAAGCGGCCATGTCTGGCGAACCCGGCAGGGAGGCGTCGGCGGCGATCAGCGAGTGCAGTCTGGGCGAGATCGCGAAGCCCTGTTCCGACAGCGTGATGGCCGGCTCGAACAGCGTCGCCCATTTGAGGCGGCCATGTTTGCGATGGGCCAATTCCAGCCCGCGTAACACCCCCGGGGTACCCACGGAACGACCGCCGATCTGCGCCGCCGTAAAGGGCATGGGTTTGCCGTCGGGTTGCAGGAAAAGTCTTTCGGTGGCGCCAGCCGGTGCCGTTTCGCGCCCGTCATAAGTGCTCACAGCCTTGCCGTCCCACAGCACAATGAATGCACCGCCGCCGATGCCGGAGGATTGTGGTTCCACCAGGGTCAGCACGGCCTGCATCGCAATGGCCGCGTCGATGGCCGAGCCCCCGCGTCGCAACATCTCCCGCCCGGCCTCGGCCGCCAACGGGTTGGCCGCGGCTGCCATGTGCTTGTCGGCGTAGCGGGTCTGCAGATCGGTACGGAAGCCGGAGACGACCTCTGGTGGGGCGGGCAATGCCGGTGTCGCTGTGGAGGAGGGTGGCGCCTTACAGGCCGCGAGTGTTAGAGCGACAGCCAACAACGAAACGGCTGACAGGCGATGGAGGTTCGGTTTCAGATCTGTAAGCACGTGTCGCTCCATCCGTGGACTTGGGGGGATAGAGAACGACTGTAGCGATGCGAGGCGTGGGGCGCAAATCAACACGAGGCTGGTCGCCTTGATTTCCGGCTTGCCCAACTGCACCGTGGCGAGGGAGCTTGCTCCCGCTGAGCTGCGCAGCAGCCCCTTTTTTAGTACTTGGTGTACACAGTCATTTGAACAAGATTCCTAAACGCACTGTATCTAAATAGTTTAGTGCTTTTAATTTTACTCAGGCATACATGCAGGCATTACAAGCTGCCGCCTTTTGACTACTTTTTTCTCTCATGCTTGTACCAACAGAGAATGATCGTCACGCCAATACCTGAGGGAGCGATAGACAGAGTCCAGATTACCGCTCCCATGACAAACCCTTGGCTTGACAGGCTCATCAGTAGACTTGATGCGAGCAACAGCGTTGCGCCGCAACGTAACACGCGTGTTCCGAGTAACTGTCGTTGAAGCGTAACCCTGCGCAAGTGAGTGATTTGACTTAGCGCCAATGCGCAGAGCCCCAATACCATTAAGCAGACCGCAGCGATGCTCGATAACCAATAAGCCATTTGTCACCTTGCCGAGCGCTTGTGACGGAGCAAGCGCCTACCCATGATTCCCGCGAGCAACGCGATGATCATCAACGCCAGATCCACCCCCGCCACCGCCGATAGCTTCTGGTTCATTGCCCGCCAGAGATGATCGCCCGTACTCCAAGCATTGGAGAGCACAGCCAGTAGCGCCAACGCGCTGATCAGCAAAAGGTGCGCGGCCCATGGCGCCCGTGATTGCGCCGAGCGCAAGATAACCAACAGGGCATGCACAGCCGCCAGCACCCAGACCCAGTAAAATGCTGTGGTTTCCCACTGGGCCCGGTCAACCAGGTCGATCGGCAGCCATCGATTGACCACTAGCATGGCCAGGGTGGCCAGTGGCATTCCAGTGATCAGCGCGCTGCTGAGCAGTGTCATCGACACCACGCCCCATTGCCCGGCAGCGTGCTGCAGGCGGCGCTTTTCCAGCCAGTACAACAGGCCACTGCCGAGCATCACGCAACCACTCAAACCGGCAAAAAAATACAAGGCGCGCAACCACTGCTGCTGAAAATGCGCCACATGCAATCCGGCCAGAAACTTGAAGCTCGCGGCGGCGACCGGCAATCGGGACTCATGTAGCAGCCTTGCGCTGGCGCCATCGAAGTACAGGGTTTGCCCATCCTGGCTCATGCGGTCAGCCAAGGAGCGACTGATCTCGACGTAGGCATTGGCATCCCCGGGGTGCCAGACCCGGACAAACGCCGGCTCGCCATCGCCCCAGTGCAATCGGGCTTGCGCCATCATCCGGTCCAGCGAGGCCAATGACCCCGGTATGCCCGATGCCGGGCGACTGTAGGCTGCGTCCGCCTCTTGACCGAACTTACCGGGCTGGTCCAGGTACACCGCCAGGATGCCGGCAGGGAGATACAGCGGGAACAGGATCAGCACTCCCGACAACAGGATGACCACTTGAAAAGGCAGGGTAAACACACCGGTCAGGTTGTGCATGTCCAACAGCCGCCTGGGCGACTTATCGGCTCGCAATGTAAACAGATCCTGAAACAGGCGCGCATGGATACAAACGCCGGCAATCAACGCGATTATGCCCAGCATGGCGGCAAGGCCCAGCAGGCGCGCACCGATGTTCCAGAAGTTGATATTGAGGGTGTAATGCATTCGGTAGAAAAAGTCGCCGCCGAGGCTTCCGGCTTCGGGCAGCGCGCGGTCCCCGGCCGGCGCCAGAAAACGACTGAAGCCCTGACGGTCCTTGGTCCAGGCTTGAAATCGCACCACTGGCCGGCGCTCATCGGGCAGCTCCACGTACCACTGCATCAGCGGTTTGCCCTGCGTCAAGCCGGCTATGTGGGGGACCACCCGGTGATCCAGTGACAAGGGCGTGTCAATGGGTGCCAGGCGAATGTGCGGCAGCATCCAACTATCCAGCTCACGGTCATAAACCGCCAGGCTACCCATGAAAAATGCGATCAGCAGCAGCCCGGAAAAACCGATGCCGACAAATCGATGCATCCACAGCAACGCCTGCCGAACACTCGTGAACATCAGGCGCCTCCCGCCAGATAGCGGGTGTTTGCCCACATCGCCAGCAGTGCACTCACCACCAGCAAGCCGTTGCGCGTTGCATGTGGCGCACTGAACAACCACAACACCAGCCATGGAAAGAGCAAGAAACTGGTGATCGAACTGGTTAGCACCGCTTCACTGGGCTGCACACGCCAATGCACTAGGCACAACGCCAAAAAGCCGTTCAGCGCCCAGCACGATAGGTAACTGAGCAGCAACACCAGCACTAGCCACGCGGTACGCTGTGGGCCTAGGTTTTTCCTTGGTTGTTTTGACGCTGTTTGTCTCACCCCAACTCCCGGATCGCAGAGCGTGTAGCCGATAAAAAACGGCATACCGAAGTATGCCGGGTGAGTGACAGGCAATCGTAATCAGAACTTGGCGCGCAGTGTCATGGACACGGCACGGGGGTCACCGAAGATATTCCCGTCCTGGAAAGTGTTGATCCGCTGAAAGTACTTCTTGTCGGTCAGGTTGGTGCCGAGCAGATCAGCGGAGAAGTTTTGCGTGATCTGGTAGCCAATGCCCGCATCGTACAGAGCGTATCCACCCTGGCGGAGTTTGGTGCCGTTCATGCCGATGCCAGGGACATCCAGCTTATTATAGGTCTCGCTGACCACGCTGACGCCACCCTGGACACTCCACTTCTCCAACTCGCCGGGCAGTTTGTACAGGCTCCACACCCGCAACATGTTTTTCGGCAGGTAGGTCTGCAACTGCTCGTTGGGGCTGTCATAGCGTTTGTAGGTATGGGTAAAGTTCGCGCTGAGGAACCAGTCGGGAGTCATCTGTCCACTCAGCTCAGCCTCGAACCCACGGGTCCGAGCCTTGCCGCTGGCAACCACGGCCCGTGCATTCGGATCGTTCATATCCGGAATTGCGCGATTCTCTTCTTCGATCTGGAACGCTGCCAACGAGGCGTTCAGTGCGCCATCGAGGAATTCGCCCTTGATACCCAGTTCATGTTGCTTGCCTTCCAGCGGCTTTATGATGTTGTTGTTGATGTCCAGATTGCTGACAGCCTGTGGCTGGAATACGCCGGAATAGTTGGCATACACCGAGTAGTTATCATTGAGGTCGTAGATCAGCCCGTAGAACGGAGTGAACTTCTGCGACACACTATCGCCGCTTTTTTCCGACGGTGAGCCGGCCTCGGGTTGGTGCTGACTGCGGTGCATCTCAAGCCAGGTCACGCGCCCGCCGAGTACCAGCGTCAGAGGGTCGGAAAGGCTCAAGCGCATGTTGCTGTAAAGCGCTTTTGCGCGGGTGTTGGCAACACTGGTCGGCAACTTGTCCGAATCAGGAAAGGCCGGGTAGGCAAAGTCGGGCTGCGGGTTAACGAGATCAACGTCCCCTAGGAAATTTGAAAAGTAGCCGCCGTTGGAGGCGAACTCGGAGCGCGAATAGTTGGCGCCCACCAGCACTGTATGTTCACGCCCGAGGAAGTTGAACGGACCATCGACATATACGTCAGCCTCGTCCTGTTTCTCGCGGTAATCGAACATGATCGAGTTCATTGACACCAAGTTGTCCGCAGGGTCGATGCCGCCGCCATTACGTGCGTAAGCCTGTGTCAAATCGTAATTGTTATCGGCGTGCCGCAGCGACAACCTGGTCTTCCAGCCATCGCCCAACTGATGCTCGAGTTCGGTGAAAACTGCGGTACTCCAGAAGTAGTCGCGGTTCCAGTCTTCACCGTAAAAGTTCTTGCGCGATGCATTCGGCAGTGACATCGCGGCTTCACCGGCTGAATTAGTGTAACGATAGGCCGGTAGGGAGCGTTGGGCGCCACGGATGTCGGTGTTCTGATTGCTCGCACCGATTGTCCAGACTGTGTCTGGCGTCAGGTCTATATCGACAATGCCATAGACTTGATTCGACTCTCGCTTGCCGCCACTGTCGTAGTAGTAACCTTCGTCGTGCTCGCTGAGCACCAGGCGTCCCCGCACATTACCGCTCTCGGTCAACGGGCCGGTGACGTCAACCATGCCCCGATAGTCGTCCCAGGAACCGGCGCTGATTTCCGCCGAAGCAGCTGCCTCGGCCAACGGTCGCTTGCGTATCAGGTTGATGCTACCGCCGGGGCCGCCTGCACCGGTCAGGCTGCCAGACGGGCCCTTGAGTACCTCGACGCGGTCATACATGGTCAGGTCGGGTGACAGGAACACCCTGTTGTCCATGGTGGTCGGCGTACCGTCCAATTGCAGCGAGGTCATTTCGAAACCCCGGGAGAAAAAACTTAGACGGCTGGCGTCGATTCGCTGCACGGTTACACCACCGACCTTGCCCAGAGCATCTTCGAGGGTATAGAGATTTTGCTTCTGAATACGCTCCTGGCCAATCACGTTGATCGTCTGCGGCACCTCTCGAAGACGCAACGGGACTTTGGTACCCACCGACACGGTGGGTGCTTCGGTCTGCATTCCGACGATCGACTGTGCCGGTAGCGTCATGCTGCCGAGGGCGTCCAGCGTCAAGGTTCCATCCGAGGTCGTGCGTACTGACAATCCGCTGCCTTCAATCGCGATTTGTGCCGCTCGCTCGGCATTCATTGTTCCCTTGATGGCCGGAGCACGTAGCCCGGCAACGAGATTCGGCACATACACGATTTCGTGACCGCTTTGGCGGGCTATGCGGTCGAGGGTTGCCACCAGGGAGTCGGCTGGCAAGTCGAAGTTTTGTAGCGATTGGCTTTGCGTCGAAACCGACTCCGCAAAGCTGGTCGAAGCGTATCCTTGAGCCAGCAATACAGAAAAGCACACAGACGTCAGCCTGCGCGTAGTGTTAAAACGATTGGACATAGGTAACTCCGTGTTGGCGGCTGCGCTTTTATTAGCGGTTAATGCCTATGTCCAACGAGACTGAAAAAGCGATACAGGGCAGATGAAAAAAACTTAGCCGAGCAGTTCGATCTGGGTCCAGAACCCCAGGTACTGCTCGATGCGTACGGGCAGAATCTGCTCCAGCGAGTTCAGTGCACGCTCACTGTTATCCAAGGAGAACAGGCCGGAAACACGAAGCCGGGCCGCTGCCGTACTGATGCGGATCACCCCGCGTCGGTAAGGCTGCAATGCCTCGATCACCTCCCCAAGCGCCCAGTCATCCACACTTAGTTTGCCGCTCTCCCAACTGCTCTCACCTTTACGATTAGCCGCCAGTGGCGTGATGCCTTTCGAGTCGAGTCGGGCACCTTCGCCGCTTTGGAGTGCTGAACAACGATCGTTGAGGCGACCGATGCAGAGGCTGGACCGCATGCCCCATACATGGGTCGAATCGCCCTGCAGCGAAACCATGAACCGAGCGCCAGCGCCGCGTGCAAATCCGTGGGACGTTTGCACTACGAAAGGCCGAGGGTCGTCACTGACCTCAATGATCAGCTTTCCGGCACGCAGCAGCAGGCTGCGCTCGCTATCAGTAAAATTGATATCCACCGCGCTGCGTGCATCCAACCGCAATTTGCTGCCATCCGACAGATTGAAATCACCCCGTTGGGCCGTAGCGGTCCGCAAATCGGCTCCGATAGTAGAGAACAGCGTACTCTGCCGGCCAATCAGTGTTGCACCGATGCCGACACCGCCGAACACCAGCGCCCCACGAAGCAAGCGACGTCGCTGCAGATCAGGGGTTTGCAGCACCCGGCGTACCTGTGAGTCCGAGCCACGCAAGAGGGGTGGGAAGGTTGCCTCCAAATGGATCTGAACTTTCTCCCATGCCTGCGCATTCGTCGGGTTGGCAAACCAGGCGTCAAACGCCTTTTGTTCGTCGGCCATGACTTCGCCTGAGCGCATACAGGCCGTCCACTCGATAGCTTCATCGACTGCGGAGCGTGTGTGCTTCATTTGCGCATCAGATTCTGGCAGCACAGTTTCAAACCCTTGGCCACGTATTGACGTACTCGAATGGTCGAGACCCCTATCAACTCGGCAATGTCGGCGTACTTCATTCCGTCCACCTGACTGCACAGAAATGCAGTACGGGCTCGCGCAGAAAGACCGGCGAGCAAGGCATCGATTTCAAGGAGCGCTTCAATCGCCAAAGCACGTACTTCGGGAGAGGGCTCAAACATTTGAGGTTGCAACGCTAACGCTTCCAGATAAGCACGCTCCAGATCGCGCCGTCGCCAACTGTCGTACATCAGTCGCTTGGCAATGGTCGTAAGCAACGCCCGAGGTTCGCGTATCGCCTGCGGCTCAGGTAAAGCGACAACCTGAACGAACACTTCGGCAGCCATGTCAGCGGCATCATGAGTACAACCAAGCCGCGCCCGCAGGCGACTCAGCAACCAACCATGATGGTCGCCAAAAAGACTGTGCAGAACCGTCTGCCGAGCACTGGAAGAAGCGAGCGCAATGTGGGTCATTGGAGTGTACTGAATGATAATTCTTATCATTATCTCCAGTGTTGTGATTTTTTCAAGGCGTAAGGCTTTCTATGAGCTTCGCCTCTGCGACATGGGGCGTTTAGACGTCCCTCATCAACGTTTTCCTAGAGAAGGGAACACGTGACGTTCCAAGGCTCCGAGAATCCTCTTCGCTGTGTCGAGATCCCAGCCGCCCAAGCGAGAGGAATGCCATTTACGAGCCAAGGCCTCGAGGGGGTCGTTTGTGGCTTCTATCTCCGCAGCTTTCCTAGCTTTCTTGGCGGCTATCGGAGAGGGGACGGCGTTTGATATCGCTGCGCTTCATCCATGTATGCTTTCTACTGAGGCAGACATGGGGGGCATACAGGATGTGAAGGATGCGCGTAGAGCGGAATGGATTTCCAGATACAAGAAAGCCCGCACTAGGCGGGCTTCTTGTTGTTCAAAGACGTTCGAAAACATCGTTGAACAGGACTTGGTGGCTACACAGGGACTTGAACCCCGGACCCCAGCATTATGAATGCTATGCTCTAACCAACTGAGCTATGTAGCCAAGTGGCGCGCATTATTCGCCGGTAACGAAGATGTGTCAAGCGTAAATCTGAAATATTTCTCTGCGCTTTCAACCGCTTAACAATCCTCGCTGCAAATCGCTATCAACCGAGCTGAAATCTCCCGGTGTTGGCACTCAGAGCCCGGCTTCCCTGGCTCAGGGTATCCGCCGCCAGGTTCACGGCCCTTGCGCCTTCAAGCAAACGCATTGCTGCCTGGTCGACCTGCTGGATATTGCCGCTGACCTCGTCGGCGGTGCTGGCTTGCTCATCCACGGCGGTGGCGATTTGCGCCAGGGTATCGGTGACGCTTTGCACCGCGCTGGCAATTTCTCCCAGCCGTTCGCCAAGACCGGTGACGGCTTGGGCGTCGGTCTGGGCCTGGCCGCAGGCGGCTTCCATCAGGCTGACGGCTTCGTTGACCGTGGCGCGCAGGCTGTCGACGGTGGCGGCAATCTGTTGTGTGGAGGATTGGGTGCGTTGCGACAGGCTGCGCACCTCGTCGGCCACCACCGCGAAACCACGGCCCTGTTCCCCGGCGCGAGCGGCTTCGATGGCGGCATTGAGGGCCAAAAGGTTGGTCTGCTCGGCCACGCCACGAATGGTATCGACCACCAGTTGGATCTGTTGCCCCTGTTCGCTGACCCGCCCCAGTGCGGCGGCGGTTTCGTTGAGGCGCTGGTTGAGCTGCTGGATGCTGGCTGTGGTGCGTTGGCTGTCGTGGCTGCTGTCGGTGGCGATGCGGCGGGTCTGCTGGGCGCTATCGGAGGCCTGTTCACAACTCTTTGCCACGCCCTGGGAGGTGGCGGCCAGTTGTGTCGCGGCGGCAGCGATCTGGCTGATCTGCATCTGCTGGGCCTCGACTTCGCCCAGGGCGCCGCTGGAATGGGTATTGAGGGTGCGTACAGCGTTGCTCAACTGCAACGTTTCGTGGTCGACCCCCAGCAGGCTGTTGCGCAATTGCACCACGGCGACGTTGAGAGCGGTGCTGATGGCCGCCAGTTCATCGCGCCCTTGCACCGGCACTTGCAGGCTGAGATTGCCGTCGCGCAGGGCTTCGGCCAGCAGGGTAATGCCGCTGGCGCTGCGCCGGATCGACGCTTGCAGGCAAACAAAAAGATACAGCGCCGCCAGCAGCAGGCAGCCCAGTACCGTCGCCACCAGGGTGAACTGGCGAATCGCCGAACCGTGGTAGTGGTCCAGCCGCTTATCCAGTGCCACCAGTGACTGTTGCCGCAGGGTCGCCAGGTCGACGAGGAGGGCGTCCATGTGTTTTTCGAAGTCTTCGGGCTTGAGATTGATGGAACCGCCGAACACGCCGTCATCCAACACTTTCAGGCCAGCATCCAAGCGCTTGAGGCTGCCCTGGTATTGTCCGGCCCAGGTTTGCAGATCGCTGGGAAGGCGGGTTTCCAGCAGCGCTCCGGTCTTGACCAACTGGTCCCGGGCGTCGCCGATACGGCTGCGCAGGTCCCGCAGTTGCAGGCGACTCTGCAACGTGAACTGGCCTGATACCACGGAGGCTTGTCCAACGCTGGCCAGGCGACCGACCCGTTCGATCAGGTCCGGCGTCTGTTGGGTGGAAATCTGAGTCAGCAAATACGTTTCCAGCCAGGAGGCGAGGGTCAGGCGGTTGTCCATGACCATCTGTTCGCGCAAGGCTTGCAGGGCGCTGAGGGCGGCGGTGAAGCGGTCGTAGCCATCCGGCCACCAGCCCACGCTGCCCAGGCTTTTCGAATCCAGACCGTTGAGGCTGGTTTGCAGGGCTTGATAGCGGGCGAGGGTATCGGCTTCGGCGCCTTCGGTTTGCAGGGCGTTGCCCAGGTCACTGGCGGCCTGGGTAAGGGCCGGTTGCACTGCGTCATACGCTGCCATGGCGGCCAGCGTCGCGGGTGTCGGCTGCCGATTGGTTTCGGTGGCACGCCAGCGGGCTGCGCGGTTGCGCTGCGCGGTGAGCAGGTTGTCCAGGTTATCCAGGGCCAGCAATTGGCGCACCCCGGCGCGTTCCCCGGAAATCAGGCTGAGTTTGTCGCGATAGTCCTGGCCGATAAGCCATAGGCTGCCCATGAGCGGCAGGATAAAAAGCAGGAACAGTAATTGGAATTTGCGGGCGAAGCCGAAATGCCCCAACAACCTGATTCCAGGTGATAAAAAAGCCTGCATGCCCATACTCCCCTGAACACCCTTGCACTATTTTTGTGCGTTTCTACACAAGTGTCGAAACAGGTGCTCTTTTAAAAGGCCTCGAAAGTTTGTCCAAATCGGCTCGGTAGGCCAGCTCTGTAGCGAAACTTCCCATTCTCGGTCCCCTTTGTAAGGAGCCGTGTTGTAGACCGTTAACAAGGCAAGATTCAGACCATGGCGTTGGGCTATCACCTTGGATTTCGACAATTTTTCGAGGTCGATAGCTAGCTAAGGGGATAGCCTGGCTGCACCGAAAAATGGCACATTGACGCACTTGCCCGTGTGCACCCTCTGTCGTATGGAAACTCCCATGACTATCAGCAATACCCAGGCCGAGATCCCAGTCGTTGCCGCCACTGCGCAAAGCAGCCCGTTGGTCATGCGGATCATCGGCGCCGTGGCGCTGGCGCATCTGATCAACGACTTGATCCAGGCCGTGCTGCCCTCGATTTATCCAATGCTCAAGGACAGCTATGGCCTGACGTTCACTCAGGTTGGCTTGATCACGCTGACGTTCCAGTTGACCGCCTCTTTGTTGCAGCCTTGGGTCGGCTATCACACTGACCGGCACCCCAAGCCCTGGCTGCTGCCGGCCGGGACGGTGTGCACGTTGATCGGCATTGTGATGATGTCCATGGTCGGCAGTTTTGCCTTGATCCTGTTGGCGGCGGGATTGATCGGCATTGGCTCGTCGACCTTTCACCCGGAAGCGTCGCGGGTGGCGCGATTGGCCTCGGGCGGCCGTTATGGGCTGGCGCAATCGACGTTCCAGGTGGGCGGTAACGCCGGCTCAGCGTTCGGCCCGCTGCTGGCGGCGGCGATCATCATTCCCTATGGGCAAGGTAATGTGGCCTGGTTCGGCTTGTTCGCCCTGTTAGCGCTGTTCGTGCTGTACCGCATCAGCCGCTGGTACGCCAACCACCTGAACTTGTTCAAGCTCAAGCAAGGCCAAGCGGCCACGCATGGCTTATCCAAAGGCCGGGTCTTGAGTGCGCTGGTGGTATTGGGGCTGTTGGTGTTTTCCAAGTATTTCTACATGGCCAGTTTCACCAGCTACTTCACGTTCTACCTGATCGAGAAGTTCGACTTGTCGGTGGCCTCTTCGCAATTGCACCTGTTCCTGTTTCTCGGGGCAGTGGCGGCGGGGACGTTCTTCGGCGGACCGATTGGCGACCGGATCGGGCGCAAGGCGGTGATCTGGTTCTCGATCCTCGGCGTGGCACCGTTCACCCTGATCCTGCCTCACGTTGACCTGTTGTGGACCAGCATTCTCAGCGTGGTCATCGGCTTCATCCTGGCCTCGGCGTTCTCGGCCATCGTGGTGTATGCCCAGGAGCTGGTACCGGGCAACGTCGGGATGATCGCCGGCGTGTTCTTCGGGCTGATGTTCGGTTTCGGCGGGATTGGCGCCGCGCTGCTGGGGCACCTGGCGGACATCCGTGGCATCGAGTATGTGTACTGGTTGTGCTCGTTCCTGCCGCTGTTCGGGGTGTTGGCGATTTTCTTGCCGAGGACTCGAAAGGCTTGAGGCGCGAAGGTCCATGTAGCTGAGCCGACGCCAACGCGAGCTTGCTCGCGAAGGCGTCGGCACATCCAACATCATTGCAAACCGACCCAGCGCCTTCGGAGCAAGCCCGCCTGTCAACACGGCTTTTTCTTCGAGCGCAATTCCCGCTCCTCATGCCTGCGATTCACCCCTCAAGGACGGTAGATACTGGCCTGGATGGCGCCGGGGTATTGCTTGTACCCGCCCGAGTTGCACAGTGGAGTCGACAGTTGATAATCGCCCGCCGTCGTGGCGTTGGCGGTGCGCACATTACCGGCCGCAAACCCAGAGTAATCCTGAAAGGCATCGAACGAGGCGATTGGCTCGTCGAAGTAGTTGCCACGGGAAGGGTCGAAGATCGAGAGCGTGATCGCTACGCCACCAGGAAATGCTGCTTCGGCCTCGATCAACACGGTCTCGTAGGGATACAGGGTTTGTGGGGACGGCCCTGCGGAGGTGGGGGACGGATTGAACACCGTGGCCACCAGCGTGTTCGGGCTCAGGTTGGTAAGCGCGATTACCAGGTAATTGGCGGCGTTGCCGCTGTAGGTGTAGGGCCGCGTCATGGCGAATGCCCAACCGTTCCTGTTGTTAAAGAAGTCGTCCTTCGAGCCGCCGTTGTCCCAGACTTGGGTGAGCGCGATTTCTTGCGGATAGATTGACCAATCCGTTGAATCGGCGATCCAGTATTTGAAGTACGTCCCGTCGATCGCGGGTGTGATGTACTGCGCATAGGCGGGCACACCGTCGATGGGGTTGTTGTTGACGTCCAGGTATTGGTAGATCTGGTATTTGGCCGGCAGCAGCATCTGCATCACCGACAGCACGTAACCTTGCTTGGCGGCTTTCACCATATTTCCAGTTTCACCGGAGTTCCAGAACAACCCGTCGGGCGCAGTGGAAGCGATCAGCGTATAGGTGATTTTCAGCTTGGCCCAGTCGGTCAGTATCGTGGATTCCATGGTGCCGAACGTGTCCAGCAACCCTTCGAAGGTAGCGCTCAATTGTCCCCACAGGTCGGCATAGGCTACCTGGAACAGGCTGGGAGAAACGTTCGAGGTCTGGGCCGCGACCGCCACATTGATACCGCTCTGGAGAACGTTGGCCGCGACGGCGAAATAATTGATGTCGCCTTCCATCGTTTCAGCCGAGAGCACGGTGTAGATGACGCCCGAGAGCACCGCCAGGATGATGCCGCCGATGTTGGTCGAGTCACCGTCCTCGAAGCTAGCATCCAGGCCCAGTTCGGAGAGCAACGCTCCCTGGTCTTCGAACAACAGGGTGTGGAAACTGGTGTAGCAGGCGAACAGGCTGTTGACGGCGCTCGCCGCGCTGAGCTCCAACTTCAACTGGTCCACTACGGGGTGCCAGACTTGCGGTGGGAACGCGCTGTAGTCCAGGCCGAGCATGTCTTGCCGGTAATTGTCCAGGGTGCTGGCGCCGTTGGTGTACTGCTCGCGCAGGATCAAATGGGGCTGATTGTTCATGGCCGCCAGTTTGTTGTTGATCCAGTCATAGACAGCCTGTTGGTCAGGTGTAAAGGCCGGGAAGGCCGGGTCGGACGCCGGCAAGGCCATGATGCTGTCCAGAGGCGTGGTAGGCATGAAGTACCATTGGCTCGAGGTGTCGGTGTCTTGCATCTGTACCGAGCCCCCCGTGATATCGACACTCAGATACTGATTCGACGCGCTGTTCTGGATGGCCGTGGGGCCGAGTCCCGTTCCCCACAGCCAGGTCTGCTCGACCGGGACGGGTACGCTCTGCGTGGTGTTGATTGGCGTACTGCTGCCGGCATCCTGACCCAGCACCAACCCGGCGAGCAGGCCACTGAGCAGCCGTCCATCGGCGGTGACTTGCCAGATCTGGTTGGGCGAACCGGCCACGAAAGGGCTCAGCGTCACGCCGTCGGAACTGCCGGTGAGTACAAAGGGCACGCCTTTCTCGGGTGCGACGAGGCGGCTTTGTACATTGACCCAGCGAGTCGGCGGCCAAACCTGATAGTGATTGCTGCTTGAGGCCCAGCAGGCTTGGTTGAGGGTGTTGTACAGCACGAGGTTGCCGTCGGTCTGGACGAGCAGTTCCTGTGGGTCGATGCCGTTGGTGTAGGGTGACCATGCCACGTTGCCGTCGCTGGTACCCAGGACCAGGTTGCCATCGGTCTGGACATCGAAGTAGGCACCGTTGTTGGTGCCTGTGGCCCAGATCGCGCTACCGGTGAACGAGCTGTTGGCCGCCACGGGGCCTGTGACGACCTGGTACAGCACCAGGTTGCCGTCAGGCTGCAGCAGCAACACATAGCCGTTGTCGGCCGCTGCCGCCCACTGGCCGGGCAGCATCCGCGTGTTGGGTGGAATGTTGCCGTTGTCAGCCTGGACCGGATCGCCGAGCGGGACCGTGAGGAAGGCGCTGGGGTTGGTGGATGTTGCCAGCGTTATATCGCTCAGGTTGTTCATGTGGATCTCCTTTTCACGACATTGGGTGGACGCCTTGCGGTTGTTTGCGCACGTGAGGGCGCGCAGTGCATGGGTACGGCTGCGCTCCCAAGAGTCCGGCGCGCCGGTGCCTGCTACGCCGATGCATTGATCGGGAAGTCTTTTCAAGTGTCGGGTTGCGAAGTCCCGGAGCGAATCAATCGTTCCCGGACTTGAGGTAGCCGAGGGAATGCTCAGCCAGGGAGGTGCCGTTCAATGTCGCCAGTGGCTGGCAGCACTGCACAAATGGCGGGGGCGGGTCTCTTCGTATATCCGTGGTTTGCGAGACGGTGCATGAGAATCTCCCTATCTATGCGGAAGAAGGCGTTCGAGCGTTGCGCCTTGCTGGGCGCGCATGGAGTGTAGCCCGGCGCCCATATCTTGCCTGAGCCCTCCCTTTTGCGCGGTGGTGGCCAGTGCCGTGCAAGGAGTGAGTCCAACACTTGAAACGCTGTGAATCTTGTACTTGATGAGCACGTTGCTGTTGCGACTAAAGTACTGGTTTGTATAAGCCTTAAGTGGGTATTTGTATAAAGGTTGGTCGTGTTAATTTGCTGTTGTGGTTAATGGTTAGAAGGGAATCTGCAGCATTATTCAAGGGTGACCCCTGTGGTGACTGAAAAAGCAGGTTTTCACATTCTTTCCAGCTATCGCCCTTATTGTCCCGGACATAAGGCCTTCGATTCTTGGTTTGATGACCTCTTCTGCGCTGCGGGCGGACAGGGGTTGCGCCCCCCATCTGCCATATTGAAATTCTTATAAATAGCTGTATCGCCAAGTTCTTCCAAGGTGTTTGCCTCGGGGACGGCGTAGCAGCCGTGATCGATTGTGATGCCGTGTCGTGCATACGTTAGATGCTGCCGTCTTTTGACGTTGGCCATAAATAGAATCAGGCGGGGAATGATATGAAGTTCAAGTCATTGCAGGCACGCATTTGTGTCACGGCAGGCGTATGCCTGTTTGTTTCATCCATCAGTCTGATTGTCTACGGGCTCTTCAGCGCCCGGGCCAACGAGCAATATGTTTCGACCGAGGTCAGCGCACTGGTTGAAAAATCAGCGATCCGGGAAATCCAGAACCTGGCCGAGTCCCGGGCCAACGCCATCCAGGCCAAGTTGCAGAATGCGCTGGATGCAGCCCGCACCATGGCCAATGCCTTTGCCGCCAGCAAGGCCTCGCAAAGCCCGCTGGCATTGGGCCGTGAACAGATCAACAGCGTACTGCTCAGCGTCCTCAAGGATAACCCGGACTTCAACGGCACCTATTCCTGCTGGGAACCGAATGCGTTGGACGGGCAGGATCCGGCGTTCCGCAATGCAGAGGATGGCAATAACCCGCTGACCGGGCGCTTCACGCCTTACTGGACGCGCAGCGCCGATGGCCACATCGCGGTGCAACCATTGGTCGAGTATGACTCCCCGGACCGCCATCCCAACGGTGTGCCCAAGGGCGGCTGGTACAGCGGCCCGCGCGACACCCTCAAGGAAAGCGTGCTCGACCCCATTCCTTATGTGGTCCAGGGAAAAAACGTCTGGCTGACCACCTTGTCGGTGCCCATCGTATCCAACGGCAAGTTCTACGGCGTGGTCGGGGCTGACTTCGATATCGCGTTTATCCAGAAACTCAGCGAGCAGATGTCTGCCGATCTCTACGGCGGCAAAGGCACGGTCTCGATCTTGAGTAACCAGGGCTTGGTGGTCGCGGACAGCCAGCGGACTGACCTGATTGGCCAGCCGATCAAGGCGTTGTTGCCGGACTCATGGGAAAAAGTGCTCCGCGATATCCAGGGCGGTCGGGGTGATGGCCTGCTCAATGCGCAAACACAGAACATCGAAGTGCTGATGCCCATTGCGCTCGGTCGCACGGGCAAGCCCTGGGCGGTATTGATTCGCCTGCCCAAGGCTGTGGTCATGAGCCAGGCCATCGCCCTGGAGCAGGAACTGCAAGCGCGCAGCCTCAACAACAGCATCTGGCAGGTATCGGTAGGGTTGGTCATTTCGTTGTTGGCCCTGGCTGCCCTGTGGTATGCCGCGGCAAAAATCGTTGGGCCGATTCGCGAAGCCGCCGCCTTGGCCGCCACCATCAGCCTGGGGGATTTCTCTCGTCGCCTGGTGCAGAAATCCGAAGATGAAGTCGGGCAGTTGTCTGCGGCCCTCAACGACATGTCTGAAAGCCTGCAACGGCAGGTGCGGGTGGCCGAGCGTATTTCCGAAGGTGACCTGGATCTGGAGGTCCGCTTGTCTTCGCCCCATGACACCCTTGGCAAGTCATTGGAGAAAATGGTCAGCAACCTGAACCAGCTGATTTCCGAGGTTCAAATCAGCGCCACCCAGATCACCGGCAGCTCGGCGCAGGTCACCGACTTGAGTCAGTCACTCTCCGACGGAGCTTCCAATTCCGCCTCGTCCATCACCGAAATCAGCGCGGTGATGACGCAGATGGCCGCCCAGACCCGGGACAATGCCGCCAACGCCAAGAAGGCCGATGAGCAATCCCAGGCCTCGCGGGCCGATGCTGGGGAAAGCGACAAATTGATGAGCGAACTGATTGCCGCCATGGCCGAAATCGACAACTCGGGCAAGGACATCACTGCGATCATCACCACCATCGACAACATCGCCGCACAAACCAACCTGCTGGCCTTGAACGCGGCGATCGAGGCTGCCCGGGCTGGTGAGCTCGGGCGCGGTTTTGCCGTGGTCGCCGACGAAGTGCGCAGCCTGGCCGCCCGCAGTGCCGAGGCCGCCCAGCAGACTGCCGCGCTGATCGCCGATTCATCGAGCAAGACTCAGCGTGGCATGATCATCGCCGGCCGGACCGCCGAATCACTGAAGAACATCGTCAGTGGAACCAGCGCGGTTTCCAACCTGGTTTCGCTGATCTACCAGGCCTCCAGCGAGCAGGCTTCCGGCTTGCAGCAGGCCAGCATCGGCTTGGAACAGATCGATGAAGTGACGCAGAAAAACCAGTCCAACTCACAAGAATGCGCAGTGGCAGCCAAGGATCTTTCGGAGCGGGCCTCACTGATGCAACGTGTGCTGGGTCGCTTTAAAGTCAAAAGAGGCTAATGAATTTTCCCCAGCCGGCTCCAGGCGAATCTGCAATGTAATGACGCAAAATCCCCGTATCAGCCAATGTTGACGGGGATTTTCTGTTTCTGCGCTTGGCCGGGGCGGTTTGACTGACCGTAATTGATCGCAATTGCAGTGCTTTGTCCGAGAGGGCCTCGATAAGGCTCCTGAGGGTGTACTATCCATACCTGCCCATCGGATAACAGTTAGCCATGTCCACGCTAAGCGAAGAGAGCCGTCAGATCGTAGCTTCTCTGACGCACCGCGTTGGCCCCAACGCTGACATTGCAAAGACCGCCCACGCGATCATTTCAATTCTGCAGGATATAGAGGCGGCCCTCACGCCCGTCATTGGTCAACAAGGAGTTGCCGCGCTCTATCGCCGCAGCTTGCATCTGTGTGGGTCCACTCATCCGCGTCTGACCGGCCCCTGCGACAGGGTGCAGGCCGGCCAGGTCCTGACTGCCCTTAAATCCGTACTCGTTGAGCAAAGTGAAGCCGATGCGCTGTTTTTCGGTGAAATGCTGCTGACCATCTTCTACGAGTTGCTGACCACGTTGATCGGGCCTTCGCTCACCGCACGTTTGCTTCGTGGCGTGTGGGAACCTTCCTTGAGCGACACCCCTTCGCAGGAAAATTCGCCATGAGCACCAAAGTGACTATCAACCGCTTGGCCACCGGCGTGCCAGGGCTGGACGAGGTCTTGGGCGGAGGATTGCCGGAGTTTTCGTTCAATCTGATCGCCGGTCCGCCCGGTTGCGGCAAGACCACCCTCGCGCACCAGATGATGTTTGCCCTGGCAACCCCCGAGCGTCCCGCGCTGTTTTTTACTGTACTGGGCGAACCGCCGCTGAAGATGCTGCGCTACCAGCAGCAGTTCGATTTCTTCGACAGCGAGGCGATCAACCAGTCGATCCGCTACGTCAACCTGGCTGACGACACCCTGGCCGGGGACCTGGACGAAGTGCTGCGGCGCATTGTCAGCGAGGTGGAGGCTCACTCCCCGGCGCTGGTGTTCGTGGATTCGTTCCGTTCGGTGGTGCTGGCGAGCCAGACCCAGGACAACCCGAATAACAACCTGCCGCAGTTCGTCCAGCAACTGGGCATGCTGATGACCACCTGGCAGGCCACGACGTTCCTGATCGGTGAATATTTCACCGAAACCGATACCAACCCGATTTTCACCGTGGCCGATGGGCTGATCTGGTTGCGCCAGAGCGTTCAGCGCAATTCCATGGTGCGCAAGATGGAAATCATGAAGATGCGCGGCCAACCGACACTGCCGGGGTTGCACACTTTCCGTATCGCCTCGTCGGGGATCAAGGTCTTTGCCCCCGCGCCCCTCAACCCGGTCGAAGCACCGTTGGAGTTCCCCATCAAGCGCCTGGCCATGGGTGTGCCGCAGCTCGATGAGATGCTGGGCGGTGGGTTGCCGTGCGGTTATTCCTTGTTAGTGGCCGGCCCATCCGGTTCGGGCAAGAGCATCCTGGCGGCATCTTTCCTCGCCGAAGGCGCGCGAAATGGCGAAACCGGCGTGATCGCGGTGTTCGAACAACGGCCCAATCACTCCCAGAACGCCACCCTGGCCAACTTGATTCAATGCGGCAAGGTTGGGCTGGTGGACAGCCGCGCTCCGGACCTGTCCATCGATGAAATCGTGCAGTTGCTGTTGAGCGAGATCGCCCGCCTGAAAGCGACTCGGGTGGTCATCGATTCGCTGTCGGGTTTCGAACTGGCGCTGGCGCCGACCTTCCGCGAGGACTTTCGTGAATCACTCTCGCGCATGGTCACCGCGTTGACCAGCGCGGGTGTCAGTGTCCTGCTGACCTCGGAGCTGGAGGACCGTTACACCGACCTGCGTTTCAGCCCTTACGGCACAGCTTTTCTCACCGACGCCATCATCGTTCAGCGCTACATTGAAGTGCAGAGTCGTCTATTGCGCATCATGGCCGTGGTCAAGGTGCGGGCCAGCGCCCACTCCGATGAGCTACGCCTGTATCGCATCGACGATAACGGTTTGCAGATCGGCGAAATGTTGCCAGATCAAGAAGGATTGCTCGGTGGCCGGCCAACTCGGCAACTGGCTGTCAAAGGCAGTGGATGAGCCAAAATCATGGATGAGGCCAATGGCAAGAATGAGCAAGCGATGGCCACGGTCGCTCGCGAGCTGTTCCTGCTTGGCCAGAAAACCGTCGAGGCGCGGGCGGTGCTGGCGGCCTTGCAGAAGGAGCTACGCGACGCCAACACTCAACTGGCCGATAAGCAGCAGATCGAGCAGTTGATCGAGGCCAATCAGCAGTTGGTCCTGGCGATCCTGTCGGCCCAGTCCGAGGCTGAAAAGCCAAAAAATACGCAGGTAGTAGAACAACAACAGCTGTATCTGGATATGCGCGAAGCCAATGAGCTATTGGTCATCGCCGCCCTCAGCGCGCAACATCTGAAGGCCTCGGCCGAACGCGCGCTGGAGCGCCAGCGTAGCGTCCTCGCCCTGGTGGCCCATGAATTGCGTAATCCGCTGACCCCCATCAGCATGATTGCCGGCCGACTGGCGCGGGTGCCCAGCGAGGAACTGCCGCGCATGCAGAAGTTGATCGAAGGCCAGGTGCGGCATATGTCCCGGTTGGTCGAAGACTTGCTTGACGTCTCTCGGGTCAAGACTGGCAAGCTTCGTCTCGATTGTCACAGGGTCGATCTGCTTCAGATCATTCATGAGGCCATGGATATCTGTCGACCGGTCATGCTCGCCGGGAATTTGCTGTTCAGCACCAAGCTGCCCGAGTGTGCCTTGTCGGTGAACGGCGATCCGGTGCGGCTCGCGCAAATTCTCGGCAATCTACTGGGCAACGCGGCCAAGTACACCCCCGCAGGCGGGACCGTCGTACTTTCGGTCACCGTCGAAATCGACACGGTGGAACTCAGCATCCGCGATACCGGCATCGGTATCTCGGCCAAGGCGCTGCCGTTCATTTTCGAGCCGTTTGTGCAGGACGTTCACGCCGTCGGTTTCAATGGCGCTGGCCTGGGCATCGGTCTGACGGTGGTGCGCGAGTTGGTCGAAAGCCACGGTGGCACGGTGACCGGCAAGAGCTCGGGGGATGGCCAGGGGAGTGAGTTCGTGGTGAGTTTACCGTTGGCCAGTCAAACCACATAAGGGGGGGATGCCACATCACGAGGGTTTCTTGTTACCCTGAGCGTCTTCTTTCATGGACGAATACCGGGACAAGCTATGGCTAACAACCCCCCGTCACGCACCGGGACGATACTGCTGGGCCTGCTTTTTGCGCTGATCGGCATTGGCTTGCTGGGCATTGCCGTCAATCTCACCCTCGACCGTCGCGACTTCCTCGCCCGGGCACAGACCGTCGATGGCATCGTCAGCCACTTGAATGCCGGTGGTTCGCATCCCGAGATCGCCTTCACCACCGTCAGTGGTGAAAAAATTTCCTACCCCCAGGGCGGCTTTATCTTCGGCTATCAGAAGGACCAGCCGGTGCGGGTGCATTACCTGCCCGAGCAGCCGACGGCCAGCGCCATCGTCGATGCCCCGGCGGCACTGTGGGGCACTTCCGGTGTACTGGGTTTTATCGGCCTGGTGTTCACCCTTGTCGGCCTGCTGAAAGCTACCCGCCAACGCGGTCGCGATGCGGTTCATTCACATAAAGGACTTTGAACGTATGAGCTACAACATCCCACTCCCGGTTAATGAAAGTCGCTGGCAGTACCAGACCGCTAGCGGTGGTGGCCTGACCGTGGTCATGGTGGCGGGCAGTGGTGGCTCGATTATCCTGCGCTCGCCCCAGGGCGAAGACGTCAGCTACCGCTATGGCGGGGTCGGCGTGGGTGTCGGATTTGGCGCCAGGCTGCCGCGCTTCGGCAAGATCAATATCCAGATCAAGGGCAAGGGTGTGGCTGCGGCCGGTGCGGCAGAGGCGTTTCCCAGCACCGGCAAGGTGTTTGTCAGCGACGCCCTGGTCGACCGCGACCTGACCAGTGACGATATCACCGGCCCTTGCATGTATACCGAAGTGGGCGTGGGCTTGGGGATCGGCGGTTCGGCGACAGCGCTGCTGTTCGGGCTCGATCCCAAGTTGCTGGCGCTATCGGTGGCCCTGAGCTCCAACCCGGCCACCTCGCTCATCGCTTCGACCACGGTCAACCGGCAACTGGCACGCTCGGCCAAGGGCGCGGTGGTCATGGCCGGGGTGAACGCTGGCCTGCAGGCCGGTGGTGGCGCGGCGATCTACATGGGCTATCTGTTCTAGTCGGATTGTGCGAGCGGTTAACAATCCCGGCATCTAAAACCTGTGGGAGTGAGTTTGTTCCCGCAGGGAGTTGCACCCATAAAAATTGGCATGTGCCGAAAGCATAATGAAAATATCAGTCATCGCTTCGCTAGGGTTTTTATCGCTCATTCAAACATCACTGGCCTTTGCGGATAATGCCAATGGGAAAAATCTCTATCTACAGAGATGTGCCATGTGTCATGGGGCGGATATCAAGGGGACGGGGCCGTTGGCTCATAAGAGCAATCCTCCTACGCCTGACCTTACAACGTCCGCTTTCAAGAAACGACTGAGTGATTATCCGGGTGTCATTGTGTCGTCGATAATACTGCGACCCAATGGGGATTTGATTCCGAGGACTTTGCGAGAGAATGGTGTGAAGCTATCGCCGTATCCTTGGAGCGTTAAGGATTTTCGCGATTTGAATCAGTATATAGGTGGCGTGATTTCAAAGAGCCGATGATTTTTGGGCTGCTGTTGATCTCTTGAGTGCGATAGAAACGGTTTGGGGTGGTGTGTATAGCCGTTACCTAAATAACGGATATACACACCATCACCCGCAACACTACGTGCAACTTAGACGTTAAAGCGGAAGTGCATCACATCACCATCCTTGACGATGTACTCCTTGCCTTCTAGACGCCATTTACCCGCCTCCTTGGCACCCGCTTCGCCCTTGTACTGGATGAAATCGTCATAGGCGATGACTTCGGCGCGGATGAAGCCTTTTTCGAAGTCGGTGTGGATCACGGCCGCGGCTTGTGGCGCGGTGGCTCCGACGCGAACGGTCCAGGCGCGGACTTCTTTTACGCCAGCGGTGAAGTAGGTCTGCAGGTTGAGCATTTCATAGCCGGCGCGAATCACGCGGTTCAGGCCGGGTTCTTCAAGACCCAGGGCCTCCAGGAACATGTCCTTTTCTTCGCCATCTTCAAGCTCGGCGATTTCCGCTTCGATCTTGTTGCAGACCGGTACGACCATCGCGCCTTCTTCTTCGGCGATGGCTTTCACCACGTCCAGCAGCGGGTTGTTCTCGAAGCCGTCTTCGGCAACGTTGGCGATGTACATGACCGGTTTGGTGGTCAGCAGGTGGAAGCCGCGGATGATCTGTTTCTCATCGGCGCCCATGTTCTTGATCAGGCTGCGTGCCGGCTTGCCCAGGGTGAAGTGAGCGATCAGTTGCTCGAGCAGGGCTTTCTGGGCGACGGCGTCCTTGTCGCCCCCCTTGGCATTGCGAGCGACTTTCTGCAGCTGTTTTTCGCAGCTGTCGAGGTCGGCGAAGATCAGTTCCAGATCGATGATCTCGATATCGCGTTTCGGGTCGACGCTGTTGGAAACGTGAATCACGTTCTCGTCTTCGAAGCAGCGGACCACGTGGGCAATGGCATCGGTTTCACGGATGTTGGCCAGGAACTTGTTGCCCAGGCCTTCACCCTTCGAGGCGCCAGCCACCAGGCCGGCGATGTCGACGAATTCCATGGTGGTCGGCAGCACGCGCTCCGGGATCACGATGGCCGCCAGGGCGTCCAGGCGCGGATCGGGCATCGGCACGATGCCGCTGTTCGGCTCGATGGTGCAGAAGGGGAAGTTTTCGGCCGCGATACCGGATTTGGTCAGGGCGTTGAACAGGGTGGACTTGCCGACGTTAGGCAGGCCGACGATGCCGCAATTGAATCCCATGGTGTTTCCCCTCGGATAAGTGTCAGGCCTTCTGGCTGTGCAGGTTTTTCATCGCGCGGTTCCATTCACCGGCGAGGATATCCGGCAGCACGCCGAGGGCGAAGTCGATGCTGGCATCGAGTTTTTCCTGTTCGGCGCGAGGCGCACGACCCAGGACAAAGTTTGAAACCATACTGGCAACGCCTGGGTGGCCGATGCCGAGCCGCAGGCGGTGAAAGGTATTCTGATTACCCAGTTGCGCGATGATGTCGCGCAATCCGTTGTGACCGCCATGGCCGCCGCCTTGCTTGAGCTTGGCAACGCCCGGAGGCAGGTCGAGTTCGTCGTGGGCCACCAGGATTTCTTCAGGCTTGATGCGAAAGAAACCGGCCAATGCCGCTACGGCCTGGCCGCTGCGGTTCATGTAGGTGGTGGGAATCAACAGGCGAACATCCTGACCCTGGTGCGAGAAGCGACCGGTCAGGCCGAAATACTTGCGATCGGCTGCCAGGCTGACGCCTTGTGCTTGCGCGATGCGCTCAACAAAAAGGGCCCCTGCGTTATGCCGGGTCTGTTCGTATTCAGCGCCTGGATTTCCCAAGCCAACGATCAGTTTAATGGCAGTCACGATAGGGGCCCTTCCTGGAGTGTGGATAACGATGTCGCAATCAGGCGGTGTTGCGGCAGTGGACGAAAATGGCGGATTTACCGTTAAGTAAACTTCGCGTTCTCGCCCGCTGTCTCGCTACGTTCCAGTCCGCGATGTTTCCGGCCACTCCGGCGACAGAGTGAAATTACTCTGCAGCGCCTTCTTCAGTAGCTTCTGGAGCAACACGTGGAGCGTGGACGTTGGCAACAGCCTTGTCATCGCCGTGTGCCAGAGCAACAAACTCAACGCCTTTAGGAGCCTTGAGGTCGGACAGGTGAATGATCGTGCCGACTTCGGCGTTAGCCAGGTCGACTTCGATGAATTCAGGCAGGTCTTTCGGCAGGCAGGTCACTTCGATTTCCGAAACAACGTGCGAAATTTCGCCGCCTTTCTTGATCGGAGCAGCTTCACCAACGAAGTGCACAGGCACGATAGCGGTCAGTTTCTGGCCGGCGACTACGCGTACGAAGTCAGCGTGCATCACGTGGCCTTTGGCCGGGTGACGCTGCAGGGCCTTGATCACGACGTTCTGCTTGGTGCCGCCAATGTTCAGCTCGATGATGTGGCTGTAGGCCGCTTCGTTTTCGAGCAGTTTGGCAACTTCTTTGGCCAGCATGCTGATGGACTCAGGGGCTTTCTCGCCACCGTAGACTACAGCTGGAACCAGGCTTGCGAGACGACGCAGGCGGCGGCTCGCACCTTTCCCCAGGTCGGAACGCACTTCAGCATTCAGAGTAAAATCGTTCATGTTGTATCTCCAAAGTAACCACATTCACCCCAGCGCTTGCGACCAGCGCTTAAGGCGATATGGGCAAAAAAGCCCCGCCCCGACAGGTAATGCCGGGGCGGGGCGCTTTTCGTCAACGAGATGTCCTGGAAAGGGCAGGGCCCTTAGCGGAACATCGCACTGATCGATTCTTCGTTGCTGATGCGGCGAACCGCCTCGGCAACAACCGGTGCGATATCCAGTTGGCGGATACGCACACAGGCTTGTGCTGCAGCGGACAGCGGGATGGTGTTAGTGACCACCAGCTCGTCCAGCACGGAATTTTCAATGTTCTCGATCGCTCGACCCGACAGCACAGGGTGTGTGCAGTAGGCAAAGACCTTGGCAGCGCCATGCTCTTTCAGGGCCTTGGCCGCATGGCACAGGGTGCCGGCGGTATCGACCATGTCATCGACCAGAATACAGGTGCGCCCTTCGACGTCGCCGATGATATGCATCACTTCGGAGTGATTGGCTTTCTCACGGCGTTTGTCGATGATACCCAGATCCACGCCCAGGGATTTGGCAACTGCTCGTGCACGCACGACGCCGCCAATGTCCGGGGACACGATCATCAGGTTTTCGAAGCGCTGATCTTCAATATCATCCACCAGAACCGGGGAGCCGTAGATGTTATCCACGGGAATATCGAAGAAACCCTGGATCTGGTCAGCATGCAAATCAACCGTGAGGACACGGTCGATGCCGACTACGGTCAGCATATCAGCCACGACTTTTGCGCTGATTGCCACACGTGCGGAACGCGGACGGCGATCCTGACGGGCATAACCAAAGTAAGGAATAACAGCAGTGATACGAGTAGCCGAGGAGCGACGGAAGGCATCAGCCATCACGACGAGTTCCATCAGGTTATCGTTGGTCGGGGCGCAAGTCGGCTGAATAATGAAGACGTCTTTACCGCGAACGTTTTCATTGATCTCGGCAGTGATTTCGCCGTCGGAAAACTTACCGACAGAAATGTCACCGAGAGGGATATGCAGCTGACGTACAACACGCCGAGCCAGATCGGGGTTAGCGTTCCCCGTAAAGACCATCATCTTGGACACGCGCAGTACCTGAAGGCTGAGGGTATACCTGGATGAGTATAGGAAAATGGCAGGGGCGGCTGGATTCGAACCAACGCATGGCAGGATCAAAACCTGCTGCCTTACCGCTTGGCGACGCCCCTGTATCTGTTGCTGCGAGTGCCCAGCACTCGATTCCTTTAGAGCAGGTCTTGCAGCTTGCGATGCAACATCGAAACGTTGCTTCCTTTTGCTACAAACCCTGTAAGGGTCTCTGTCAGAAGGGCCGAGACTTTATCAGCTTCAGCTTTGCTTGGGAAGCCCCCAAACACACAACTTCCAGTTCCGGTGAGTTTTGCTTCGGTAAATTTACCTAACAAATTCAAAGCGTTACGAACATCTGGATAACGCCTTGCTACCACCGGTAAGCAGTCATTTCGACTGTTTCCCTTGGGAACGGGGCGCACTTTAATGGGAGGAGAGTTACGTGTCAACAGTGGATCTGAAAAAATTTCTGCTGTACTTACAGAGACTTGCGGCACCAGTACCAAGTACCAGGGTTCTTCAGGGTCCACCGGGGTGAGTTTTTCCCCTACGCCCTCAGCGAAAGCGGCGTGGCCACGCACGAAAACCGGCACGTCGGCGCCCAGTGTCAAGCCCAGGGCGGCCAGGCGATCCGCGTCCCAACCCAGCTGCCACAAGTGGTTGAGACCGAGCAGCGTGGTAGCCGCATTCGAGCTGCCGCCACCGATGCCACCACCCATGGGCAGGATCTTGTCGATCCAGATATCGATGCCCTGCGTACAACCGGATTGCGCCTGGAGTTTTTTGGCGGCCTTGACGATCAGATTGTCGTCGTGGGGAACACCTTCGAATTCGGTGTGCAGGCGAATCACGCCGTCGTCGCGTACGGCAAAGGTGATTTCGTCGCCGTAGTCCAGGAACTGAAAAATCGTCTGCAACTCGTGGTAGCCGTCCGGACGACGACCGAGGATGTGCAGCATCAGGTTGAGCTTGGCCGGGGAGGGCAGGGTCAGGCGTGCGGCGCTCATGTCATTGCCCCAGCTTGCGCGGCTGCCATTGCTTGATCACCAGCGTGACGTCGAGGTTGCTGCCGTGCAGCTTGATGCGTTCGGGCAGCCAATAGCCGTTCTGCTGGGCATAGCTTAAGTACTCGATCTGCCAGTCATCCTGTTCCAGGTTGGACAGGCGGCTGTCGGCATCGAGGGTCAGACGGCTTTTGCTGTCCGGTGCCGGCAGCCCGCGAACCCACCAGGTCAGGTGGGAAACCGGCAGCTTCCAGCCCAGTTGTTCTTCCAGCAACGCTTCGGGCGTGGGTGCCTCGTAGCGTCCCTGGTTGGCGACTTCCAGCGATACCTGGCCCGGCCGACCGGTCAGGCGGGCCGCACCGCGACCCAGTGGGCCCGACAGGCGGATGTCGTAGTAGTCCTGGCGTTGCAGCCAGAACAGCGTGCCACTGCCGGAGTCTTTCGGGGCGCGAATGCCGATCTTGCCGTCGATCTGCCAGCCGTCGAGGCCGCTCAGTTGTTGCTTGTGCTCGCGCCATTGGGCCTGGTTGCCCTGGCCCTGGACGGATTCACGGGCGCCGAAGCCCGCGCAGCCGGCGAGCAGGGCAATGAAGCTGAACACGATGAGATGGCGCAAAAACATAATCTTAAAGAGTCTCGGATCCGGTCAGGCGTTTGATGGTGCTGCGCAAAATGGGACTGTCGGGCTGGTCCTTGAGGAACTTGCTCCAGATCTGCCGGGCTTCGCGTTGTTTGCCGTTGGCCCACAGGACCTCGCCCAGGTGAGCGGCGACTTCCTGGTCGGGGAAGCGCTCCAGGGCCTGGCGCAACAGGCGTTCGGCTTCGTCGAGATTGCCCAGGCGGAAATTCACCCAGCCAAGGCTGTCGAGCACCGCCGGGTCTTCCGGATTGATCTGGTGGGCCTGTTCGATCAGCACCTTGGCCTCGTCATAGCGGGTGGTGCGATCCGACAAGGTGTAGCCCAGGGCGTTGAGGGCCATGGCGTTGTCCGGGTCGCGCTGGATGATCAGGCGCAGGTCTTTCTCCATCTGGGCCAGGTCATTGCGTTTCTCCGCCAGCATGGCGCGGGTATACAGCAGGTTCAGGTCGTCCGGGTACTGCTTCAAGGCTTGTTGCAACACATTCCAGGCCTTGTTGCCCTGGTTGTTGGCCGACAACGTTTCGGCTTCGATCAGGTACAGCTGGATGCCGTAGTCCGGTTGGGAGTCGCGTTGCACCGCGAGGCGGCTCTGGGCTTCGGTGGTCTTGCCATTGCCGATCAGGATATCGGCCTGGCGCAACTGCGCCGGCAGATAGTCGTTGCCCGGGCCAACCTGGGCGTACTCGATCAGTGCGCTCTCAGGGTCATTGCGTTCCTCGGCGATGCGCCCCAGGTTCAGATGGGCCGAGTCGACGTGGCTTTCCCGGGCGATCAGGTCCTCCAGGTAACCCTTGGCCTCTTCCCAGGCCTTGGCTTCCAGGCAGACCAGCGCCAGGGAATAGCGCAACTCGTCGTCTTCCGGGTATTGCTGGACCAGGCTGGAGAACTCCACCTTGGCGTCGTCCATGCGGTTGTTTTCCACCAGCATGCGGGCGTAGGTGAGGCGCAGGCGTTTGTCGTCCGGGTATTTCTTGATGCTTTTTTCCAGCAGCGGCAAGGCTTCGTCGCCGCGGTCCAAGCCTTGCAGCAGGCGGGCACGCAGCAGGATCGGCGCCACTTCGCCGGCTTCCGGCGGGTTGTCTTCCAGCAGCGTGAGGGCGCCCTGGGTGTCGCCATCCTGTTGCAGCAGCAGGGCCTTGCCGAAAATCAGCTGGCCGTTATTCGGGTGGCGCTGCAACAGGCGATCGAAGCTTTTCATCAGGCCGTTGCGGGTTTCCTGGTCGGTATCGGCGGCGGACAGGGCCAGGAAGTCGAAATGGGTGTCGCCCTTGCCCAGCAGGACTTTCTCCATATAGACCATGGAGTCGTCGTAGCGCCCGGCCCGGGCCAGTTGCACGGCGGCGGCGCGCTGCGCTTCCAGGTCATCGGGGGCATTCCTGGCCCAGATCAGCGCGGTATCCAGCGCGGGCTGGTCGGCGCCCAGGTATTCGGCAATGCGAAATGCCCGCTCGGAGATTCCCGGGTCCTGGGTATTGATGGCCTGGGTCACGTAGTTGTCCAGCGCAATGTCGAAGCGATTGCGCTGGCCTGCCAGTTCGGCGCTCAACAGGCTGAAGATGGTTTCTTCGCTGAACGAGCCGTAGACCTTGGGTTTTTCAGGTGCCTGCACGCTGTCTTCGACCGGCGGCGTACCGTCCGTCGAAACGGGGGCCATGGACTGGCAGCCGCTGAGCAAGGCAAGGGCGAGGAGCAACGCGGAAGATCTATTCATATAGGAAGAGGACGACTAACCTGCGGTCGGATCATCATGACACAAGCCTTGGGTCAAACATAACCGCCCCGTCGATTTACAAGCCAGGGCAGGGCGATAGAGATCGAGTGGTTGTTCTGAATCTGACGAAGTAGGACAATTGCCGGCTTCACGTCACTATCAGCGACCTTGAATGGCCTTCCTTGCACTCGGTATTAACCACAAGACTGCTTCAGTAGACGTCCGCGAGCGCGTGGCCTTTACGCCTGAGCAACTGGTTGAGGCCCTGCAGCAGCTCTGCCGACTCACCGACAGCCGCGAAGCTGCGATCCTCTCCACCTGCAATCGCAGCGAGCTTTATATAGAACAGGATCACGTTTCGGCGGATTCGATTCTGCGCTGGCTGGCCGACTATCACGATCTGAGCCTCGAAGAACTGCGCGCCAGTGCCTATGTGCATGAAGACGATGCGGCCGTTCGTCACATGATGCGCGTCGCCTCGGGCCTCGATTCGCTGGTGTTGGGCGAGCCGCAGATTCTCGGCCAGATGAAGTCGGCCTACGCTGTGGCCCGCGAGGCCGGCACCGTCGGTCCGCTGTTGGGCCGTCTGTTCCAGGCCACCTTCAATGCCGCCAAGCAAGTGCGCACCGACACCGCCATCGGCGAAAACCCGGTGTCCGTGGCGTTTGCCGCTGTCAGCCTGGCGAAACAGATCTTCAGCGATTTGCAACGCAGCCAGGCGCTGCTGATCGGTGCCGGTGAGACCATCACCCTGGTCGCCCGCCATCTCCACGACCTGGGGGTCAAGCGTATAGTCGTCGCCAACCGGACCCTGGAGCGGGCCAGTACCCTGGCCGAGCAGTTCGGCGCCCATGCGGTGCTGTTGTCGGACATTCCCGCGGAGCTGGTGCACAGCGACATCGTCATCAGTTCCACAGCCAGCCAGTTGCCGATCCTTGGCAAGGGCGCGGTGGAAAGTGCCCTGAAATTGCGCAAGCACAAGCCGATTTTCATGGTGGATATTGCTGTCCCCCGGGACATCGAGCCGGAAGTCGGCGAGCTGGACGACGTGTATCTCTACAGCGTCGACGATCTGCACGAGGTGGTCGCCGAGAATCTCAAGAGCCGACAAGGCGCGGCCCAGGCGGCGGAAGAGATGATCACCATCGGCGCCGACGACTTCATGGTCCGCCTGCGCGAACTGGCGGCGGTGGATGTGCTCAAGGCCTATCGTCAACAGAGCGAACGCCTGCGCGACGAGGAGCTGCAAAAGGCCCAGCGCCTGCTGGCCAACGGCGGCAGTGCCGAAGAGGTGCTGGTGCAACTGGCTCGCGGCCTGACCAACAAATTGCTCCACGCCCCCAGTGTCCAGCTCAAGAAGCTGACCGCCGAAGGCCGCCTCGATGCGCTGGCCATGGCCCAGGAACTCTTTGCCCTCGGTGAGGGCTCACCGGATAGCTTTTCGGATAAAAAACCGCAATGAAAGCGTCACTGCTCAACAAGCTGGATATCCTCCAGGACCGTTTCGAAGAACTGACCGCCTTGCTGGGCGACGGCGAAGTCATTTCTGACCAGAACAAATTCCGCACCTATTCCAAGGAATATGCGGAAGTCGAGCCGATTGTCGCCACCTATAAACAGTTGCTTAAAGTGCAGGACGACCTCGAAGGCGCCCAGGCGCTGCTCAAGGACAGCGATCCGGACATGCGCGAAATGGCCGTGGAAGAAGTGCGCGAAGCCAAGGAGCAGTTGCTCGAACTGGAAAGCAACCTGCAACGCATGCTGCTGCCCAAAGACCCGAATGACGGGCGCAATGTGTTTCTTGAAATCCGTGCCGGTACCGGCGGCGACGAGGCGGCGATTTTTTCCGGCGACCTGTTTCGCATGTATTCGCGTTATGCCGAGCGTCGCGGTTGGCGGGTGGAGATCCTCTCGGAGAACGAAGGCGAACACGGCGGCTATAAAGAAGTCATCGCCCGGGTCGAAGGCGATAATGTCTACGGCAAGCTGAAATTCGAATCGGGTGCCCACCGTGTGCAGCGTGTGCCGGCCACCGAATCCCAAGGGCGCATCCACACCTCGGCTTGCACCGTGGCGGTATTGCCCGAGCCGGACGAGCAGGAAGCCATCGAGATCAACCCGGCGGACCTGCGGGTCGACACGTACCGTTCCTCCGGCGCGGGCGGCCAGCACGTCAACAAGACTGACTCGGCGATCCGCATCACGCACTTGCCCTCGGGCATCGTGGTCGAGTGCCAGGAAGAACGTTCCCAGCACAAGAACCGCGCGCGGGCCATGGCCTGGTTGTCGGCCAAGCTCAACGACCAGCAGACCAGCGCCGCTGCCAATGCCATCGCCAGTGAGCGCAAATTGCTGGTGGGCTCGGGGGATCGTTCCGAGCGGATCCGTACCTACAACTTCGCCCAGGGCCGGGTCACCGACCATCGCGTCAACCTGACCCTGTATTCCCTGGACGAGATCCTTGCCGGTGGGGTCGATGCGGTGATCGAGCCGTTGCTGGCCGAATACCAGGCCGACCAGTTGGCGGCGATTGGCGAGTAAGCACAGGTGAATAAATGACCATCATCGCCAGTCTGTTACGCGCCGCCGAGTTGCCGGATTCGCCCACGGCACGGCTGGACGCCGAGTTGTTGCTTGCCGCAGCCTTGGGCAAGTCCCGCAGCTTCCTGCACACCTGGCCCGAGCGGATCGTACCCAGTGAGGCAGCGTTGCTGTTCTCCGAATACCTGCGGCGGCGTCGCTCCGGCGAGCCGGTGGCGTATATCCTCGGGCAACAGGGCTTCTGGAAACTCGACCTGGAAGTCGCGCCTCATACCTTGATCCCGCGTCCCGACACCGAGCTGCTGGTGGAAACCGCGCTGGCGTTGTTGCCGGCCACACCGGCCCGGGTCCTGGACCTGGGCACCGGCAGCGGTGCGATTGCCCTGGCATTGGCCAGCGAGCGCCCTGCCTGGAAAGTCACCGCGGTCGACCGGGTGCTGGAGGCCGTCGCCCTGGCCGAACGCAATCGCCAGCGCCTGGATCTGCACAACGTCACGGTGCTGAGCAGCCACTGGTTCAGTGCGCTGGAAGACACGCGTTTCGAGTTGATCATCAGCAACCCGCCGTACATTGCAGCCAGCGATCCGCATCTGGCCGAGGGTGACGTGCGTTTCGAGCCGTCCAGCGCCCTGGTTGCCGGGCCGGACGGGCTCGATGATTTGCGCCAGATCGTTGCCCAGGCCCCGGCTCACCTTGAGCCGGGTGGCTGGGTGATGCTCGAGCACGGCTACGACCAGGCCGAAGCAGTGCGCGATTTGCTGCGCACCCAAGGCTTTGTCGAAGTCCACAGCCGCAAGGACCTGGGTGGTCATGAGCGCATCAGCCTGGGGTGCCTGCCGTGCTGAACGATCAGGAGTTGTTGCGCTACAGCCGGCAGATTCTGTTGCAGCACGTCGACATCGACGGCCAATTGCGCCTCAAGCAAAGCCGCGTGCTGATCATCGGCCTTGGTGGTCTCGGCGCCCCGGTAGCGTTGTACCTGGCCGCCGCTGGGGTGGGGGAGATGCACCTGGCGGATTTCGACACCGTCGACCTGACCAACCTGCAACGCCAGATCATTCACGACACTGACAGCGTCGGCCTGAGCAAGGTCGATTCGGCGATGCGACGCCTGGGGGCGATCAACCCTGAGGTTCGGCTGATGCCTCACCGGGTGGCCATGGACGAAGACAGCCTGGCCGCGGCAGTCGCGACAGTGGATGTGGTGCTCGACTGCTCGGACAATTTCTCGACCCGCGAAGCGGTGAACGCGGCCTGTGTCGCGGCGGGTAAGCCGCTGGTCAGTGGCGCGGCGATTCGTCTGGAAGGGCAGTTGTCGGTGTTCGACCCACGCCGCCCCGAAAGCCCTTGCTACCACTGCCTTTATGGTCACGGCAGCGAAGCCGAGCTGACCTGTAGCGAGGCCGGTGTGATCGGACCGCTGGTGGGATTGGTGGGCAGCCTGCAAGCCCTTGAAGCCTTGAAGTTGCTGGCCGGTTTCGGTGAGCCGCTGGTGGGGCGCTTGCTGTTGATCGATGCCCTGGGCACGCGTTTCCGTGAACTGCGGGTCAAGCGCGACCCAGGTTGCAGCGTCTGCGGTGGCCAACATGAGTGAAGCGCCGATTGGTGTGCTTGACTCGGGTGTCGGCGGGTTGTCGGTGCTGGGGGAAATTCGCCAGTTGCTGCCCAATGAGTCGCTGTTGTATGTGGCGGACTGTGGGCATATTCCCTATGGCGAGAAGACCCCGGAATACATCCGGCAACGCTGCGCGATCATTGCCGACTTTCTCCTGGGCCAGGGCGCCAAGGCGCTGGTTGTCGCCTGCAACACCGCAACGGTCGCTGCCGTTGCCGATCTACGCCGTGATTTCCCTCATTGGCCCATCGTCGGGATGGAGCCGGCGGTCAAGCCGGCGGCTGCCGCGACCCGCAGCGGTATCGTCGGTGTGCTGGCCACCACCGGCACCTTGCAGAGCGCCAAGTTCGCCGCTTTGCTCGACCGTTTCGCCACCGATGTGCGAGTCATCACGCAACCGTGTCCGGGCCTGGTTGAACTGATCGAGACGGGTGATTTGCTCAGTCCGGCCTTGTATCAATTGCTGCAACATTACGTCGACCCCTTGCTGGCAGCCGGCTGCGATACGCTGATCCTGGGGTGCACGCACTATCCGTTCCTCAAGCCATTGCTTGCGCGGATGATTCCGGCGCACATCAGCCTGATCGACACCGGTGCCGCCGTGGCCCGGCAACTTCAGCGTCTTTTGGCTGAGCGAGAGCTACTGGCTGAGGGACCAGCCGGCGAAACGTATTTCTGGACGAGTGCAGACCCGATACATTTAAGAAAAATCCTACCTACGCTATGGCATTCGTCCGGCGTTGTGCGAAGCTTCGATCTGTAAGAAAAATGTGAAAACTGTGTGAAACGGGCTGAACTTCTGTTTGGGGGCAGATTTCTATAGCTTTGTCTGTTTGTAACAAAATCAACTAAGTCTGTTCGGAAAAGGATGTTTCTAATGAAGCGCTTATTCTGCTTCGCCGCGTTTGCGGCTGCATTGTTGGGGCACACTTACACTGCACAAGCAGCGGGTGTGGAATTTGGGGTTGGCCAGACCAGCGATTCGACCATGACCTATCGCCTGGGCATGCAGTTCGACTGGGACAAGAGTTGGCTGCAAAGTGATGTCGGTCGCCTGACCGGCTACTGGAGCGGTGCCTATACCTACTGGGAAGGGGACGAGACATCCAGCAATCACAGCCTGTCGTTTTCGCCTGTGTTTGTGTATGAATTTTCCGGCCAGAACGTGAAGCCTTACATCGAGGCGGGTGTCGGTGTGGCGTTGTTCGCCAATACCGAAGTGGAAGACAACAAGCTCGGTACGGCTTTCCAATTTGAAGATCGTATCGGCTTCGGCCTGCGCTTCAACGGTGGACATGAAGTGGGCATTCGCGCCACTCATTACTCCAACGCCGGCATCAAGTCGACCAACGATGGTGTAGAAAGCTACTCGCTGCACTACACGATGCCGCTGTAACACTTAAATACTGTGGGAGCGGGCTCTCGCGAAAGCGTAGTGTCAATCGCTTCAGTGCTGGCTGATCCGACGCTTTCGCGAGCATGCCCGCTCCCACAAAAATCGGGTCTATTTCCTACCGATACGCCGTCGCAATCCCTTGGCGTTCTTCCAGGCACTCCGGTGCGCCCATCTCGAACTCCCGGCAGATCAGCGGGCGCTTTTCGTAGATGGTGCACATCATGCTGTCGCGATCCAGGGCCGCGCACCAGCCGTCATCAAGCCTCAGCATCACTTCCCCACCCCAGTCGTCCGTGTCGATAAAACGATCCGGAACCCCGGTGTCGGTGATCAGCATCACTTCCAACTGGCAGCAGCACGCCGCGCACGTCGAGCACGTGACTGCCGGTGCCGGGATTTCATGGACAGGGATGGTTTTCATGGCGCGCAGTGTAAGGCAATCGGCGGCTCAGGGTTGTCCCTTGATCGGATAGCCGTTTTTCGCCTGGCATGAGTCAATGTCGGGCGGCACGGTTTCGGTCGACGAAGGCAAAGGCCAGAGTGTGGTCATGGACACAATGGGGAGCGCGACTTCCCGTGGGCGCTCGACCAACTGATTCAGCACATGTTGCGCTGCTTCGTCCGCCGACCAGTGAGCCGGGGTTGGGAAGCTGTCTTCGGCCCCCTGCAATGGGCCGTCGTAGCCAGGGTGTACCAACGTCGCGTCAACACCCGCGCGCGCCAGGTCTGCCCGAGCCGATTCGAACAGATGACGTATCCCGCTGCCACCCGCTACGGTTTGCGATGGCGGCAGGTAAGTCGCCGGGCTGGCAATACCCACCAGATGAGGTTCGGTCCCGGCGCGCAACAAGGGCATGGCCACTTCGATGCAGAAACTGGCAGCCAGCAGATTGCTGCGCACAATATGCTCGATCAATGTGTGATCCGCCGGCTGCCCGTCAACGTACTCAGCCGTTCCGGCATTGACGATCACCTGATCCAGGGCGCCCCATTGCCGGCTGATCTGTTCGCCGATCTCGCGCACGGCCCGGCTGTCGGTCAAATTGCCGGGCACGGCCAGCACTTGTCCTGGATAACGTACCGAAAGGGTTTCGCATGATCGGGTCGAGCGCGAACTGACGGCCAGGTATGCACCTGTCTCCAGTATCGCTTCAGCCAACGAAGCGCCGATTCCGTTGCCAGCCCCGGTGAGCCAATAGCGCCGTGGCAGTCTGAGACCCATTCCCTTCTCCTTTCGATTGGACAGCATACTGATCCGTGGCTTTTCAGTAGAGTCCGTACGATTAGTAAGACTATATGTTATCGGGTAAATGATGTATCCCGTAGACCGGCAATTTCGTGTTCGCTAATCGCCCATCCCTTCAACGGCTGCATCCTGTCGCGCTGGCAGGTTTCTGAACGCTGCCAGCGCACGCGCCCTGGATTGGCTCAAGTCGACAATCGGTGCCGGATAATCCACGGCGCCAAACAAGCCGCCCTGGGTATTTGGGCTATGGACCTGTTGCCTGTCCAGATCGTTCAGTTCAGGTAACCAGTGCTTGATGAACAAGCCCTCGCGGTCAAATTTTTCCGACTGGCTCAACGGATTGAAGATGCGGAACCAGGGCGCCGAGTCGGTGCCGGTGGAGGCGCTCCATTGCCAGCCGCCATTGTTGGCGGCGAGGTCGCCGTCGATCAGGTGCTGCATGAAAAAGCGCTCGCCTTCGCGCCAATCGATCAACAGGTTCTTGGTCAGGAACATGGCTACGACCATCCGCAAGCGGTTGTGCATCCAACCGGTCTCCAGCATTTGACGCATGGCTGCATCGATAATCGGTAGGCCGGTGCGTGCTTGCTTCCAGGCTTCCAATTCTGCGGGGGCCTTGCGCCATGCCAACGCCTCGGTTTCGGGGCGAAACGCACGATGGCGCGACACGCGTGGATAGCCCACTAGAATGTGTTTATAAAACTCGCGCCAGAGCAATTCATTGATCCAGGTCACAGCGCCGGCATTTCCGCTCTCGAATTCACCTTGGTTGGCTTGCAGCGCGGCGTGCAGGCACTGGCGCGGCGACACCACGCCGGCCACCAGATAGGCCGAGAGCTGGCTGGTGCCGGGCCTGGCGGGGTAATCCCGTTCGCCTTGGTAATCGTCGATGTGCTGGTCGACGAAGGTGTCCAGGCGCCGACGGGCTTCGGTTTCCCCGGCGGGCCAGAGGGCTCGTAGCGCTTCGCTGGGCGGGGCGAAGCTATCGACTTGTGTCGGCACCGGGTCGCGGGCAATGCCGGTGGAGGCCTGCCGGGCCGGCGTGGCGACCAGGCTCGGCAATGAGAGGTGCAGACGGCTGTAGCAGACTTTGCGGAACTGACTGAACACTTGGAAATAATTGCCGGTTTTGGTCAGCACGCTGCCGGGCTTGAACAGCAATTGATCGAGGTGGCTGTGAAATTCAACGCCCTGGTCATTCAGCGTGCGGGCGACTTCGGCGTCGCGTCGTGTTTCATTCAGGCCGTACTCTTCGTTGACATGCACGGCGTCGACGTTCAATTCGCGACACAGCTTGAGCAGTACCTGCGGTGCCTGGTGCCAATGCGCAGCGGCGCGGATCAGCAATGGGATGTTCAATTCGGCCAGGGCCGCACTCAACGCGCTGAGGTTGCGCAACCAGAAATCGATCTTGCACGGTGCGTCGTCATGGGCGCGCCATTGTTCGGGGCTGGTCAGGTACACCGCCACGCAGGGGCCTTGGGCTGCGGCCGCCGTGAGGGCGGTGTTGTCGTGTAGGCGCAAGTCGCTGCGCAGCCAGATCAGTTGCATGCTGTCTTCCATCTAAAGGAGTTCTCGGCGACTCAGTTCGCGGTGAGCCGATAACGGGTCTTCGGCCCAGGACATGTCAATCATCGACACGCCTGTGGATAACCTGGCTTGGTGGATCGACGCAGCCGGGCCGGCAATGACGATCGGGCAATCGATTCCGCCCAGCAGCCTGGGCAGTTGGGACAGGTTGAGTGCGTGACTGGAATACAGCAGGACGCCGCGGGCCTTGAGGCGCTCGACCGCCAGGGCCAGTTCGCCAGCCGGTAGAGGGCCGTCGAACACTTCCACCGGGCAGTCGGCGCTGCTGGCCAGCCAGGCGGTGAGCCATAAGTGCGGCTCCTGGGGCGAGTCCGAATGATTGACCAGCAACAGTGGCGCGCCGCGCAACTGACGGTTGTTGTGGTAGATCCGGCTGCCGAACTTGCTGCGCAGCCACGAGTACAGGAAGACCCGTTCCAACTGCGCACCGAACTGGCCTTGCCAGCGCAGGTGCAACTCGGCCAGCAACGGCAAGAGCAACTGCTCGCACACGGTCCAGGGTGGGTATAGCGCCATCGCCTGGTTGACCAGGTCATCGATCTGGCGCTCGGCCAGTTGCGTCACCGCCAGCACCAAGGCGTGGCGCTGGCGCTGCCAGTCATTCTCCGGCACCTGTGTGGGTTCGGTCGGTGGCTGCGGTGTGTCCAGCAAAGGCTTGATCTTGCTCACCGCAACGCCACGGTCGATCCAGGTGAGAATGCTCAGGATCCGTTGCACATGGTCGGCATTGAACAGTCGGTGGCCCTTGGGGGTACGGTGCGGCACGATCAGGCCATAACGGCGTTCCCAGGCTCGCAGCGTGACGGCGTTGACACCGGTTTGCCGGGCGACCTCGCGTATGGGCAGCCAGCCTTGCGCCAAGGCCTTGGCAAAGTCGGCCCCCAGGTCTTCGCTGGCGCTGGAGTCGGGTTCGTTCTTCATCAAATAGCGTTTCGCAAACTGAGGTTTTCCGGGTGTGGTTGCAGGTAGACCTGCTGCGTCAGGTAAGGATCGGGGTGCTGGCGCAGGTGATGCTTGAGCAACGTCAGTGGCACCACCAAGGGCACGATGCCGAGGCGATATTGCCCGATCAGATGCTGTACTTCCTGTTTGTCATCGGCGTCGATGGCGCGCTTGAGGTAACCGCTCAGGTGTTGCAGCACGTTGGTGTGGGTGCGACGGGTGGCGCATTTCTTCAAGGCGGCCATCAATGCGCTGAAATAGCGTGGGCCCAACTCATTGGGGTCGGCCTTGCCCATGTTGCCCAGCAAATTACCCAGGGCCTTGTATTGCACTGGGTTGTGGGCCATCAGCAGGTATTTGTAGCGCGAGTGGAATTCGATCAGGTCGCGACGGCTCAGTCCGTCGCGACGCAAAGGTTGCCAGGCGGCATAGGCGAACACCCGGGTCAGGAAGTTCTCGCGCAGCACCGGGTCGTTGAGGCGACCGTCTTCCTCAACCGGCAGGTCGGGGTGGCGTTCGCAGAAGGCCTGGGCATAGATCCCGCGGCCGCCGCCGTCCTGGGTCACGCCGTTGTGGTCATAAACCTTGACCCGCTCCAGTCCGCAGGACGGCGATTTCTGCATGAAGATATAGCCGCAGATGTCATCCAGTTCCCCAGCCATTTGCTTTGCGTAGTCGGCCAGTGGCCGGGTCGCGTTGAGCTCGCGATTCACCGTGCCGAGCGCCTCGGGATGTTTGGGGTCGCCCACCAGGCGAATCGGCTCCCGGGGGATACCCAGGCCGATGGCGACTTCGGGGCACACCGGCACGAAATCGAAATAGTCGACGAGGGTGCGGCTGCACAACTGCGATTGCTTGTGCCCGCCGTTAAAGCGAACTTCAGCCCCCATCAGGCAGGCGCTGATGGCGATTCTGGGTTTGGCGATGGCTGTGCTGGACATAGGCGACCTCTGATTGCTAAATCTTGTACAGATTTGTATTTCTGTACAATATTTTCATCATAGGTCCGAACGTGCACAAGTCAACCGGATTGTGTGGCGAGGCGACGTCAATCTGTGTCGCAGGCAGGCTGCTGTCTCTTTCGACAGCAGCGAATATCGATGGGTGATGCGCTTACTGCAGGCTTGCGTGCAGGCGGCGTGCGGCCTCCTGGCCGCTGAGCCATGCGCCTTCGACCCGGCCGGACAGGCACCAGTCGCCGCACACATACAGGCCTAGGTCGGCATCGGCCAAGGCGCCCCATTCGTGGTTGCCGGCGGGGCGGGCGTAGAGCCAGCGATGGGCCACGCTGAAGCTCGGTGCGGGCATCGCGCTGTGCAGCAGTTCGGCGAAGGCGCCGTGCAGGTGTTCGATCACCGCTTCCTTGGACAGGTCGATGTGCTGCCGGCTCCAGTCGCTGGTGGCGTGCAGTACCCAGGTGTCGAGCGTGTTGTCGCGTCCCGGCTTGCTGCGGTTGCGCGCCAGCCAATCCAGGGGGCTGTCCTGTACGAAGCAGCCTTCCATGGGCGTATCCAGCGGTGTTTCGAAGGCCAGCGCCACGGCCCAGGTCGGGTCCATCTTCACGCCGGCGGCCACTGCGGCCAGCTTCGGTACGGCCGCCAGCAATGCGGTGGCCTGGGGCGCGGGCGTGGCGATCACCACCTGGCCGAAGGGGCCGTGGGTGAAACCTTCGGCGTCCTGCAAATGCCAGTGTTCCTGGCCGCGGTACACCTCGGTGATCCGGCAGGAAAACTGCACCTGCAACTTGTCGAGCAAGGCGCGGGTGATGGCGCTCATGCGCGGCGTGCCGACCCAACGGGTCTGCTCGTCCGGCGATGGGCTCAGTTGTCCGTTCTGGAAGTTGTAGAGTTGCGGGTTCCATTCCGCCGCCCAGCCGTTGGTTTGCCAGCGCTGGACCTCCGTGACAAAGCGGCGATCACGGGCGGTGAAGTATTGCGCGCCCATGTCCAATGCGCCGGCGTCGCTGCGTTTGCTCGACATGCGTCCGCCGCTGCCGTGGCTTTTATCAAAGAGTTGAACGATATGCCCGGCCTCCGTCAGGGCCTGGGCGGCTGAAAGTCCGGCGATGCCGGTGCCGATGATTGCGATAGGTACAGTCATGAGGGCCTCGTTTACCTTTCTGTACAGACTACGCCGTCGTTTAAACCTGTACAATTCGGGTTTCTGGTATAAGTTTTACCGTTCGCGTTTGGACAGCTTGTCCTATTGTTAAACACAGACCCTGTCCGATACGAAAAATCCCTGCTTATAAAAATAGACTAATGGGCCGGGTAAAACGCGTTGCGAGGAACATCTCATGCACATATTGCTGACCGGCGGTACTGGTTTGATCGGACGTCAGCTCTGCCGCCTGTGGTTGGGGCAGGGACATCGCTTGACGGTATGGAGTCGCCGGCCCGAAGAGGTGGCGAAAATCTGTGGGGCAGATGTACGAGGCGTTGCCAGGCTCGATGAAGTTGTCGAGCCGGTGGACGCAGTGGTCAACCTCGCGGGAGCGCCGATTGCCGACCGGCCCTGGAGCCACAAGCGCAAGATGTTGTTGTGGAGCAGTCGCATCACGTTGACGGAAGTTTTGCTAGCGTGGCTGGAGCGTTGCGAGCAGAAACCGCAGGTGTTGATTTCCGGTTCCGCGGTGGGCTGGTATGGCGACGGTGGCGAGCGTGAGTTGACTGAGGAGTCGGGGCCGGTGAGTGAAGATTTCGCCAGTCAGTTGTGTATCGCCTGGGAAGAAACCGCGCAACGGGCCGAGGCGTTGGGCATACGCGTGGTGCTGGTTCGTACCGGCCTGGTCCTGTCTGCCGAGGGCGGCTTTTTGTCGCGGCTGCGGCTGCCGTTCAAACTGGCGCTGGGCGGGCGTATCGGCAATGGTCGGCAGTGGATGCCGTGGATTCATATTGACGATCAAATCGCCCTGATTGATTTTCTTCTGCACCGCTTTGATGCCAGCGGTCCTTATAATGCGTGCGCTCCGAACCCGGTGCGCAACCGCGATTTTGCCAAGGCCCTGGGGCATGTATTGCATCGGCCAGCCGTGGTGCCGATGCCGGAGCTTGCGTTGAAAGTCGCGCTGGGGGAGCTGTCCTTGCTGTTGCTCGGCGGCCAGCGCGCCACGCCGGCCCGATTGCAGGCGGCGGGTTTCACATTCCGGTTCACTGATTTGCCCGCGGCCTTGGAAGACTTGTCCAGCCGCTTTTGAAATAGGACGTTGCATGACCGATCACGCGTTGCTTCTGGTGAATCTGGGTTCGCCTGCCTCCACTTCGGTGGCCGATGTGCGCCGCTACCTCAATCAATTCCTGATGGATCCTTATGTCATCGACTTGCCATGGCCCGTGCGGCGCTTGCTGGTGTCGCTGATCCTGATCAAGCGTCCCGAGCAGTCGGCCCATGCCTATGCCTCGATCTGGTGGGAGGAGGGTTCGCCGTTGGTGGTGCTCAGCCGCCGGCTGCAACAGGCCATGACCGCGCAGTGGACCCAGGGACCGGTAGAACTGGCAATGCGTTATGGCGAGCCGTCCATTGAGTCGGCGTTGGTGCGGCTGGCGAGCCAGGGTCACAAGAAGATCACGTTGGCGCCGTTGTATCCGCAGTTCGCCGACAGCACCGTGACCACGGTGATCGAAGAGGCCAAGCGGGTCGTGCGGGAAAAGAGGCTCGATGTGCAGTTCTCGATTCTCCAGCCATTCTACGATCAGCCCGAATACGTTGACGCCCTGGTGGCCAGCGCCAAGCCGTACCTGATGCAGGAACACGATCACCTGTTGTTGAGTTTCCATGGTTTGCCGGAGCGGCACCTGACCAAGCTCGACCCAACGGGCTTTCATTGCTTCAAAGACGCCGACTGCTGCAAGAACGCGCCGCCGGAGGTCATGGCGACCTGTTACCGCGCCCAGTGCATTCGCACCGCGCAACTGTTTGCCGAGCAGATGGGGCTGGCGGATGGTAGTTGGTCGGTATCGTTCCAATCGCGACTGGGCCGTGCCAAGTGGATCGAGCCTTACACTGAAGCACGCCTGGAAGAGTTGGCTAAAAGTGGCGTGAAGAAGGTGCTGGTGATGTGCCCGGCGTTCGTTGCCGACTGCATCGAGACCCTGGAAGAAATCGGTGATCGCGGGCGCGAGCAGTTCCGTGAGGCCGGAGGGGAGGAGTTGGTGCTGGTGCCTTGCCTCAATGATGAGCCGCAGTGGGCCAAGGCGTTGAGCACGCTGTGTGAGCGGGCGCCGATCGCGCTGTAATACAAAACCTGTGGCGAGGGAGCTTGCTCCCGCTTGGGTGCGAAGCGCCCACAACAGCGGGACTGCTTCGCAGTCCAGCGGGAGCAAGCTCCCTCGCCACAATAGAAGAGCAGGCTGATTTATAGCAGCGGCTCATCCGCCTTCTTGTGTTTCCAACTGTCATTGCCCGGCAGCAGCAGGTTCAACGCAATCGCCACCACCGCGCACAACGCGATGCCTTTGAGGCCGAAATCGTCCGGCCCAGTGCCGGTGCCCACCAGCACACCACCGATGCCGAACACCAGCGTGACCGAAACGATCACCAGGTTGCGCGCCTCGCCCAGGTCGATCTTGTGGCGGATCAAGGTGTTCATGCCCACTGCCGCAATCGAACCGAACAACAGGCACAGAATCCCGCCCATCACCGGCACCGGAATGCTTTGCAGCAGCGCACCGAACTTGCCGATGAATGCCAGGCTGATGGCAAAGATCGCCGCCCAGGTCATGATCTTCGGGTTGTAGTTTTTGGTTAGCATCACCGCGCCAGTCACCTCGGCATAGGTGGTGTTGGGCGGGCCGCCGAACAGGCCGGCGGCGGTGGTGGCAATGCCGTCACCGAGCAGTGTGCGGTGCAGACCGGGTTTTTTCAGGTAGTCGCGACCGGTCACGCTGCCCACGGCAATCACGCCGCCGATGTGCTCGATGGCCGGCGCCAGCGCCACCGGGACGATGAACAGGATCGCCTGCCAATTGAACTCCGGTGCGGTGAAGGCCGGCAGGGCGAACCACGGCGCGGCGGCGATTTTCGCGGTGTCCACGACGCCGAAGAAAAACGCCATGGCAAAGCCCACCAGCACGCCGGAAATGATCGGCACCAGGCGGAAAATGCCTTTGCCAAACACCGCCACGATCAGGGTGGTGAGCAGCGCCGGCATCGAGATCATCATCGCGGTCTGATAATGAATCAGCTCGGTGCCGTCGCCGGCCTTGCCCATCGCCATGTTGGCGGCAATCGGCGCCATGGCCAGGCCGATGGAGATGATCACCGGGCCAATCACTACCGGCGGCAGCAGCCGGTCGATGAACCCGGTGCCCTTGATCTTCACCGCCAGGCCAAGAAAGGTGTAGACGAAACCTGCCGCCATCACGCCGCCCATGGTCGCGGCCAGGCCGAACTGGCCCTTGGCGAGGATGATCGGCGTGATGAAGGCAAAGCTCGAAGCCAGGAACACTGGCACCTGGCGCCCGGTGACGATTTGGAACAGGATCGTTCCCAGGCCGGCCGTGAACAGCGCCACGTTAGGGTCCAGCCCGGTGATCAGCGGCATCAGTACCAGCGCGCCGAAGGCGACGAACAGCATCTGCGCGCCGGACAGCACCTGGCGCCAGAGCGGATCGTTGAACTCATCCTGCATGCTCAAGCGTCCTTCTGCTTGGTGCCGAAGATCTTGTCGCCGGCATCGCCCAGGCCCGGGATGATGTAGCCGTGCTCGTTGAGTTTCTGGTCAATGGACGCGGTGTAGATGGTCACGTCCGGGTGGGCGTCTTGCACGGCCTTGATGCCTTCGGGCGCGGCGACCAGCACCATGGCGCGGATGTCCCGGCAACCGGCTTTTTTCAACAGGTCGATGGTGGCGACCATGGAACTGCCGGTGGCGAGCATCGGGTCGATGATCATCGCCAGGCGCTCGTCGATTTCCGGCACCAGTTTTTCCAGATAGGTGTGCGCCTGCAGGGTCTGCTCGTTGCGAGCCACACCCACGGCGCTGACTTTGGCCCCTGGAATCAGGCTCAGTACGCCCTCGAGCATGCCGATGCCGGCGCGCAGGATCGGCACCACGGTGATCTTCTTGCCGGCGATTTTCTCCACCTGGACCGTACCGGCCCAGCCGTCGATTTCATAGGACTCCAGCGGCAGGTCCTTGGTGGCCTCATAGGTGAGCAGGGCACCGACTTCCTGGGCCAGTTCACGGAAGTTCTTCGTGCTGATATCGGCGCGGCGCATCAGGCCGAGTTTGTGTCTGATCAGCGGATGGCGGATCTCGAGGATGGGCATGGGGAAGGCTCCGGCGGCGGGCAAAAAAACCGGCCTAGATTAATCTATCCGAGGGTGTTGTCCTATAGACAATACAGAACGTTAGTCCACAAACGCTTGATCTGGCCGGGCGGGATGCGTACCTTTGCCGGCTTTTCCGAACCCTGCCACCCCTGGAGAGCGCCATGTCCGCTGATCTCGAGCATATCCGTCAAATCATGCGAGAGGCTGACTGCCTGTACACCGAAGCCGAAGTCGAAGCGGCCATCGCCCGTGTCGGTGCGCAAATCAATGAACAGCTGGCCGATGCCAATCCGGTGGTGTTCTGCGTCATGAACGGCGGGCTGATTTTTTCCGGCAAGCTGCTGACCTATCTGAACTTCCCATTGGAAGCGTCCTACCTGCACGCCACCCGTTATCGCAACGAAACCAGCGGCGGTGACTTGTTCTGGAAGGCCAAGCCGGAAGTCTCGTTCATCGACCGCGACGTGCTGATCATCGACGACATCCTCGACGAAGGTCATACCCTGGGTGCGATCATCGACTTCTGCAAACACGCCGGCGCCCGCGCCGTGCACACCGCCGTGCTGATCGACAAGGACCACGACCGCAAGGCGCGGCCGGACTTGAAAGCCGATTTCGTCGGCCTGCCGTGTATCGACCGCTACATTTTCGGCTACGGCATGGACTACAAAGGTTACTGGCGCAACGCCAATGGCATTTTCGCCGTCAAGGGGATGTAGTCGATGACTCGGCCAAGTTTCCTGGAACAAGCGTTGTTCGATGAATTGGCCGAGAAAGCCGCGGCCAGTCCTCGCGGACGACAGCACCATAATTTCCATGAGATGGATGAGCCGTGCCACCGCATGGCGGTTGGCTTGCAGCCTTGCACCTACATCCCGCCGCACCGTCACCTGAGCGCCGATAAGGCGGAAACCTTGCTGGTGCTCAAGGGGCGGCTGGGGGTGTTGATTTTCGACGAAGCCGGTGCGGTGGTGGACAAGCGCATCCTGCAGGCCGGTGGAGATTGCCTCGGTGTCGACCTGCCGGCCGGTGTGTATCACGGATTGGTGGTGCTGGAAGCCGACAGCCTGATGTTCGAATGCAAGGCCGGTCCCTACCGGCCCGTGGGCGAGGGCGAACTGGCCCACTGGGCGCCCCGCGAAGGCGAGCCAGGCGTGGCCGAGTACCAGGCCTGGATGCGTGCTCAGTTCGACTGAGCACCGAATCAGGCAGGGCAGCGGAGATTTTGTGGCGAGGGAGCTTGCTCCCGCTTGGGTGCTTGGCACCCACCTGCAATTGGGGCTGCTGCGCAGCCCAGCGGGAGCAAGCTCCCTCGCCACAATTCAAGCAAGTCTTGGATGAGCGGTGCTGCCGCCGGCCAACCACTGCTCACTCTTGACCCGCGCCTGCTCCAGGGTCTGCACATAGGCCAATTGCCGCTGTTCGCGATGAATGCCGGCGCGGCGCAGCTTCAGGCGCACCCTGGGCGCCGTCGCGACCAGGATCAGGCCGATGCCCTGCTTGCGGTAATCCTTCAGGATGTTCTCAAACGCAGCCAGCGCGGTCATGTCCAGCATGGGCACGGCGCTCATTTCCACCACCACCACGCGCACCCCCGGATCGAACTTGCGCAGCACGTCCAGGGCTTTTTCTGCCGCACCGAAGAACAGCGGCCCACGAATTGCGTAGCAGCGCACATGCTCGGGCATGTCCAGCAGGGCCTGGTGGAAGTGGCGAGGCAGTTCGGCGCTGTCGGTCAGTTCGCTCATGCGCTTGATGAACAGCCCGGCGGCCAGCAGCAGGCCGACGGCGACGGCCATGACCATGTCGAACAGCACGGTCAGGCTAAGGCAGGTCAGCAGCACCAGTACGTCGCTGCGCGGGGCGATGCGCAAGGTATGCAACACGTGTCCGGCTTCGCTCATGTTCCAGGCCACTATCACCAGTAGCGCCGCCAGGGCTGCCATGGGCAGGTAGCTGAACAGGGGCGCCAGCAACACCATCGCCAGCAGCACCACAAGGCTGTGAATGATCGCGGCCAGCGGTGAAGAGGCGCCGCTGCGCACATTGGTCGCGCTGCGGGCAATGGCCGCCGTGGCGGTGATACCGCCGAACAGCGGCGCCACGAGGTTGCCCAGGCCTTGGCCGATCAGCTCGGCGTTGGGGTCATGCTTGCTGCCGGTCATGCCATCCGCCACCACGGCGCACAGCAGCGATTCGATGGCGCCAAGCATGGCAATGGCGAAGGCCGGGCCCAGCAATTGGCGGATCAGATCATAGGAAAGCGTCAAGGGATGCCCCTGGCCATCTGGCAGGTTCCATGGCCACTCGAAGCTCGGTAAAAACGGCGGGATACCGGGGTGGCTGATGCCATCGACCATGTAGCTGAAACGCTCGCCCAAAGTCGCCACCGGCCAACCGCCGCGCTCCAGCACCAGTCCCAATAGCGCCCCGACCAGCAAGGCAACCAAATGCCCGGGAACCCGCGGTACCCAGCGTGGCCAGGCAAACAGCACCGCCAGGCACGTGACGCCGATGATGCCATCGCCGAGCCGGGCACTGGGCAGCGCCACGATCAGTTCGCCCAACTGTTCGATGTAGTGCTTGGCTTGCCCGACGGTGGTCAACCCCAGCAGATCCTTCAGTTGCAAGGTGGCGATGACCACGCCGATCCCGGCGGTAAAGCCGAGGATCACCGGGTAGGGGATGTATTGGATCAGCCGTCCGGCGCGCATCAGGCCCAGGGTGATCAAGATCAGACCAGCGAGCATGGTGCACAACAACAGGCCGCCCAGGCCGTGCTGTTGCGTGATGGGCAGCAGGATTACCACGAATGCCGCCGTCGGCCCGCTGACGTTAAAGCGTGAGCCGCCGGTGAGGGCGATCAAGGGCGCGGCCACCAACACCGTGTACAAGCCATGTTGCGGTGGCACGCCAACGGCAATCGCCAGGGCCATGGCCAGGGGGATGGCGATGATGCCGACGGTCAGCCCGGCCACCAGGTCGCCACGCAGGCGCTCCAGGGTGTAACCGGCGCGCCAGGCCTGGCGCCAGGCGGCAAACAACGGTGGGGCGGAGAAAGACATGAATACTCCTCGCAAGGGGGACACTGGCACTGGCCCTGTGGCCAGGGAGCTTGCTCCCGCTCGAGTGCGTAGCGCTCGCAATATTATGGGGCGGCTGCGCCACCCAGCGGGAGCAAGCTCCCTCGCCACAAAGGCATGCGCCGGTAGGCCGGGGCTGATGGCTCTTTGAGTATGCCGTGCTCGTTGCGCGGATGTATTGATCTGGATCGTTATTTTTACCATCCAGGCTCATGCTAGAGTGCTCGGCCAAGACCCCGGAGCTTGTCATGCGTGTATCGATCCGCCGTAGCGCTACTTTGCTGTTGATCTCCAGCCTGCCCTTGGCGGCCGTGGCCGCACCGATGCACAGCCAGTTCCTGCCGCCTGATGACCTGGTGGTGCGCCAGGAGCAGCCTGAACAGCAGCAGTTGCTGCAAGTGACCGAGTATTCGGTGGTGCTGGGTAACCAGCGTCAGTCCAACCAGCAACCGATTCCGGTCACTTCGCCCTTGCTGGTCCGTCTCAAGGGCAAGCCGATGAACAAGGGCGCGACCCTCAGCCAGGTGATCCTTAACTTCGACGGCGAAAGCAAAAGCCTGAAGAAACCGGTTTTCGACGAGGCGAGCAAGACCCTGACGCTGTCTTATCCTCAGGCTCAGTACCGGGTGGTCATCGATCTGCTGCGCAACAACACGGTCTATGTGCAGTTTCTCACCTACGCCAACGGTCATATCTGGGCCGACCTGCACACCGGTGCCGAACGCCCGCGTTGAGCCGCGAGGCCTGCCGGGGGTAAACTGCCCGCCCCGTGAACTGTGCGAGCTGGAGCCGGCAATGCGTAAAGACAAGAAACAAGTGATTGGCGACGAGATTGGCGATGAACAGGTCAAGCTGTTCCTCAATTTCGAACCGGTCGATGCCACGTCGCCGTCGCTGCACAAACTGATCAAGGCCTACCGTGGGCTGCGGGTCGATGACTTCGAGCGGTTCCTGACGTTTTTCGTCGAGGCCGGTTACGACCTTAATGGCAAGGATGAGCAAGGCAAGGATTTCGTGGCGTTGATCCAGGACCAGCGTAACGCCGAGGAATACATTGAACTGATCAATAAGGCGCGTGGCTGATCGCGTTAATGTCATGTCCGCGTCCGTCACGACGTTTGAATGTCTGCATCATTATTTCATGACGTACTCAACTAGGCCCGAAAGGTTATGTCACCATTCGGGCTGTTTTGTTTTATCTGGATTTCCATTACTTTTGGGTTGAAACCAAGGGGTTTCATTTCAATCGCTAAATGGAGTTTTATTTATCATGGAAGATAAAGGTAAATGTATCGCCGGGTGTTTATTGGCCCTGATCGGCTGTCTGGCAAGTTCGGTTTCCAATGCGTTCGATGAGATCGTCAATGTGGAAATATTCAACGCAACGTCTGCGGTCATTGTGCCGGGTAGCGATTTCACGTGGTCTCTGGCCCCGGAAAATGCGGGCCACAGCTTTTCGATAAGTCCTGGGGAGCGCCAGGAGCTAACCTATTATCTGCCCCAGGCGCGTGCCGAGCGGGAGTCATTTACCTACACCCAAGGAAACCGCACCTGCCATTTCAGTTTCGGGCATATTCCTGGCGTGCCGGTGAGTGACGGACAGACAATGCCTTATCGTCGCTGGGTTGAAGCGAAACCGGCAGGTGCCTGTGTTGCGGAGTTACTAGAGGTTGAAGATGACGATGATTATGTTCGTCATGGCGGAACACGCGTCAAGTTCAGTATGAAGTCATAATACGGGTAATAAAAAGCCTCCTGTTTGCACGGGAGGCTTTTTATCAGTACACAGTATCAGGCGTAACTTTGAGCCTTGCTGTCTTCAACCAACTCCAACGCAATGTTGTTCTGCGCGTTGATTTTTCGATACAGCGCCGCGTCGGTTTCCAACACTTTTTCCCGGGCCGGGAAGATCTCTGCGAGCTTGGCAGCCCACTCGCCCTTGGCTTTGTCCGGGAAGCAGCGCTCGATCAGTTCCAGCATGATCGACACGGTCACCGAAGCACCCGGCGATGCGCCGAGCAGGGCGGCGAGGCTGCCGTCCTTGGCCGCCACCAGTTCGGTACCGAACTGCAGGACGCCACCTTTCTTCGGGTCTTTCTTGATGATCTGCACCCGCTGGCCGGCCACTTCCAGGCGCCAGTCCTCGGCTTTCGCCTCGGGGTAGAAACGACGCAGGGATTCCAGGCGCTGTTCCATGGACTGCATCACTTCGCTGATCAGGTACTTGGTCAGGTCCATGTTGTCCCGGGCCACGGCCAGCATCGGGCCGATGTTGCCGGCACGTACCGACAGCGGCAGGTCCATGATCGAACCGTGCTTGAGGAACTTGGTGGTGAAACCGGCGTATGGCCCGAACAGCAGGGATTTTTTGCCATCGACTACACGGGTGTCCAGGTGCGGCACCGACATCGGCGGCGAGCCCACGGCGGCCTGGCTGTAGACCTTGGCCTGGTGGTGCTTGACCACTTCCGGGTTGTCGCAACGCAGCCACTGGCCACTGACCGGGAAGCCGCCGAAGCCCTTGCTTTCCTCGATGCCCGAGGCTTGCAGCAGCGGCAACGCCGCACCGCCGGCACCGAGGAACACGAACTTGGCGTCGACATCGCGGCTGCTGCCGGAATTGACGTCCTTGATGCTCACGGTCCAGCCACTGCCATTGCGCTTGAGACCGGTGACGCGCTTGCAGTATTTGACCTGAGTGTCCGGGGCGCTGGTCAGGTGCTTGAGCAGCTGGTTGGTCAGGGCGCCGAAGTTGACGTCGGTGCCGTTCATGACGCGAGTGGCGGCGATGACCTCATCGGCCGGCCGGCCAGGCATCATCAGCGGCATCCACTCGGCCATCCGGGCCTTGTCCTCGGTGTATTCCATGTCGGCGAAGGCGTGATGCTGGCGCATCAGCTCGAAGCGCTTCTTCAGGAACGACACGCCTTTCTCGCCTTGCACGAAGCTCAGGTGTGGCACCGGAGCGATGAAGGACTTGGAGGAGCCGAACGTGCCTTTTTTGGTCAGGTACGTCCAGAACTGCTTCGACACCTCGAACTGGGTGTTGATGTGCACGGCTTTCTTGATGTCGACATTGCCGTCGGCTGCCTGGGGCGTGTAATTGAGCTCACACAGCCCGGCGTGACCGGTGCCGGCGTTGTTCCACGGGTTGGAACTCTCCGCGGCACCGGAATCCATCAGCTCGACGACTTCCAGCGAGATCGCGGGGTCGAGCTCCTTGAGCAGTACGGCCAGGGTGGCACTCATGATGCCGGCCCCTACCAGAACTACATCGACTGCTTCGTTATGCGCCATTTAACGCGTCTCCAAAATCTGCAGCACCAAATTGTCGGCATAGCGGCCAGGAGTGGCGGGGCAGGTCAGTTGCGCCCCAGTTATCCATGGCCAGGATCGCCATGTCCGAATCTTCGCAATTTTTCGCACCTACTGCGGATGCATGCAGCCTGGCCTCAAGAGTCACATGAACTCATTTAAGCGCCGGGCAGGCAATTCGACTTATGGCCGAGACATCCGTTCGTGCAACCAAATCCGTAGCGGACAGGCTTCAGGCGCCGGTTCTTGAGCGATATCCGGTCCTGTGTCGTTGGGCTGTTTCAGACGCTAATGGTGCTTGTTCAGACGCAAAACTCTTCATTTGCTCGCCACACTCTCGTGAAGTTGTGAAAACCCGTTTTTTCACGCTCTTTTGAAGACGTGAACCTCAAAAAAGGGCTGTCCCAGCCTGGCACTGCGCCCGGTTTGGTTGCCCCCATGGAGTACATGACAGGCAAAACGGGCAGACAGCTCAGTGACCGAGCGTAATGACAGCTCTGCAGATTCGCGAAAAGTGGTGATTTGCCTGGAGGAACAGCAAGCGCGCCAGCTTCACTCGATCTGTGTGGGCGGCTCTCTGTGGGCGTTGCGGGCTGCCAATACCAGCGCATCAGCGGTGTTGCGAGGCCCGATCAGGAGACGTCCTTATAATCGGGGGGAGATTGTATCGAAGAAACGCAGGGAAATGGTCGTGTTTAATGACTTTTATTAGCCGTCCGGTCAGATGGTCAACAGCTGCCGGTTACGTGCGCGGGCAGGAAGCGGTTGCACGCGGGCGCTGGCGGGCAATGGCTGGTGCAGCCAGTTGAGACGGATCTCTTCGATTTCCACCCAGCCTTCGCCCATGGGTTGCAGGCTGCACTGTTTGAACGCCTGGCAACGACCGTTGCGATCGAGCAAGGCGAAGCTGCGGTGATGAGGGCGAGGGGTGAACAGGGAAATAAGGAAGCGCATGAGCGGATACCGGGTCAGGGAGCTTGGGGCAAGCCTGACAGCGGGCTATGACATGCCGGTGTAAGGACAGTGACAATGGGGTGACAGGAACCGGCAACCACGGCCCGTGTCAGACATTTCAGTATTCATCGTGCGACGCTAGTTCACGGCGATGGCGCACCGCTATACTGCCGGCCTGTTTGTGCCCGATTCTGGAGAGAAGAGCATGTTGCAACGCCTGTTGTTCGGTTTGATCGCTGTGACCAGTCTGACCCTCGTCGGCTGCGCCCACAGCCCGCAACAACTTAACCCGGAGCCCAAGCTCAATGCCCAACTGGCGCCCGTGGGGCGTGGCCAGCCGGTGGTGGTGCGAGTGGTGGACGGTCGTCCGTCGCCGACGCTCGGCACTCGTGGCGGGCTGTATCCGGAAACCAGTGTGATCACGGTGCAGGGCGCGCAGATCCTGCCCAAGCTGCAGGCCCAGGCTGAAGCTGCCGTGCGTTTGCTGGGCTTCACGCCGACCGCCAATGCCTTGAATGCACCGCAACTGACCGTAACCCTGGCCGAGCTCAAGTATCAGTCGCCCAAGGAAGGCATGTACGTAACCGAAGCCACCATCGGCGCGACCTTCCGCTCCGACGTGCAGAACGCCAACCGCCGCTACAGCGGTCGTTACGGTGCTTCCCTGGACCAGCGTTTCGGCATGGCGCCTAACCAGGACACCAACACCAAGCTGGTCAGCGACGTCTTGAGCGATGCCCTGACCCGGCTGTTCAAGGATCCGACCATTGGGCAAGTGCTGGCTGAATAAGTAACAAACCTCACAACCCCTGTGGGAGCTTGCCCCACAGGGGTTTTTTTATGAGCGAGATTCTCAGGCTGCCTGGGAATAGAACTCCAGCACACTGATCCCGGTCAGCAGGTCGGTCTCTGGAAGGTCGGCATGTTGATGGCCGCCGAGGGCGCAATACACCAGCCAATGTCGGTCCTGCACGTTGAAGGACAGGCTGTCGACGAGGTTCTGTTGTTCGTCGCTTGGGCTGATGAGATAGAGGCGATCCTGGTTTTCGGCGTGCAACATGAGAGGGTCCGGGCAGGTTTGAAGGGCGACAGAGTGGCCTAATCAGATGACGAAACCGTGACGGGGGAAATTAACCCGAGGATAGATTACGGACCCTGTGGCGAGGGAGCTTGCTCCCGCTGGGCTGCGCAGCAGCCCCCGACTAGCGTCTCGGTGTGTCAGGTTAATCGTGCAAGCTTTTTTTGGGACTGCTTCGCAGTCCAGCGGGAGCAAGCTCCCTCGCCACGAAGTCACCAGGCCATTATCCCAGCCGATCGTTACTGGTCGGAAAAAACGGTGCAGGGCGGCAGGCTTTCGGTAGAATCCGCGCCCTGTTCGTAGGCCACGGACGTGTCCTGTCCGTTTTTCGCTTGAGGTTCGTGATGTCGCTGCATCTGCTTTCGTTGTTCGCCGCCCACCCCGCCAAACTGATCAACTTGCTTGCGTTGCTGTTTGCCTGCCCGGGCGGTTGGGTGCTGCATGCGACGCGCCGCCGTGAACAACGGGCGCGGGCTTGCCTTGAAGCGCGCAATCGCGATGGCAACGAACGCTTCGAAGCGCTGCTGGATCTGGCCACTCAGCGCATGAACCGGTTTTTCTACCGGTTTGGCTTTGGCTGCCTGGCGCTGGCGTTGCTGATGTCGTGGATCAGTACGCAGTTCTGACTGCGTAGCCGTGGCAGGGTAAGTGAGGTTTGTCAGGCAGAGATGCTTTTGTGGCGAGGGAGCTTGCTCCCGCTGGGCTGCGCAGCAGCCCCCCCCCTCGAACGGTCAACCCCAAGGCTCTGACTAACCGCAAGCCCGTTTTGCGATTGCTGCGCAATCGAGCGGGAGCAAGCTCCCTCGCCACAGGGAACCCGTGTCCTCAGACGCTTAAAGCGCCAACCCCGCCTTGACCCGATACTGATTACGCACCGGCGTTGCGTATTGCAGCACCAGGAACGGTCGGTGTTCCGGCGGGCAAGCGTCCAGCCGGCGTTGCCATTCTTCCTGGGCCTTGGCCAGTTCTTCGGCACCGAACACCTCGGCCGCCTTGGGCACCTGCAACTGCGGGTCGGCGTCGGCCCATTGGGCATAAGCCAGGTAGTGCACCGGGAACAGGCGGTAGCCGCCGAGAATCTGCCGATCCATCTCCTGGGCCAGTTGCTTGGTGTCCTCGAACAGCTCGGTGATGGGCGCGGCGAAGTTCACGTGGACCCGGCCCTTGTAGCCGGTGATGCCCTTGGCGATGCTCACGTCGTCCTCGCCCGGAGCCTTGGTGTAGGTGCCGGTGGTCGCGCGGATGTACAACTCGCGGGCCTTGGCCTGGTCGCACGGGTCGTATTCGTAGCTGATCGACACCGGGGTGAGGTTCAGTGACTGGATCACCTCGCCGAACGGCTCGTCCTTGCGGCTCATGTGAAACATCTTGAGGATCGCCGATTCGGTCCGGTCGTCACCGTCCTTGGCCCGTCCTTCGGCCTGGGCGATCCAGATCGAGGCGCAGTCGTTGCGGATCGAATGGTTGATGTACGCCGACAACAACTGGTATGCCGCCATTTTTTCCCGCCGCCCGGTGATGGAGCGGTGCACGATGAAGCTCTTGTTCAGGCGCATCAGGTCGCTGACAAAGGGCTTTTGCAGCAGGTTGTCGCCAATGGCGATGCGCGGGGTCGGCAGGCCGGCGTGGTATACGGCGTAGTTGACGAAGGCCGGGTCCATCACGATATCGCGGTGGTTGGCGATGAACAGATACGCACTGCCGGACTTGAATTGCTCCACCCCGGTATAGGTCACGCCGTCGGTGGCGCGCTCGATGGTGTGGTCGACATAGAACTCCACTTTGTCCTGCAACGTGGCGACCGACGTCACTCCGGCGAACTCACGGCGCAATCTTTGCGCTATAAGGGGTTTGAGCATCCAGCCGAAGGCGCCGGCCAGGCGTGGGAAGCGGAAGTGGGTGAGGATATCTAGAAACGCCTTGTCGCCGAGCAGTCGTGCCAGCACCGCTGGGACTTCGCTGTCGTCGTAAGGTCGGATGGCATCGAATTCGCCCATCATGCTCTCTTGTTGGAAACGGCTAGGGTAAGTAAAGGTTCTAACGAAAAAACGACAGGGCACGGTCTGGAAGATAAGCCAGACAAAAATAGCCCTGCAAATAGACCGGCGATTATACGCACAAGTCACCTGGGAGACCGCGATGCTGGAAAGCGCTCATTATGAATGTCCGTATTGTGGGGAGGACGTAGAGACATCCCTGGACTTGTCCGGCGGTGATCAGGACTACATCGAGGATTGTCAGGTCTGTTGCCGGCCAATCACCTTTGTGTTGCAGGTCCATGGTGAGGAATGGCATCTCGAGGTCTTCAGCGAAAACGACTGACGGGGCGACACCGATGCAGCGAATCTACGAGCTGGAAAACCTGATGGAAGGCGAGTTGTTGCAAGGCATGCTTGCCAGTGAAGGCATCACGGCGCATCTGGTGGGGCGCGATTTGCTGGGCGGTGCGGGGGAGTTGCCCATGCAGGGCTTGCTGGGACTGGCGGTGGAAGATGACCAGGCGCAATACGCCCGGGAGTTGATCGCCGCGTACAATGCCGCACTGCCGTTGCCCGGCGATGAACCGGACAGCTATCCCGGTACGCTGGTCTGTTAGGCTGGCGGCCGTTTGTTCGATCAAGAGTCGTGTTGCCCCATGTGTGGACGTTATGCCCTGTTTCGCTGGAACCCCACCTTCGCGGCCCTGCCCGGTTTTCCCGCCGATCAGAAGGCTCAATGGAACATTTCGCCCAACGATTCGGTGCTGATCCTGCGGGCCGACGCCGAGGGCCAGCGCGAACTGGCCCGGGCGCGCTGGGGCCTGACGCCGCCTTGGTTGACCGACCTGTCCCGCACGCCGGCCCATGCCCGGGCCGAAACCGTGGCCGAGCAGCCGATGTTCCGCGAGGCCTTGCGCCTGCGCCGTTGCCTGCTGCCGGCCAATGGTTTCTATGAATGGCGCGGTGGTACGCGCAAGCGTCCGTACTGGTTGACGCCGGGGGAGGGTTCGTCGCTGTTTTTCGCCGCGATCTGGGAAGCGTATCCGGTGCAGGAACAGGTGTGGCTGAGCACGGCGGTCATCACTCAACCGGCGGCGGGCCAGCGCCGGCCGTTGATTCTGGACGAAGAAGGCCAGCGCCTGTGGCTCGACCCCGAGACACCGCTGCATGCTTTGCAAGGGCTGCTGGCAAGCGAGCCGGCGCCATTGCGCGAGCGGGTATTGGCCAATATGGTCAATGATCCGAAACTCAATGGGCCGGAGTGCTTGACTCCGGCTTGAGCGTTGCGGTGATTGTGCCGGCCTCATCGTCGGATCGCCGCTCGGAGCAAGCTCGCTCCCACATTAGGTTCTGGGCGTTACTCGTGATGCGGCTCACCCAGGAAGGTCAATGAGGTGAACACGCCACGGGTGGCCACGTCCTTGTTGTCCTTGAGCGCAATTTCCATCTGCGCCGCGATCACATTCAAGCCTTCGTTGCGCACCAGCACCTTGGCCCGGCCTTCTGCGTCGGTTTCAGTCGATACGGTGTTCGGCATGCTGCGGTAGTCGCCCACCAGTTTCACACCCGCGGCCGGTTTGCCGTCCAGCAGCACCCGTACCGGCAATGACTGGCCCGGGCCAACGGTCAGTGGGTCGACTTCCGGCAGGATCACGAACTTGATCGGTGCAAGCGTCGGCAGTTTCGCCCCTGGCTCATAGATCGCCAGGCTGTATTTGAACGTATGGGTCGATTCGATCGCCCCGGGTACTTTGCTGCGGCCTTCGTTGATCCACTTCTTGTCGGCCGTCTGGGACCACATGCCGTTGTCCAGCGCCACGGCCAGCACCGCTGGCGGCTTGAGCGGTTGCAGGCGGGCGTGGTCCGGCAGGCGCTCTACGGTGACGGGGATCATCTTGCCGCCCAGGTCATAGGCCCAGGCACCACTGATTTTCTGCGCCTTGAAGGCATTGTCTTCGGCGCCGTGGCCGTAGATCACTTCGACGTTGCCGCGACGCTGTTCGGTCCACAGGCCATGGGCCGAGGCCTGTGTGGCCAGGAGCAGGCCGAGCAGGGCGAAGGTCTTGGGGTATTTCATGCTGACTTCCTTATAGATCGAGGGTGAGGCTGACAGTGAAGTTGCGCGGATCGCCGGGAGTGACCCAGTAATTGCTGTAGGAGCGTTCGTAGTATTTTTCGTCGAAGACGTTATTCAGGTTCAGGCCCACGGTGACGTCATCGCTGGCCTTGTAATGGGCCAGCAGGTCCACGGTGTGGTAGGCCGGCAGTTCGAAATCCTTGCTGGCTTCGCCCGAGCGATCGCCGACGTAAGTGAACGCCGCGCCAACATCCGAGCCGCGCAGGTGCCCATCCTGGAATTCGTAGACCCCCAGCAGGCTGCCGCTGTGTTTAGCGACGCCGAGGATCCGGCTGCCTGTGGGGTTTCCCGGGTCACCCTTGGTCACTTCGGCGTCGATGTAGGCATAGGCGCCGATCATCCGCACGGCGTCGGTCACCTGCCCGGTCAATTGCAAGTCGATGCCCTGGCTGCGGGCCTTGCCAATGGCGCGGCTGAAGTCGGTGCCGGCGACCGGGCTCAGGACGTTTTCCTTCTCGATATGGAACGCCGCCAGGGTGGTGCTCAGGCGATCGTCGAACAACTCGCTCTTGATCCCCACTTCATAGCCGACCCCTTCCTCGGGATCGAAAGTCTTGCCGCCGGCATCCAGGCCGTTGTTGGGTTTGAACGAGGTGGAGGCGTTGGCAAACAGGCCGACCTCGGGCGTCAACTGATACAGCAGGCCGGCCCGTTGCGTCAGGGCGTCGTGGCGTTGGCGGCTGGTGAGGTGGGTGTTGTGGTCGTCGATGCTTTGCTCGAAATGCTCATAGCGCACGCCGAGCATGCCCCGCAGCTTGTCGGTGAAGACGATCTGGTCCTGCAGGTTCAGTGCGCGGCTTTGTACATGTTCGAAAAAATCGGGGCCGGTGCGTTTGCCATCAGGTTTTGGCTGGCCGTAAATCGGTTGATAAATGTCGATGGGATAAGCGCTGCCGTTGATGGTGGTCACGCGCTCGTTCTTGCGATAGTCCTCATATTCGGTGCCGATCAACAGTTCGTGCTGCCAGGGGCCGAGGTCGAACATTCCACGCAATTCAAGTTGGGTGATGCTGTCGTGCCAATTGTTGTCGCGCTCGCGGTAGCGGCGGTTCACCGTGTGGCCGTCGGCATTCAACGGGCGTGCTTCGGAAGCGAATCCCCAGAGTTCACCCTGCTTGTAATGGCTGGCCAAGCGTAACTGCCAGGCGTCGTTGAGCTGATGCTCGAGGGCGGCCTGGAGCATGTTGTTGTGATTGTCGATGTCGCCGTCGTTGGGCTCGCCCAGGAACGTCGAGCGGGAAACGCCGCTCCAGCGATTGTTCGGAGCGACGATGCCGCGGTCGAACGTCGAGCTGTGGCGCACGATTTCGCTTTCCACCAGCAACCGCGTATCGGGGTTCAGTTGCCAACTGATGGAGGGCGCAACGAAAACACGTTTGCTGCCGACATGGTCGCGAAAGCTATTGTTGTCCTCGACCGCCAGATTGACCCGCGACAGCAGGTTGCCTTCGGTGTCCAGTGGCGTGTTGACGTCCAGCGCAGTGCGGTAGCGATCCCAACTGCCAGCGCTGGTTTGCAAGGTGGTGAAGGCTTCGGGCTGGGGTTTCTTGGTGACTATGTTCACCGTACCACCGGGATCGCCCCGTCCATACAGGCTGGCGGCTGGGCCCTTGAGTACTTCGATGCGTTCGATGTTCGCGGCGTCCGGGGTGCTTGGATAGCCGCGGTTGGCGCTGAAGCCGTCCTTGTAGAATTCCGATGTGGTGAAGCCGCGCACGCTGTATTCGTAGAGCGTCAGGCCACCGAAGTTGTTCTGCTTCGATACACCGCCGGCGTATTCCAATGCCCGTTCGACGTTGGTGCTGCCCAGGTCCTTGAGCACGCTGGCGGGAATCACGCTGATCGATTGCGGGATGTCGCGCAGGGCGGTGTCGGTTTTGGTGGCACTGGCGGAGCGGGTGGCGCGATAGCCTGTGACGGGCCCGGTGGGGGATTCGTAGTCGGACGTCACGGTGATGGCGTCCAGCTCCAGAGGCTGGAGGTCTTCGGCGTAGGCCGGATCGCCCAAAAGGCCGAAGGCCAGGCTGGCGAAAGACATCCGTGTTAGAGATGACATGTTATGTTGTTCCAAATCTTATAGTTGAAACAATATAACACTACTAATGAGAATTTATGCTATCTGTAATTTCAAGTGAAATCTGGATGGGTTTGCCAGGGGGATCACTTTGGCGGAGCGGATAGGATTTTTTGTGGCGAGGGAGCTTGCTCCCGCTGGGCCGCGAAGCGGCCCCAAAACCCGCCCCAAAACCTGCCAAATGCGGAGCATCAGACACACCGCACCCGCCGGTTTACGACCGCTTCGCGGCCGAGCGGGAGCAAGCTCCCTCGCCACAGGTCCATCATTTTTCTGAAATGAACTGCATTCAGGAGGACTGGCCACCCGGGAAGTTGCCCGCGGCTACTGCTCTTCCTTGAGCACCACCGGTGCCGGCGGTGGGCGCAGGCCGATTTCAGCGGTGAGCTTGAGCTCCTTGCCGTTGCGCATGACCTGGATCGTCACCTTGTCGGTGGGCTTGATCCGCGCCACCTGGTTCATCGAGCGGCGGCCATCGCCGGCCGGCTCGCCATCGATGCTCAGGATCACATCGCCCAGTTGCAGGCCGGCCTTCTGCGCCGGGCCGTCGCGGAAAATTCCCGCCACCACGATACCGGGCCTCCCGGACAAGCCGAAGGACTCCGCCAGTTCCTGGGTCAGCGGCTGGACTTCAATACCCAGCCAGCCACGGATCACCTGGCCGTGCTCGATGATGGACTTCATCACCTCCATCGCCAGCTTCACCGGAATGGCGAAGCCGATGCCCTGGCTGCCGCCGGACTTGGAGAAGATCGCCGTGTTGATCCCAGTGAGGTTGCCGTTGGCATCCACCAGCGCGCCGCCGGAGTTGCCCGGGTTGATCGCGGCGTCGGTCTGGATGAAGTCTTCGTAGTTGTTCAGGCCCAACTGGTTGCGTCCGGTGGCGCTGATGATGCCCATGGTCACGGTCTGGCCGACACCGAACGGGTTGCCGATGGCCAGGGTGACGTCGCCGATGCGGATGCTGTCTGAGCGGCCGATGGTGATGGCCGGCAGGTTCTTGAGGTCGATCTTCAGCACCGCGAGGTCGGTTTCCGGGTCGCTGCCGATCACTCGCGCCAGGGTTTCACGACCGTCCTTGAGGGCTACCACGATCTGGTCGGCTCCGCTGGTGACGTGGTTGTTGGTCAAAATATAACCTTCCGGGCTCATGATCACGCCCGATCCCAGGCTCGACTCCATGCGCTTCTGCTTGGGCGAGTTGTCGCCGAAGAACCGCCGGAATTGCGGGTCTTCGAACAGCGGATGGCTGGGCTTGTTGATGACCTTGGTGGTGTACAGGTTCACCACGGCTGGCGCGGCGGTGGTCACGGCGTCGGCGTAGGACACCGGCCCCTGTTGCACAGCCTTGGTTTGCGGCGCCTGCTGCAGGTTGACATCAAGGCTTGGCAGGCCGACCCATTCCGGGTAGCGCTGGATAATCAGTAGAGCGACAAGCACGCCGGCCAACAGCGGCCAGCCGGAAAAACGCAGCGCCTTGAGCATTAAGCACGTCCTACAAAGGTTGCAGGCGGTATGAGACCGCCCATAATGTCGCGCATTATACGAGGCCGCGCGTGCCTCTGAACGGGATATTTAGGAGTCTTTTCATGGCGGTAGCCCTGAACACCCTGGTCGAAGAAGCGGACCGTTACCTGGCCAGCAGCCGGATTGCCGATTACTGCCCCAACGGCCTGCAGGTCGAAGGTGCACCCCAGGTGATGCGCATTGTCAGTGGTGTCACCGCCAGCCAGGCCTTGCTTGACGCTGCCGTCGAGGCCGAGGCCGACCTGGTGCTGGTGCATCACGGTTATTTCTGGAAGGGCGAAAACCCTTGCATCACCGGCATGAAACAGCGTCGTCTCAGGACCTTGCTCAAGCATGATATCAGCCTGTTGGCCTATCACTTGCCGTTGGACCTGCATCCGGAGGTGGGCAATAACGTGCAACTGGCCCGCCAGTTGGACATCACTGTCGAGGGACCGCTGGATCCGGACAATCCCAAGATCGTCGGCCTGGTCGGCTCCCTGTCCGAACCGATGACGGCCCGGGATTTCGCGCGCAAGGTCCAGGAAGTCATGGGGCGTGAGCCGTTGTTGATCGAAGGCGAGCAGATGATCCGCCGGGTTGGCTGGTGCACCGGTGGCGGCCAGGGCTATATCGATCAGGCGGTATTGGCCGGCGTCGACCTGTATCTCAGCGGCGAGGCGTCGGAGCAGACGTTCCACAGTGCGCGGGAAAACGGCATCAGCTTCATCGCCGCCGGGCATCATGCGACCGAGCGCTACGGTGTCCAGGCATTGGGCGATTACCTGGCGCGACGCTTTGCCCTGGAGCACATCTTCATCGATTGCCCGAATCCCATTTGACTGCTTATAACCATTGTGAGCGAGCTTGCTCGCGATGGCGGTGGGTCAGTCAACCTCAATGCTGACTGATACACTGCTATCGCGAGCAAGCTCGCTCCCACAAAAAGCGGTTGCAGTGCCCGAACCACCAGGCATATCCATATGCTGTTTCGATCTAGTTGGCGCCCTGATTAGAAGAGGTCGCTGTGCTAGGATTCCCCGCTCGAACACGGCCCGCTGGCCGTTCATAAGAAAGTTTTCGTGAGTAGCCATGGTCGACAAACTGACGCATCTGAAACAGCTGGAGGCGGAAAGCATCCACATCATCCGCGAGGTGGCCGCCGAGTTCGATAACCCGGTGATGCTGTACTCCATCGGTAAAGACTCCGCCGTGATGCTGCACCTGGCACGCAAGGCGTTCTTCCCCGGCAAGCTGCCGTTTCCGGTGATGCACGTCGACACCCGCTGGAAATTCCAGGAAATGTACAAGTTTCGCGATCGCATGGTCGAGGAACTGGGCCTGGACCTGATCACCCACGTGAACCCGGACGGCGTGGCGCAGGGCATCAACCCGTTCACCCACGGCAGTGCCAAGCACACCGACATCATGAAGACCGAAGGCCTCAAGCAGGCCCTGGACAAATATGGTTTCGACGCCGCGTTCGGCGGTGCCCGTCGCGATGAAGAGAAATCCCGCGCCAAGGAGCGCGTGTACTCGTTCCGTGACAGCAAGCACCGCTGGGACCCGAAGAACCAGCGCCCGGAGCTGTGGAACGTCTACAACGGCAAGGTCAACAAAGGCGAGTCGATCCGCGTATTCCCGCTGTCGAACTGGACCGAGCTGGACATCTGGCAGTACATCTACCTCGAAGGCATCCCGATCGTGCCGCTGTACTTTGCCGCCGAGCGTGAAGTGATCGAGAAGAACGGCACGCTGATCATGATTGACGACGAGCGCATCCTCGAGCACCTGTCGGATGAAGACAAAGCCCGTATCGTCAAGAAGAAAGTGCGTTTCCGTACCCTTGGCTGCTACCCGTTGACGGGCGCGGTGGAGTCCGAGGCCGAGAGCCTGACGGACATCATCCAGGAAATGCTCCTGACGCGAACTTCCGAGCGCCAGGGCCGGGTCATCGACCACGATGGCGCAGGCTCGATGGAAGATAAAAAACGTCAGGGTTATTTCTAAGGGGTTGTCATGTCGCACCAATCTGATTTGATCAGCGAGGACATCCTCGCCTACCTGGGCCAGCACGAGCGTAAAGAGCTGCTGCGCTTTTTGACCTGCGGTAACGTCGACGACGGCAAGAGCACCCTGATCGGGCGCCTGCTGCACGACTCCAAGATGATCTACGAAGATCACCTGGAAGCCATCACCCGCGATTCGAAGAAAGTCGGCACCACCGGTGACGACATCGACCTGGCGTTGCTGGTCGACGGCCTGCAGGCCGAGCGCGAGCAAGGCATCACCATCGATGTCGCCTACCGCTATTTCTCCACCGCCAAGCGCAAGTTCATCATCGCCGATACCCCCGGCCATGAGCAGTACACCCGCAACATGGCCACCGGTGCCTCCACCTGTGACCTGGCGATCATCCTGGTGGATGCCCGCTACGGCGTGCAGACCCAGACCCGTCGCCACAGCTTCATCGCCTCGTTGCTGGGCATCAAGCACATCGTCGTGGCCATCAACAAGATGGACCTCAAGGACTTCGACCAGGGCGTGTTCGAGTCGATCAAGGCCGACTACCTGAAGTTCGCCGAAGGCTTGAAGATGAAGCCCACCAGCATGCATTTCGTGCCGATGTCGGCCCTCAAGGGCGACAACGTGGTGAACAAATCCGAGCGCTCGCCGTGGTACACCGGCCAGTCGCTGATGGAAATCCTCGAGACCGTGGAAGTGGCGGGCGACCGCAACTTCACCGACCTGCGTTTCCCGGTGCAGTACGTCAACCGTCCGAACCTGAACTTCCGCGGTTTCGCCGGCACCCTCGCCAGCGGCATCGTGCACAAGGGCGACGAAGTGGTGGTGCTGCCCTCGGGCAAGAGCAGCCGCGTCAAATCCATCGTCACCTTCGAAGGCGAGCTGGAACACGCCGGTCCCGGTCAGGCAGTCACGCTGACCATGGAAGACGAGATCGACATCTCCCGTGGCGACCTGTTGGTGCATGCCGACAACGTGCCGCCAGTGACCGACAGCTTCGAAGCGATGCTGGTGTGGATGGCTGAAGAGCCGATGCTGCCGGGCAAGAAATACGACATCAAGCGCGCCACCAGTTATGTGCCGGGCTCGATTGCCAGCATTGTCAACAAGGTCGACGTGAACACCCTGGAAGAAGGTCCGGCCAGCGCGTTGCAGCTCAATGAAATCGGCAAGGTGAAGATCGCGCTGGATGCGCCGATCGCCCTGGACGGTTACGAGAGCAACCGCACCACCGGCTCATTTATCATCATTGACCGCCTGACCAACGGCACGGTCGGCGCCGGCATGATCGTCGCCCAGCCGCTGGCCCATGGCAGCAGCACGCACCACGGCAAACTGGCCCATGTGTCGGTGGAAGAACGCGCCCAGCGCTTCGGCCAGCAGCCGGCCACGGTGTTGTTCAGTGGCCTGTCGGGCGCGGGTAAAAGCACGCTGGCCTATGCGGTGGAACGCAAGTTGTTCGACATGGGGCGTGCGGTATTCGTCCTTGATGGCCAGAACCTGCGTCATGACCTGAACAAGGGCTTGCCGCAGGATCGCGCCGGGCGTACCGAGAACTGGCGCCGTGCGGCTCACGTCGCCCGCCAGTTCAACGAAGCCGGCCTGCTGACCCTCGCCGCCTTCGTTGCGCCAAATGCCGAAGGACGTGAGCAAGCCAAAGACCTGATCGGCCGGGAGCGTCTGCTGACGGTCTACGTCCAGGCCTCGCCGACTGTGTGCGCCCAGCGTGATCCGCAAGGGCTGTATGCCGCTGCTGGCGACAACATCCCGGGCGAGTCCTTCCCGTACGACGTGCCGCTGGACGCCGACCTGGTGATCGACACCCAGTCGCTGACATTGGAAGAGAGCGTCAAGCAGGTCCTGGATCTGCTGCGCAAGCGTGGGGCGATCTAAGGAACGCCGCTGTAAATAAAAGCCCGCAGATGAGTGATCATCTGCGGGCTTTTTCATTTCCAGAGGGGCACTAGATCAAATGTGGGAGCGGGCTTGCTCGCGAAGACGATGGAACATCCAACATCTTCATGAGCTGACACACCGCTTTCGCGAGCAAGCCCGCTCCCACAGGGATTAACGGTGATCTGGATACTCGCGGTGCATCTGCGCAAGCAACGCATCCTTGTCCTGCCACAACTGGTTGATCCAGCCTTGGAATTCCAGGCGATACGCGCCGTCCTGATCGTAGTTTTTCCTGATGAACTGCGCTGGAATCTTCAGTTCCTGGAAATGCACCACCACCTCGCCCATCTTGCCGCACAGCAAATCCCAATACCCCGGACGCCCGCCCGGATAATGGATCGTCACGTTGATGATCGACTCCAGTTGTTCACCCATGGCGTCGAGCACAAACGCGATGCCGCCGGCCTTGGGTTTGAGCAGGTAGCGAAACGGTGACTGCTGCTGGGCATGCTTGCCTTCGGTGAAACGCGTGCCTTCGACGAAATTGAAAATACCCACCGGATTGTCGCGAAACTTCGCGCAGGTCTTGCGGGTTGTTTCCAGGTCCTTGCCTTTCTTTTCCGGATGCTTTTCCAGGTAAGCCTTGGAGTAGCGTTTCATGAACGGGAAGCCCAGCGCCCACCAGGCCAGGCCGATCACCGGTACCCAGATCAGTTCCTGCTTGAGAAAGAACTTCAACGGCCGGATGCGTCGGTTCAGCACGTACTGCAACACCATGATATCGACCCAGCTCTGATGGTTGCTGGTGATCAGGTACGAATGCTGGTAGTCCAGGCCCTCCAGGCCGCTGAGGTGCCAACGGGTACGACGCAGCAGGTTCATCCAGGCCTTGTTGTTGCTGATCCAGGCTTCGTGGATGTGGCCCATCAACCAGTCGGTGAAGCGCTGGGCAGCGGGGAAGGGCAGCAACAGCTTGAAGATCGCCACGATGAACAGTGGGGTGCAGCAGGCGATGGTGTTCAGCGCCAGCAGCAGCGAGGCAATGACGCCGCGCAAGGGGGCAGGCAGAAAGTCCAGCATTTAAATGTCCAAAGGTCGGTTGGCGGCTTGGATCGCGGTCAAGGCGATGGTGTACACGATGTCGTCGACCTGGGCGCCGCGCGGCAAGTCATTCACCGGTTTGCGCAAGCCTTGCAGCATCGGCCCGAGGCTGACGCAATCGGCGCTGCGCTGCACGGCCTTGTGGGTGGTGTTGCCGGTGTTGAGGTCCGGGAAGATGAACACCGTCGCCCGACCGGCCACCTGGCTGTTGGGCGCCAATTGCCGTGCCACGGTTTCGTTGGCGGCGGCGTCGTATTGCAGCGGACCATCGATCAACAGGCCGTGCTGGGCCTCGTGGGCGAGCAGGGTGGCTTCGCGAACTTTTTCCACTTCTTCGCCACTGGCCGACTCACCGCTGGAGTAGCTGAGCATCGCCACCCGCGGCATGATGCCGAACGCGGCGGCCGAGTCGGCACTTTGCAGGGCGATTTCCGCCAGTTCCGCAGCGCTGGGGTGCGGGTTCATCACGCAGTCGCCGTAGACCAGCACTTCTTCGGGAAACAGCATGAAAAACACCGAGGACACCAGGGAGCAGCCTGGTGCGGTCTTGATCAGTTGCAGGGCCGGGCGGATGGTGTTGGCGGTGGAGTGGATGACGCCGGATACCAGGCCGTCCACTTCATCCAGGGCCAACATCATGGTACCGATGACCACGGTGTCTTCCAATTGCTGCTCGGCCATCGGCGCGTTCAGGCTCTTGCTCTTGCGCAACCTCACCATGGGTTCGACGTAGCGTTCGCGAATCGAATCCGGGTCGAGAATCTCCAGCCCCGGCGGCAGTTCGATGCCTTGGGCGCGGGCCACCGCTTCGACGTCGGCCGGTTTTGCCAGCAACACGCAGCGGGCAATGCCCCGGGCCTGGCAAATGGCGGCAGCCTGGACGGTCAAAGGTTCGCTGCCCTCGGGCAGCACGATACGTTTGTTGGCGGCCTGGGCGCGCTGGATCAACTGATAGCGGAACACCGCTGGCGACAGGCGCATTTCCCGTGGTGTGCCGCAGCGCTGGTGCAGCCATTTGGCGTCCAGGTGGCTGGCGACAAAATCGGTGATGATCTCTGCACGTTCACGGTCATCAATGGGGATTTCCTTGTTCAGGCCGTTGAGCAGGTTAGCGGTGTCATAGGAGCCGGTGCTTACCGACAGAACCGGCAACCCCGCCTGCAAGGCGCCGCGGCACAAGTCCATGATGCGCGGGTCGGGCAGGGTGTCGCTGGTCAGCAGCAGCCCGGCCAGCGGCACGCCGTTGATCGCTGCCAGGCTCACGGCCAGGATGATGTCGTCGCGATCGCCGGGGGTCACCACCAGCACGCCGGGCTTGAGCAGTTCCACGGTGTTGCGCATGGTGCGGGCGCAAATGATGATGTTGCTCATGCGCCGGGTTTCGTAGTCGCCGGCATTGAGCACCTGCGCGCCCATCAGGTCGGCCACGTCGCGGGTGCGCGGGGCATTGAGTTCGGGGCGAAACGGGATGCAACCGAGCAGGCGGAAATCGCCGCTGCGCAGCAAGGGCGAGTGCTCTTTGAGCCGTGCGGAAAACGCCTCCATGCTTTCCTCGGTGCGGACCTTGTTCAGGATCACCCCGAGAACTTTCGGGTCCTTCGGCCCGCCAAACAACTGCGCCTGCAACTCTACCCGGCCAGACAGTTCGGTCAGCACTTCGTTTTCCGGTGCCGACACCAGGATGACCTCGGCGTCCAGGCTCTTGGCCAGGTGCAGGTTGACCCGGGCGGCGTAGCTGGCGTTGCGGGTCGGGACCATGCCTTCGACGACCAGCACGTCCTTGCCGATGGCCGCCTGCTGATAAAGGGTAATGATTTCCTCCAGCAGCTCATCGAGCTGGCCGTCGCCGAGCATGCGCTCGACGTGCGCCAGGCCCAGGGGCTGCGGCGGCTTGAGGCCATGGGTGCGGGCCACCAGCTCGGTGGAGCGTTCCGGCCCGGTGTCGCCGGGGTGAGGTTGGGCAATGGGTTTGAAAAAGCCGACTTTCAGCCCGGCCCGTTCAAGGGTACGCACCAGCCCGAGGCTGATGGAGGTCAGGCCCACACCAAAATCGGTGGGCGCGATAAAAAAAGTTTGCATGCGGATTCTCTAAGGGAGCATGGCAAGGGTGTGACCTATGACTGGTCATCTACCATCAATTCCAGTCGCCAAGGTTATCGCTAACCGGGGCCTGTGCGCACCAGCCGCAGTCAAAGGGCTGGCCTATTTTTTCAATACGTTGCGCAGGGTCCAGTACCCAGGCGCGGGACTGCCAGGGTGGCTGGTGGCGCAGGTGTTGGGTATGGCCACAGGAAAGCTCGGCCACCCAGTGCCCGTCCTCGTCCTGATGGAAACCGGTGACCGTCGGTCTGTTCGGGCAAGTCCGTTTGTCCGGGTTCCGTTCGCTTTCGGGCAAATCCTTGTTTAGACTTGTCCGTTCTTCATTCTTATGCAAAAGGTCTCGCCCCATGCTGATCGCCGCCAATAAGGCTGTCTCCATCGACTATACCCTGACCAACGACGCTGGTGAGGTCATCGACAGCTCTGCCGGCGGCGCTCCGCTGGTCTACCTGCATGGCGCAGGCAACATCATCCAGGGCCTGGAAAAAGCCCTGGAAGGCAAAACGGTCGGTGACGACCTGAACGTTACCGTCGAGCCGGAAGACGCCTATGGCGAGTACTCCGCCGAACTGGTCAGCACCCTGAGCCGCAGCATGTTCGAAGGCGTTGATGAGCTGGAAGTGGGCATGCAGTTCCACGCTTCCGCCCCCGATGGCCAGATGCAGATCGTCACCATTCGCGACTTGGAAGGCGACGACGTCACCGTTGACGGCAACCACCCGTTGGCCGGCCAGCGTTTGAACTTCAAAGTCAAGATCGTCGACATCCGTGACGCCAGCCAAGAAGAAATTGCCCATGGTCACGTCCATGGCGAAGGCGGCCATCACCACTGATTTGTGCGCTACGCTCAAATGACCAGTGAACTGGAAAGGCGCCATACGGCGCCTTTTTAGTCGGTTGCTGTTAGCATCAACCATGGCTGTTTCGAAAAGATCCGCAAACCTGGAGTTCGTCATGAGTGCTTTCCACGACCTTAAACTCAAAGCCCTGGATGGTCAGGAGCTTGCTCTGGCGCCGTTCAAGGGGCAAGTCGTGCTGGTGGTCAACGTCGCCTCCAAATGTGGCCTGACGCCTCAATACGCGGCGCTGGAAAATCTCTATCAGCAATACAAGGCCAAGGGCTTCAGCGTGCTGGGCCTGCCCTGCAATCAGTTCGCCGGGCAGGAACCGGGAACCGAGCAGGAAATCCAGGACTTTTGCAGCCTCAACTACGGCGTGACGTTCCCGCTGTCCAGCAAGCTGGACGTGAACGGCCATGATCGTCACCAGTTGTACCGCCTGCTGGCGGGCGAGGGGGCCGAGTTTCCCGGGGACATTACCTGGAACTTCGAAAAATTCCTGCTCGGCAAGGATGGCCGGGTGCTGGCGCGTTTCTCGCCGCGCACGGCGCCGGATGACCCCACGGTGATCCAGGCGATCGAAAAAGCGCTGGCTTGAAAGCCCGGCGCTGCCCCCTGTGGCGAGGGAGCTTGCTCCCGCTCGGTTGCGCAGCAACCGCAAAGAAAAGGGCTGCTACGCAGCCCAGCGGGAGCAAGCTCCCTCGCCACAGGGTTTCATGGTTGAGCAAACACCGCTGCGATTCCTTTTAATCCTTAATCATTCCAATCAATAGTGCTACCCAGCACTCGGCACGGCACATATTATCGCCGTCATATCGACCTGCGACCTTGTCCCGTGGAGTGCCCCCATGCCTGTAAAAGCCCTGTTCAAACCCTTCCACCTCGGCACGCTCGAGCTGCCGACCCGCGTGGTGATGGCGCCGATGACCCGTTCCTTTTCGCCGGGCGGCGTGCCGAACAGCAAGGTGATCGAGTATTACCGTCGTCGTGCGGCGGCCGGGGTTGGCCTGATCATCACCGAGGGCACGACGGTGGGGCACAAGGCTTCCAACGGCTACCCGAACGTGCCGCATTTCTATGGTGACGCCGCGTTGGCCGGCTGGAAAAAAGTGGTTGATGCGGTACACGCCGAAGGCGGCAAGATCGTTCCACAGCTGTGGCATGTGGGCAGTGTGCGACGCATTGGCACCGAGCCGGACACCAGCGTGCCCGGCTATGGTCCGAGCGAAAAGCTCAAGGACGGCCAGGTGGTGGTCCACGGCATGACCCAGGCGGACATTGATGAGGTTATCGCTGCGTTCGCCCAGGCGGCAAAAGACGCTCAACGCATCGGCATGGACGGGGTGGAAATCCACGGCGCCCACGGCTACCTGGTGGACCAGTTCTTCTGGGAAGGCAGCAACCAGCGCACCGACGGTTACGGCGGCAGCCTGGCCAACCGTTCGCGCTTTGCGATCGAATTGATTCGTGCCGTGCGCGCGGCGGTGGGCGAGGGTTTCCCGATCATTTTCCGCTTCTCCCAATGGAAACAGCAGGACTACACCGCGCGTCTGGTGCAAACCCCTGAAGCCTTGGGCGAATTCCTCAAGCCATTGTCCGAGGCGGGCGTGGACATTTTCCACTGCTCGACACGGCGCTTCTGGGAGCCGGAGTTCGAAGGCTCCGAGCTGAACCTGGCCGGCTGGACCCGCAAGCTCACCGGCAAGCCCACCATCACCGTCGGCAGCGTCGGCCTGGACGGCGAGTTCCTGCAGTTCATGGTCAACACCGACAAAGTCGCGCAACCGGCCAGCCTGGAGAAACTGCTGGAGCGCCTGAATAACGAGGAGTTCGACCTGGTGGCGGTGGGGCGTGCGCTGCTGGTGGATCCGGACTGGGCACAAAAAGTCCGTGAAGGGCGTGAGCAGGAGATCTTGCCGTTCAGTCGCGAGGCGTTGATGACCCTGGTTTAAGCGGCGCCTGATCTGACGCTATCGCGAGCAAGCTCGCTCCCACATTTAATCTTCACCGAGCATGAGTCTGGTGTTCGACAAAGATCCCCTGTGGGAGCGAGCTTGCTCGCGATGGCGATTTCAATATTGCCGAAGACTCAGCGCACTGTCGGCGCAGCGGGTATCACTGATTCGCCGACACAAACCCCACGCAACTGCGCCTCGAATTGTTCGATCACCGCCGCCCAACCTTGGCGACTGGCATGTTGGCGCGCATTGAGCCTCACGCAACGCAAGGCCTCGCGCTCTTGCAGCAGCCAACGGGCCCCCTCACAGAACGCTTCTTCATCCCCCGGCATTGCCAGCACACCGTTGTACCCATGGCGAATGTGCTGCGCGGCGGCGGCCTGGTCGTAGGCCACCACGCCCAGCCCGGACGCCAGCGCCTCCAGCACCACATTGCCGAAGGTTTCGGTCAGGCTCGGAAAGACAAACACATCCCCGGACGCATAGTGGCTAGCCAGCGCCTCGCCGCGTTGCGAGCCGCAAAAGATCGCCTCGGGCAATTCCTGTTCCAGCTCGGACCGCTGCGGGCCGTCGCCGACCACCACCAGCTTCATCCGTCGCCCCGGGAAAGCGCTGCACAGCGTGTCGAAACTGCGCTTGAGCAGTCCCAGGTTTTTTTCCGGTGCCAGGCGTCCGACATGCAGCACGGCAATGTCGTCGTCGCCCAGTCCCCAGGCTTCGCGCAGGGTGGCGCAGCGCTTGGCCGGATGGAACAGCTGGCTGTCCACGCCGCGAGACAAGAGCGCCACGCGTTCGAAGTGCCGACGCTCCAGCTCCATGCGCTGACTGAGGCTGGGGACCAGGGTCAGGTTGGAGCGGTTATGAAACCAACGCAGATAATGGGTCAGTACGCGACTCAACAGCCCAAGGCCGTACTGCTGGGTGTATTGCTGGAAGTTGGTGTGGAAGCCGCTGACCACCGAGATACCCAGGCGTCGGGCTGCGCGCAGGGCCGACAGACCCAGGGGGCCTTCCGTGGCGATGTATAGCACGTCCGGACGATGGCGTTTCCAGCGTCTGAGCAGTTTGTGCATCGACGCCTGGCCCCACTGCAAACCCGGATAGCCCGGTAGCGGCCAGCCCCGGCACAGCAGCAACTGCTCGTCACTGGCCTGGCGTTGGTCGTCGACCTGGCGCGGTCGTATCAGCTCGACTTGATGCCCGCGGGCGAGCAAGCCGTCGTACAGGCGGCCCAGGGTATTGGCCACGCCATTGATTTCCGGCGGGAAGGTTTCGGTGATCAGGGTAATGTGCAGAGGTGTGGTCATGACCCCAGTGTCGACCGGGGCCATTTCGTCATTGTGACGCCATGATGATGGATTTGTGACTGGCTCAGCCCTGGCGGGCCAACGCGGTCTCGGCACCTTGCTCACGGACCCAGAACAACGTCGCGCCGGCCACCGCTGCCGGCATCATCAGGATGTTCACCACCGGGATCAGCAACACCAGGTACACGCTGCCGCCAAAGCCCAGGCTCTGCCAGCGCTTTTCCCGCAGCCAGGCGAGCATTTCGTTCCAGCCCAGCTTGTGGTTGTCCGCCGGGTAGTCGATGTACTGGATCGCCATCATCCACACGCCGAACAGCAGCCACAGCGGTGCCGCCACCAGGTTGACCACGGGGATGAACGACAGCACGAACAACCCCAGGGCGCGGGGCAGGAAATAGCCAAGCTTGCGCGCTTCCCGCCCGAGGGTCCGCGGGATCATGGCAATCAACTCGGCCCAACTGAAGGCCGGGAAGTCGTCGGTGCCACGGATGACCACTTCGACTTTTTCCGCGAGAAAGCCGTTGAACGGGGCGGCGATGACGTTGGCGAGCATGGTGAAGGTGAAAAACACCATCAGCACGACGAGCACCACGAACAGGGGCCAGAGGACATAGCTGAGGAAACTGAGCCAGTCCGGCAGCGACGGCATCAGCGTATCGACCCACAGGCTGAACTGGTGGCCGGCCAGGTAAATCAATCCGACGAACAGCACCAGGTTTATCGCCAGGGGCAAGAGTACAAACAAGCGCAGGCCCGGGCTCAAGACCAGCTTGAGGCCCTCTCGCAAATATTGCGGGCCGGACAGGACGGGGGCGGGCATAGGTGGCTCCGAGCGAAGGTGAACGCGCCGACCTTACCGGCTTTGCCCCGCCCGGGAAAGCGGCGACATGGCGTGTAACAACGTTTCTTGAGGCGAAGGCGCCTATTGAAAGGGCCGCGGGGGATAGAGCTCACCTATGAGCTGGATTGTTAAACCGTATTTCCTTAATCTTCGCTCCCTCGATACGCTGCACCCATTCTTTTCCAGGACTGTCGAACCCAAGCCTTCCCCAAGTGCGTCAACGGTCCTTTTTATTCACGCCGCTCACCCGGCGTTCCGGCCCGCAAGGTCCGGTCAACAGGAGCAGGTCATGTCTGAAGTGCGTCATTCGCGAGTGATTATTCTCGGTTCCGGCCCTGCCGGTTACAGCGCTGCGGTTTATGCGGCCCGTGCCAACCTCAAGCCACTGCTGATCACCGGCATGCAGGCCGGCGGTCAATTGACCACCACCACCGAAGTCGATAACTGGCCGGGCGATGTCCATGGCCTGACCGGCCCGGCCTTGATGGAGCGCATGAAGGAACACGCCGAGCGCTTCGAGACCGAGATCGTTTTCGACCACATCAATGCCGTGGACTTCGCCGCCAAGCCATACACCCTGACTGGCGACAGCGCGACCTACACCTGCGATGCCTTGATCATTGCCACCGGTGCCAGCGCTCGTTACCTGGGCCTGCCGTCGGAAGAAACCTTCATGGGCAAAGGCGTTTCCGCCTGCGCCACTTGCGACGGTTTCTTCTACCGCAACAAGCCTGTGGCGGTGGTCGGTGGCGGCAACACCGCGGTCGAGGAAGCGCTGTACCTGGCCAACATCGCCAGCACGGTCACTCTGATCCACCGTCGCGAAACCTTCCGCGCCGAGAAGATCCTGATCGACAAGCTCAACGCCCGCGTCGCCGAAGGCAAGATCATCCTCAAGCTCAACGCGACCCTGGACGAAGTGCTGGGTGACAACATGGGCGTGACCGGTGCCCGCCTGAAGAACAACGACGGCAGCTTCGACGAGATCAAGGTTGACGGTGTCTTCATCGCCATCGGCCATACCCCGAACACCTCGCTGTTCGAAGGCCAGCTGGAACTCAAGGACGGTTACCTGGTGGTCAAGGGCGGCCGCGACGGCAATGCCACCGCCACCAGCGTCGAAGGTATCTTCGCGGCCGGCGACGTGGCCGACCACGTCTACCGCCAGGCGATCACCTCGGCCGGTGCCGGTTGCATGGCAGCCCTGGACACCGAGCGCTACCTGGATGGCCTGCAGAACGCTTCGTTCTGATCCATCAGGCATTAAAAAACCGGCTTCGGCCGGTTTTTTAATGGGGGGATGTTTATCAGTGGTCTCCTGTGGGAGCTGAGCTTGCTCGCGATCGCGGTGGGTCATGTGCAGTCATTTTTGAATGTGCCGCCGTCATCGCGAGCAAGCTCGGCTCCCACAGGGTGAGTGGGGATGTCTAGACCAGCTTCGCCAGGCACGCCTCCAGAATATCCAAGCCTTCCTCCAACACGTTCGGCTCGGTCGTCAATGGCGCCAGCAGCCGCACGATGTGTCGCGACTTGCCACTGGGCATCAGCAACAAGCCCGATTCCCGCGCCAGGGCCAGCAGTTGCGTCAGTTGTGCCGAGGCCGGGGTGCCGTCGGCGTGGGTCAGCTCGATGCCGCGCATCGCGCCGACGCCGGTCAGGCGGCCCAGGTAGGGCGTCAGCCCACGGTTGCGCCAGGATTGGTAGCGGCTGATGATTGCCTCCTCCTGTTGCGAGCCCCAGGCATGCAGCTTGGCGTCGGTCATTTCATCCAGGGTCGCCAGGGCGGCGGCGCAGGCGATGGGGTTGCCCGAGTAGGTGCCGCCCAGGCCGCCCTTGGGCAGGTTGTCCAGCAGCGCCTTGCGTCCCACCACCGCGCCCAAGGGCACGCCGCCGGCAATGCTTTTACCGAGCAGGACCAAGTCAGGCTCGATGCCGAGCCGTGAGAAGGCAAAGCGCTGGCCGGTGCGGCCGAAGCCGGACTGGATCTCATCGACGATCAGTACAATGCCCTTGTCGTCGCAGAGCTGCCGCAGGGCCTGGGCGAAGGGCACATCCATCGCCAGGAAGCCGGCTTCGCCCTGCACCGGTTCGACAATGAAACAGGCCACGTCATTCACGTCGATTTCGACGCTGAACAGCCGCTCCATGGCCCTCAAGGCTTCTTCGCGAGTGACGCCGTTGTCCTTGCTGGGGTACGGCAGGTGATACACCGGCCCGGGCAATACGCCGACTTTCTGCTTGTAAGGCGCGACCTTGCCGTTGAGGTTGAGGGTCGCCAGGGTGCGGCCGTGAAAGGCGCCATCAAACGCAATCACGGCGGTACGGCCCGTGGCGCCGCGTACGATCTTCAAGGCGTTCTCTGCTGCCTCGGCGCCGCTGTTGGTGAGCATACCGCTGACTGGATAATCCACCGGGACAAACGCCGCCAGCCGTTCCATCAATTCAATGTACGGCGTATGGGGGGCGGCATTGAATGCGTAATGGGTCAACCGGGTGGCCTGTTCACGGATCGCCTCGACGATGCGCGGATGGCAATGGCCGAGGTTCAACACACCGATGCCGCCGACGAAATCGATGTAGCGTTTACCGTCGGTGTCCCAGACCTCGGCATTCTTGCCGTGGCTGAGGCTGACGGGATGCACGATGGAGATCGATTGGCTGATGGTTTCGCTGCTCATGGAAGACGGCCCGGACGATGGAGAAATGTCCGTTATCTAAGCCGCGAGCAGAGGGGCCCGGCAAACGAAATAAAGTTGCCGGGTCAATCTTAAAAGTCGGGATGTGGTGAGGCGCCGCTCACTTGGACTGAGCCTGTGGCGAGGGAGCTTGCTCCCGCTGGGGCGCGAAGCGGCCCCCAAACCTGGCAACGCGGTGTGTCAGGCAAATTGAGTTTGACTGTTTGGGGCTGCTGCGCAGCTCAGCGGGAGCAAGCTCCCTCGCCACAACAGCGGGCCTCGTCGTAATGGAAGGGGCGATCAGCGCCGTTGCAGCGGCGGCGCCTCGAACTTCACCCCGGCCAACCCATGCACCATCAGCGCACGGATATTGCCGTGATCACTGCCTTCGGGCGTGGCCAGCACCGAACGGTAGTGTTCGCCAAACGCCAGAAGCGCTTCTTCATCGCTCAAGCCCTCAAGCAGCGCCAGGCCCAGCGTCTTGCAGGATCCTTCGTTCTGCCCGGCGGCGTTTTGCACGCCACCGTTGTTGAAGGCCTGGGGCTGGTAGTCGTAACCGGCGGCGATAAAGGCCAGGGTGTCGGCGAAGGCATGTTCGCCGCTTTTGAGACGGGTACGCAGGGTATTGAGATCAGGCATCGGGTTTTCCTTTGGCGAACGCCGCTTGTTGTTCGGCGCTGGCTTCTTTCTGGTATTGGGCTTTCCACTCGGCGTACGGCATGCCGTAGACCACTTCGCGGGCGTCATCGAGGCTGACCTCGATCTGGCGTTCATCGGCGGCGGCCTTGTACCACTTGGACAGGCAGTTGCGGCAGAAGCCGGCGAGGTTCATCAGATCGATGTTCTGCACATCCTTGCGGCTGTCCAGGTGGGCAACCAGCCGACGGAAAGCGGCGGCTTCGAGTTCGAGGCGTTGTTGGTCGTTCATGGGGATCTCTGCGAGGCAGCTTCAAGGGGCGAGCTTCAAGCTGCAAGTTTGGATTTGCGGTGGTCAGGCTTGAAGCTTACCGCTTGAGGCTTGCAGCTGCTACGAAGTCGCCCGACTTGCTGCGAGCGTAATCGACACTGATTCTGCGAATCGCAAGGCGTGGGGTTTGTCGACTTCGACTTCGGCGTATTGCACCGACTCGTTAGTCATGACCAGGTCGAGCAATTCCTGGGTCAGGCGTTCGAGCAGGGCGAAGCGGTTGCCCTCCACGTGGGCGATGATCGCCTTGGTGATGGTGCGGTAGTTCAGCGCGTGGTCGATGTCGTTGTCGCGTACTGCTTCCTGGGCGGCGTAGAGGATGGTCAGGTTGATCAACACATCCTGCTTGTTGAGGATTTCATCTTCGTTGATGCCGATGAAGGTGCGCAGGCGCAGGTCCTTGACCTTGATGCGTGCCATGGCTGGCTGAAGTTGTGGCATTTACTTGCTCCGTCGAATCAATTGCAGGAACTCCTGGCGCGTGGTGCTGGAGTCGCGAAAGGCGCCGAGCATCACCGAGGTGTTCATGGTCGAGTTCTGTTTTTCGATACCGCGCATCATCATGCACATGTGCTGGGCCTCGATCACCACCGCCACGCCGGCGGCCTGGGTGACCTGCTGCACCGCGTCGGCGATTTGCCGGGTCAGGTTCTCCTGGATTTGCAGGCGGCGGGCGAACATGTCCACCAATCGGGCGATCTTCGACAGCCCCAGGACCTTGCCCGTAGGAATATAAGCCACATGGGCCTTGCCGATGAAGGGCAACAGGTGATGTTCGCAGAGTGAATAGAGTTCGATGTCGGCGACGATCACCATTTCATCGCTGTCAGAGGCGAACAGCGCGCCGTTGACGATCTGCTCGACGCTTTGTTCATAACCATGGCAGAGGTACTGCATGGCCTTGGCGGCACGGACCGGGGTATCGAGCAGACCCTCGCGTTCGGGGTTTTCCCCCAGGCCGATGAGGATCTCGCGGTAGTTCTGGGGCAGGGATAGCGTCATGGTGCATCCTCGAAACAAGGCTATTTGACGTGCCGCCCGCCGTTGACGGTCAGGGTCGTGCCGGTGACATAAGGGTTGTCCAGCAGATAACGCAGGCTCTGGTAGATCACTTCGCTGCCGGGTTCGATGCCCAGCGCGGACTTGGCCAGGGCCTTGGCGCGGTAAGCCGCGTCGTCTTCGGGGTTGAACAGTAGCAGGGCCGGGGCGATGCCGTTGACCTTGATCGCGGGGGCGAACTTGGCCGCGAACGACAGGGTCAAGCTTTCCAGGCCGGCCTTGGTGGCGCAATAGGCGATATGCCGGGCGCTGCCCTTGCGGGTCACATCATCGCTGATGTGCACGATATCCGCCGGGGTTGAATGCCGCAGTAGCTCGGCACCGTGCAGGTTGATCAGGTAAGGCGCCAGCATGTGCACGCCGAACATGGCGTTGAATGCCGCGGCTTCGCAGCCCGGGCCCTCGGCCAGCCAGGCCGAGGCGTTGTGCACGATGGCCCGCAGCCGGTCGGTGTGCTGCTTGAGTTGCTCGATAAAGGCCAGGATCCCCGCTTCGCTGGAGAAGTCGGCAAACAGCATGACCGCGCCCAGGTCCCGCAACGTTTGCACGCCTGGACGTTCGGTCCGGTAGGTCGCGATCACCGGTTGCCCGTCTTCCAGCAGTCGCCGGGCACAATGCAGGCCGACGCGCTGGGCTGCGCCAGTGATCAGGATCGGAGCGGTGGCGCTGGACATAGGACGGCTCGGTTCACGGCTAGAGCAAAACTATAACAGCGACGCGGGGCGCCTCCTATGTACAAAGTTGAATCCAGAGTTCCCCTGTGGGAGCGAGCTTGCTCGCGATAGCGCACTGATAGGCAATACCTGGTGTGGATGTACCGGCTTCATCGCGAGCAAGCTCGCTCCCACAGGTTTTTTGTCGCCCATGAAGCCGGGGCTCCCACGGGGATCAATGTTGAAGCTGGCGACATCAATGATTCTGCGTAGCCGGCAACGTCCGCTGTGGCGCGCCGTTGAGCCAGTTCGCCAGCAGATGGGTCGACATCGGAATAAACAGGTAGACCATCAGTGGCGTCAGGATCAGCGTACTGATAAACACGCGGCTCAACAGGCCCAGTTCGCCCAGTAGCGGCCCCAACAGGAAATTGAACAACAGCGAGACGGGAAAAAACGCCAGCCAGATGGCCACGGCCTGTTTCCAGCGTGGCGGACGCTGACCGGCCGCGCCGAACCAGCCATCGATGCCGCGCACGCGGTGTTCGGAGGGATGGGCAAACAGATCGCTGCCCCGTCCCAGCCAGGCCGTGCGGGAGGCAGAGTGTTCCCAGGCGTGCAGCGTCTGCTCGTCGGCAAAACGGAAGATAATCTGGAATTCATCGTCCTGGGGCGGTGGCGCGAGCACGCCTGAGCCCAGGTAGCCGGGAAAATCGGTTGCCAATTGTTCGCCTTCGCGCAACCAGGCGATCAGATCCTGATAGCGTCCATGGGCGACGCGGCGGGCAACCATCAGGGTGACGGGTGAGGTAGACATTATGCATCTCCGTAAGACAGGCGCGGCACTCCGGGTAGGAGGTTCGCGGGGGACGCCCCCGGGGTGGTGGGCAGCGTCTGGTCGCCAAAAAACAGGCAAGGATTATTCCTGATTGTGCGTAAAACAACAAAAACGCACATCGAGTACGTTTGTCCTTGTCATGACATGTCCGGGGAGGGGTAAACTAGGATCCAATTTCCCAGCCGGAATTGTCTGCCAAAATGAGTGTAATCACAGAGGATGGCTTCGTTTTCCAGGCATCAGGCGCCTTCAGACGGGAAGACCTGTTTCCCATTCGCGAAGTCGCGCGCATGACCGGCGTTAACCCCGTGACCCTGCGTGCCTGGGAGCGGCGCTACGGTTTGATCCAACCTACCCGCACCGAAAGTGGGCATCGCCTTTACTCGTTGGGCGATATTGAAAAAGTGCGCAGCATCCTGGCTTGGATCGAGCGCGGGGTGGCCGTCAGCAAAGTGGGAAGGATCCTGGCGAAGACCGAGTCGGTGCAACCGGTCTCCACGCTGATTTCATCCGATCAGGTCAGGGCCGATCATGCCCACTGGCAACAACAGGTGGCGGACGCGGTTAGCAACTTTGACGATGTGGAGCTTGATCGTGTCTACGGGCAGGTCTTTTCCACCTATACCGTGCCGATCGTCTTCCAGGACATCCTGATGCCGCTTTGGCGACAACTATTGCAACGCCAGCAGACGTTTGGGAAAACCAGCGAATGGGTGTTTCTTGATGGTTTCCTGCGTTCGCGCATCATCCAGCGGCTCTTGTTCAAGCGCGAAGGTACGTCGCCGCGTGTCCTGGCCTGCGCGATTGCCGATCATTGCCATGAACTGGAGTTGCTGGTCACGGGGCTTTTCCTGTCCAAGGCGGAAGTGGGCGTCAGGCTGTTGTCGATCGGCCTGCCGTTCGAGGAACTGACCCTGGTGTGCCAGAAGATCCAGCCGGTGGCATTGGTGCTGGTTTCCAATCATGCGCCGGCTCCAGACTTGCCAAAGCGCCTGGGCAAATTGGCAATGAGCCTGGATTGTCCTTTGATGCTGGCCGGTGATGCATCCGATCTGGCACAGGAGAGCCTGGTTGGATCGCCGGTCGGTTGCCTGGGGAATGAGGGGACAGTGATGCGCCAGCGCCTGCGTCAATTTCTGGCAGGCAACCTGGATACCTGAATGGTGTGTCCTGTATCGCAAGTACTGTTCCTTTTTGACGGCGTCTGTTGCCGTCATGCTGCGTTGCCGCTCCTCGCCATAGCAGGCTATGACTCGTCGTGGCGTCTTGCCTGACGACACCAGTCACTCGTCAAAAAGAAACGTGTTTGCGAAACAGGATACTAGAGGTGCATGGTCGGATGGGTCAGGCGATGTTGCTGCAGGATGTACTGGCGCAGGCGCTCGGTCTCGTCCTGGTCATTCTGGCTCAGGTGGTAGGCAAACAGGCCGCGATCGGTTTCCCGTTCGAAGCTGCCTCGCAGCGAAATTCTCTCGTAGCCTGATGGGCTGAACCACAAGGCAAACTGCTTCGGCGGTTTGGTCCGACTGCGGTTTTCCAGCAGTACGCCCTTGCAGGATACTTCGTGGACCCACAGCGGTCCCGGCTGACCCTTGATGTTTTCCAGCGCCACCGGCTCTTCGAGCGCCAGGCGCCATGGGCGTATTTTCGGTCCGTCCTCGTAGATGCTTGGCACACCCAAGCGCAGGTGCATCGCATGGAATTCGTCTTCCACCAGATGCAGCGGAAAGGTCATTTGTTGGTTTTCGAAATTGGCTTGCAACGTAACCTGCTCATTTGCCGCCAGACGTGTCAGCAAGTCACGGATCTGCGACCCACCGTTTACCAGCAAGCTCGACGTGACATCCCGCTCGTTCAACTGCGGGTTGTGTTGCATGGTCCGGATGAAATCCAGTTCATCCTGCGTCAGGAGGGCATCGCGCTGCATGATCTGCTCGAAATGATAATTTACGTGTTCACTGGTGATTGTAGTGACTGACCATTAATTCGTGGTTTTGTTTGAACCGTCCGTCGCTTCGAGTCGGGCAATGGTCTGCCGCGCTTCGGCCAGTTCCTTTTCCAGCTGGGCGACGCGTTGTTGAGCCTTGACCTGGGTCGTGACGTCTTTTTGCACACCCACGAAATAGGTATGCCCGTCAGCCTGGTTTTTTACCGTGGACAGTGACAACTCATTCCAGAACGGCGTGCCGTCCTTGCGGTAGTTGCGCAGCACCTCACGACAGGTACCGCCCTCTTTCAAGGCTTTGCGAATGGGCTCCAGCGAGGGCTGGTCCCGATCACCCGATTGCAGGAACCGGCAATCCTGATAGAGGATTTCGTCGCGGTGATAACCGGTCAATCGTTCGAAGGCCGGGTTCACGTAGATCAGGATATTGTCTTCACCTTCTTTTTCGGCGATGACAATCCCATCGTTCGAAGCATTGATGACCAGTTGCATCAGTTGAGCGTTGATCATGGGGAGAACCCTTTGAACATCCTTGTAGAAGCAGCATTCTAAAAGAAATCGATAGGCTGTCCACTGGCCATTAGGGCCGTTGAGAGCCATTCGCAGCCTGACAGGTGCAACTGTTACTATCCTGGCTCTTTTTTCAGGTTCAGGATCAGATCGATGAAAGTCGCCATTCTTTCCGGCTCAGTGTATGGCACCGCCGAAGAAGTCGCCCGGCACGCCGCCAAACTGCTTCGCGAGGCAGGCTTTGAATCCTGGCACGACCCTCGTGCGACCCTGGCGGATGTGCAGGCATTCGCACCGCAGGCCGTGCTGGCAGTGACTTCCACGACCGGCATGGGTGAGTTGCCGGACAATTTGATGCCGTTGTATTCGGTCATCCGCGACCAGTTGCCCGGGTTCTTTCGCGGTTTGCCTGGCGCGGTGATCGGCCTGGGCGACGCCAGCTACGGGGATACCTTCTGCGCCGGTGGCGAGCAGATGTGCGAGCTGTTCGTCGAATTGGGCGTACGTGAGGTGCTGCCGATGCTGCGTCTGGATGCCAGCGAGAGCGTCACGCCGGAAACCGACGCCGAGCCATGGCTTGCTGAGTTGATTGACACGTTGCGCCCTTGAAGCGGATGCGCTGACTCGTTCGGCCAGTAAGCTGGCTGCGAACGCAACTACCGCCTCTGAAAGAGCTGACTAGACTGATTTTCTTGCGTACGACGTTTCGATCGAAACATATAACAAGAAACCAGAGGTCAGAGCCGTGAGCGTAGCGCCCGTCCAAACGACACTCAGCATCAAAGATCAGGTCAGTGCGGCCGAATGGCAAACCCGGGTGGACCTTGCCGCCTGTTATCGGCTTGTTGCGCTGCACGGTTGGGATGACCTGATCTTCACCCATATTTCCGCAAAGGTTCCCGGTACCGAGGATTTCCTGATCAACCCGTTCGGGATGATGTTCCATGAAATCACTGCCTCGAGCCTGGTCAAGGTCGATCAGGCCGGCAACAAGTTGATGGACAGCCCCTACGAGATCAACCCGGCCGGCTACACCATCCACAGCGCGGTGCATGAGGTACGCCATGATGTGGCCTGTGTGCTGCACACCCACACCGCTGCTGGCGTGGCGGTATCGGCCCAGAAACAGGGGGTGCTGCCGATCAGCCAGCAATCGCTGTTCGTGCTGTCGAGCCTGGCCTATCACGCCTATGAAGGGGTGGCCTTGAATCACGAAGAAAAGGCTCGCCTGCAGGCGGACCTGGGCGAGAGCAACTTCCTGATGCTGCACAACCATGGCTTGCTGACCTGCGGCGGTACCATCGCCGATACCTTCCTGATGATGTTCACCTTTCAGCGGGCCTGTGACATCCAGGTCCTGGCGCAGAGCGGCGGGGCCGAGCTGATTGCCATCGAGCCGCAGATCCTGGCTGGCGCCCGGGCGATGATCGCCGGGGTGACCAAAAGCGCCCAGGGCATGGGCGGCGCGTTGGCCTGGCCGGCGTTGTTACGCAAGCTCGATCAGCAAGACGCCGGGTATCGAAGCTGATGCCCCTGGCCCAGATTCCCCTGCGTATCTGGCGCCAGCGCAGCCAGATCTTCATGTTCCGAGGTCATGCCATCCGTTACTGGGTGGCCGGGCAGGGCGAGCCGTTGCTGCTGATCCACGGGTTCCCCACAGCCAGTTGGGATTGGCACTACCTGTGGCAACCGTTGGCGCAACGTTACCGGGTGATCGCGTGTGACATGCTCGGTTTCGGCGACTCCGCCAAACCGACGGATCACGTCTACAGCCTGCTGGAGCAAGCCGATCTGCAACAGGCCCTGCTCGCGCACCTGAATGTGAGGGGCGCGCTGCATGTGTTGGCCCACGATTACGGTGATAGCGTGGCCCAGGAACTGCTGGCGCGGCATTACGAAGCGCGCATCCATCTCGCCAGTTGCGTCTTTCTCAATGGCGGCCTGTTCCCGGAAACTCACCGCCCAGTCTGGGCCCAGAAACTTTTGCTCAGCCCCCTGGGGTGGCTGCTGGGGCGGGCGTTCTCCCGGGAAAGCCTGGTCAGCAGCTTTCGGCAGATTTTCGGCCCCCGGACCACCCCCACTGAAAGCGAGCTGGATGATTTCTGGAGTCTGGTAGAAGCCCATCGTGGTCCGCGGATCATGCACAAGCTCATTGCCTATATTCCCGAACGCCGTGTGCAGCGGGATCGCTGGGTGCAGGCGATGCAGCGCGGCGACGTGCCGTTGCGGGTGATTGACGGCGCGGTCGACCCGATTTCCGGAGAACACATGGTGGCGCGCTACGAGGCCCTGATCCCGAGCCCGGACACAGTGTTGTTGCCCGACATTGGTCATTACCCGCACACCGAGGCGCCGGTGCAGGTGCTCAAGCATTACCTGGCGTTTCGCGAAGCCATCGCCGCGCCGCACAGACAAATGGCCTGTTCATGACGATACCTTGTGGGAGCGAGCTTGCTCGCGAACGCGTCAGCACATCCAGCATCTATTCTGATTGAAAGACCGCTATCGCGAGCCTGCTTGCGATAGCGGTGCCTCTGCCAGCAGGAAAATCGAATAGGCCGCTGTGGCTTGGGCCCGCATCATCCCCTCACCTTATCGCCCACCATTCACTTGCAACCGTGTTGATTGTGACCGGTCGACTTGTGCCGGACACTCGTGCCCATTGTCCTGTCCGCCTGCTGGAGTTCTGCCATGAGTGAGTCTGTGCGCTTCGAAGATAAAGTCGTGATCGTCACGGGAGCTGGCGGGGGCCTGGGCCGCGCCCATGCGCTGCTGTTCGCCAAACAAGGCGCAAAAGTGCTGGTCAACGACCTTGGCGGCTCGGCTCAAGGGGAAGGGGCCAATGCCTCGGCAGCAGACCGGGTGGTCGCCGAAATCCGCGAGGCGGGCGGCATCGCCGAGGCCAACCACGACTCGGTGACCGATGGCGACAAGCTGGTACAAAATGCCCTCGACGCGTTCGGCCGGGTTGATGTGGTGGTCAACAACGCCGGGATCCTGCGGGACAAGACCTTTCACAAAATGGACGACGCCGATTGGGACCTGGTCTACCGCGTCCATGTCGAAGGCGCCTACAAAGTCACCCGCGCCGCATGGCCGCACCTGCGTGAACAGAATTATGGACGGGTGATCTTCACCGCGTCCACGTCCGGCATCTACGGCAACTTCGGCCAATCCAACTACGGCATGGCCAAGCTTGGCCTGTATGGCCTGACCCGCACCCTGGCCATCGAGGGGCGCAAGAACAATATCCTGGTCAACGCCATCGCCCCCACCGGCGGCACGCGCATGACCGAAGGCCTGATCCCGCCGCAGGTATTCGAGCAACTCAAACCTGAACTCGTCAGCCCGCTGGTGGTGTACCTGGCCAGTGAAACCTGCCAGGAAACCTCCGGCCTGTTCGAAGTGGGCGGCGGCTGGATGGGCAAGGTGCGCTGGGAACGCAGCCTGGGGGCGGGCTTTGATCCGCGCAAAGGGTTTTCGCCCGAAGACGTCGCCGCCCATTGGCAGCAGATCTGCGACTTCGAGCATGCGGTGCACCCGAATGACAATCTGGAAGCCTTGAAAGAAATGATGGCGAACTTGCAACACCACGCCATTTAAGTCTCATTACCTGGGCCGGTTGTCGCCCGCTGCGGTAACCGTGCTCATGGAAAATATTTTTGCACCAGGGCCGCCAGGTTCGCGGCGGTCTCGATAGGGCACAGACCTATCCCGCACGGCTCAACATCCAGGCAAAGCGCTCAGCGGGCCATTCCTTGCGGTCTGATACCTGCCCGTCGCCGAGCTCGACCACCCGCAGCACACCGTCTGACCTGAGTACTACGTCGACCGAGAAAAAAGGACTGTCGATCAGCCGTGCGCATTCGGTCACCAACTCAGGAATCTCATCGGTGCCGCCATAGGTCTGACCATGGAATACAAAATAGCGACGCTCGGTTTCTTCAATGTAATCCTCTCGTCGCCTGACGCATATACCGCCTTCAATCTGCCCCCGGTATTGGCGCATCTCTTCAACAAGCGGTGCTATGCCTTCGGGAGTGTCCACTAGACTGCCACCACCGGTGTTAAGTGACTTTACGTAGTCCTTGATAAAGTAGCCTGGCCATTGCAGGTCTTCGAGCGCTTGAACGAAGTTTGCATCGCTGTCCAGCACCACCGTTTCGCTCGTATAGGCAGTCAACAACGGATACCACTGTGGCAGGTGATGACAGTGTCGGTATTGCGTGGCGTTGGTGACTTCAATGACGCCTTTTTCACGCAGTTGGTTAACCAAAGCAGCATAAGCGTCGGGTGTCAGCATCCACCCGCGGTACAAAATCGAGTCTCCGGGCGTGAGGGACGCAGAAGTCTTGAAAAGGCCCGCTTCGAAATCTTCAAAAGAGAACAGCACAGTCCTCAGTCCCGCAGTCATTACCGCTTCGTACTCTTCAGCGTACTGCTCGTCAGGACGTTTTTTATAAAATGGGTCGCTAGGATAGAGGAGGTGCATTGCTTCTTACCGATGAGGAGTGGATGGTCAAAATGCTGCTGGGTTCGGTACATCATGACGCCGGAGTCGAGAGACCCCTGCTGCCGATTATTCAGCAGCAAGGGGCGTTCAAATATCTGGAGCGTCAGGGTTGCTTGAAGCCTGGTTTACCGTTGGCTGCACGCCAGTTTTTTATCTCGTCGACTATCGCCTCAGAGCTTTCCTTGCCAGGCTCTGGATAAAATAGAAGATCTGATCCTGCGGGGTGCTCTGAGATACGCTTGAAATCCAAGACTGCGTTGTTATGTGCTTTTTCAGAAGGAAAATTTCCTTCTGAAATTTTTATTATGAAGGCGAGAAATTCTTTTTCAGTTATTTCGGTTATCGATTTCTTCATTGTTTGTGCTCTCTATGAATTTCAATATGTCTTTTAGGGGGGGCGAGAGTGATATTGTCAATGTCGTAAACTCCACCATTTAAAGAAATGTATTGTTTATGGTGAAGCTCATATTTGGTTCGTGCGCCAATCTGTTCAGTCTCCTTGGTATAGGCAGAACGACCTTTTTTCATTTCTACTAGATTACGTGAATTAAATTGTTGCGAAAGTATAGGATCGCCAGCGACGGCTTTCCAAAAAGCCTCCCGAAACTTCCTGAAACGCCTAAACTCCTTTCCCCTCAACTGATCCGCAATCTGCGACGGAATGGGTGCCCCTTCACCTTTCGATGCTGCATCCGTCCACACGCCTGAAACCGGAGCCCCCATTCCCAGCGCAACCCCAGGGTCTTCCCGTCGATCCCTGAACATGACGTACAGAGGCGGCAGGCCTGAGTCGATTGGGAAAACGAAAACATAATCATCGAAGCTGTTTGCGGTTATTTCGGGAAACGGATCGATCCTTCCCTCTATGGGCGTTACCGATGCGCCTGTATAAACAGGCGGGGCGGGCGGCTCGGCGGGAAGGGCCGTGGAGCTGTTTCCGGGTTGAACGACCGGCGTCCACGTCAAGGTTCTGGGTGGGGTTTGTTCAGTTGTAGCGATGTAGAGGTTCTGTTGTGCGTTATAGGTAACCGGCACCACTCTGGTTTTTGACGGGTGGGTTACACCGTCGGTGTTGATCACGAGGATTTCGGATTGACCATCCACGGTTGCTTGAGAAGTGAGGCGTACCGGCAAGTCAACGAATCCGTCGGCCGCCGCGATTGCATGCAAGTCGTGGTGATGTGTCGGTGCGAGCTCCGAGAGTGGCGTGCTGAACGCATATCGCTCGGGTAATTCACCGTTTGCCAGCTTGGGTGAATAGAGCAGCGCCGCAAAACCCGCCAAGGTCGGCGCTGCCACTGCGGTAAGCGATTCGACAGCCATGGCGACTGCGGCTCGTAGCGCGGCCTGGATGGCCAAGGTCGCTTCCGAACTTATGGCCAGGCTACTGCCGACAAGCGTGAACACCGGACCGGCTGCGGCCGCCGCGCCCGGTATAGGATAGGCGCGGCCCGCCAGGACTTGTTCCAGTGCTTGTGCCTGGGCTACGCCTAGGATCTCGGCTTCGGCTGCCTTGCGTGCCTCTTCCGTGGAAGCCCATTCAGAAGAGTTGTTAAAGACGGTATAGATGGGCGGAATACCCGACTCAACCGGGAACACCGTGACGAACCCACTACCAAAATCGTAATCCTCCAGCTCTGGATCCTTATCGACCCCTCTGGTTATGGCCCAGGGGGTTCCGCCCTCATAGAGGTCGATCTTCGGCACGATCGATGGCAGTGTCGTGGATGCATCCGTCTCTTTTACGATAGGCGTCCAGGTCATCAAGGTGGATGAGCCATCTGGACTGTAGGATTTGTAGACGTTGCTGTGAGGGTCGAGTGTTGCAAGCCTGACCGGCACGCTGGAGGGCACCGATGTTCCGTCGGCACTCGCGACGACGAACATCATCTCGTCGTCGGTGGTCATGGAACCCAGCACCACCGGGAGATTGACCTCTCCCTTCGATGTTGCGACTGCCAGCAAATCATCGGTGTTGGCTGGAGCTAGTTCTGACAGCGGAACACTCAGGGCGTAGCGTTCTTCGTTGCCCAGCTCCGACGGGTCAATCAGTGACGCAAACCATGCAACAGTGGGTAATGCCGTTGCGGTAACTGTTTTTAGGATCGCCGAAACCGCGGTGCGTAACTCATCCGTGATGCCCGAGGCGGTCACCCGGTTGGGGGCGAAGGTCCCACCTGCGATTGTAAATACTGGGCCGGCGGCTGCGGCGGAGCCCGATACTGGAAATGTACGGGTAGCCCGGGCTGGTTGACGTGCCTTTTTGACTTCTGCCTGACGCCTCGCTTCCTCCGCCTCCAGTTCTTCAGCAGCGGCCCACCTTTCGGCCTCCCATAAGGCCATGGCGGCATCGTGGGCTTGTTTAGCAGCTACTGTTGCGGCAATCCGTGCAATCCGTGCTTGTTCTTCAGCCGCGCGTTTAGCCTCGGCTTCGGCGGCCTTGCGCGCCTGTTCCTGAGCCACGCGTTTGGCTTCAGCTTGAGCCTTTGCCCGAGCCTCCGCGGCTGCTTTTGCGTTTGCCTGGGCAATGGCTTTGTTGTGTGCGGTTAAGCGAGCATCCAATAGCTTGATCTGCTCAGCCAGGAATTTTGCCTCGTACGCCGCAGCATAAGAAACATTCCACTTGGAAATTGCGTTGTAGTAAGCCCTTTCACCTCCACGACGGCCAATGAGCTCGAACCCCTTATAACGAGCGTCTTGAGTTTTGTGAGTCAGTGGATCATGACCATAATAAAGATTGGCTATCGCTATGTGTTCTTGATGATCTTTTCTCGCTTTGAACAGTTGTAGCTTGAGTGTTCGTAATTCAATTTCGGCCGCATCGGTTCCACGAGGGACCACCGCAGCAACGGCTGCTCTTGTTTTGGCGAGTTCGGCGTTGGTTATATGAGTGATATTCCTGACATTTTCTTTGAAGAGCTCTTCGGTAGAAGTGTTGCTTTCATCTAGCCAATCAAGAGCATAATCAACGGCATCGTATGCACGATCAGAGTGGTCTGGGCCTGACACGCGCCTTGCGTTAAACCCAAACCCGTCAGGTGACGAAGGCGTGCGAGGTATACCTCTATTTACAAGTAGATTTTTTTCTTGCTGCATATCGAGTTCCTTTCGAATCGAATCTGAATAGCCATGCCGTGATTCAATACGTGCAGTCGTTCATGGCTATTTGCGTAGTCACCCATCCTGGGCGACCAAGGAAACTATAAGTTCGTTCTCTTAAAACAGGCAGGTGAGCCTTTCCGACAACAACGTAGGAAACAAGAAGTTTTAACTCGGAAATAGGCGCACATAAAAAAGGCCGCTGCAAAAAGCAGCGGCCTAAGCGTGACGTTGCAAAGGAGCTACAAACCAACGTCGGTAAACACGGGATGATGGACCGATACGCCAATCCATCCGAAGACGGTGTGCCAGGCATGAGGGATGCCATGAGGCTTGTGCTTGCAGGCCCGTTGCCCTGAAAGCCCGGCCAGCATAGGCATCGAGCCCCGCGGGAAACAGCCCGGATTCAGACATGCACCGTTGCAGGGCGCGTAACAGTCGAAGGCCGGGCACGGGTATGCGCGGCGCTGATGACCCATCATCCAGTCCATCCATGCACGGCGCAAAGGCCTGCGCCGCATGGGCTGTAATCCTTTTTAGGTACAGCGCGAATACCTCCTTGGTGCGCTTATCGCCCCTGGCGTGCGGCAGTAGGGTGAAGCCTCTGTCACTCACCGGGGAAGACGCATGACAACAATAACAATGCGCGCCATCTTCAAGCCGCAGGCGCTGGCCGTCGCGGTGGCCTTGGGTTGCTGTGCCCAGGCGCAGGCCGTTTCATTCAACATTGGCGAGATCGAGGGTCAGTTCGATTCGTCGTTGTCCGTGGGCGCAAGCTGGGGCATGCGCGATGCCGACAACGACCTGGTTGGCACGGTCAACGGCGGTCGGGGCCAATCGTCCACCGGTGATGATGGGCGGCTGAATTTCAAGAAGGGCGAGACCTTTTCCAAAATCTTCAAAGGCCTGCACGACCTTGAACTCAAGTACGGCGATACCGGCGTGTTCGTGCGCGGCAAGTACTGGTATGACTTCGAGCTCAAGGATGAAGGTCGCGAGTTCAAGGACATCAGCGACAGCAATCGCAAGGAAGGCGCCAAGTCCTCGGGGGCGCAGATTCTCGATGCATTCGTCTATCACAACTATTCCATCGCCGATTTGCCGGGCACCGTGCGCGCCGGCAAGCAGGTGGTCAGTTGGGGGGAAAGTACCTTCATCGGCAACTCCATCAACAGCATCAACCCGGTGGACGTGTCCGCGTTCCGTCGCCCTGGTGCGGAGATCAAGGAAGGCCTGATCCCCGTGAACATGCTGTTCGCCTCCCAGGGCCTGACCGACAAGCTCACCATCGAAGGCTTCTATCAGTTGGAGTGGGACCAGACCGTGGTGGATAACTGCGGCACGTTCTTCGGCAACGATGTGGTGGCCGATGGTTGCACCAGTGGCTACACGGTGGGCAGTCCGGCGATTGCGCCGTTCGTGCCCTTGACCCGGGCATTCGGCCAGGAGATCCAGGTGTCCAGCGAAGGGGTGATCATTCCCCGTGGCGGCGACCGCGACGCCCGCGACTCCGGCCAGTGGGGTACGGCGTTGCGCTGGCTCGGCGATGATACCGAGTACGGCCTGTACTTCATGAATTATCACAGCCGTACGCCTACCGTCGGGACCACCACGGCGGGGCTGTCGACGCTGGCGGCGTTGCCGGGAATGGTCACGATCGCCAACGGCCTGGCCCCTGGCAGCGGTGCGGGTCTGGCGCAAAGCGTGATGCTGGGCCGTGGTGGGTACTACCTTGAATACCCGGAAGACATCCGCCTGTATGGCGCCAGTTTCTCCACGACGCTGCCCACCGGCACCGCCTGGACCGGGGAAGTCAGCTACCGTCCCAACGCACCGGTGCAGGTCAATACCAACGACCTGACCCTGGCCCTGCTCAACCCGATTGCCGGTGGCGCGGCATCGCCCATCGCGACCTCGGCCGGAGCGGATAACACCGGCTACCGGCGCAAGGAAGTGACCCAGGTCCAGAGCACCCTGACGCACTTCTTCGATCAGGTGCTGGGGGCTGATCGCCTGACGCTGGTTGGCGAAGCGGCGGTCGTGCATGTCGGTGGCCTGGAGTCCAAGGACAAGCTGCGTTATGGCCGTGACTCGGTCTACGGCCAATACGGCTTCCAGGGCGACACCGATGGTTTCGTCACCTCGACATCATGGGGCTATCGCGCCCGGGCGATCCTCGATTACTCCAACGTGATCGGCGGGGTGAACTTCAAGCCCAACATGTCCTGGTCCCACGACGTGGCCGGCTATGGCCCCAACGGTCTGTTCAACGAAGGCGCCAAGGCCATCAGCGTCGGTGTCGATGCCGACTATCGCAACACCTACACCGCCAGCCTGAGCTACACCGACTTTTTTGGCGGCGATTACAACGTTCTCGAAGACCGCGACTTCCTCGCGTTGAGCTTCGGCGTGAACTTCTGATCTGGCTGACAAGGAAAACCCAATGCGCAAGATGATCCTGCAATGCGGTGCCCTGGCCCTGAGCCTGCTGGCCGCGAACGTGATGGCGGCGGTCTCGCCGGATGAAGCGAATAAACTGGGTACCAGCCTTACGCCGTTGGGCGCGGAAAAAGCCGGCAATGCCGATGGCTCGATTCCGGCCTGGACCGGCGGCATTCCGAAAAACGCCGGTGCCGTGGACAGCAAGGGCTTTCTGGCCGACCCGTTCGCCAATGAAAAACCGCTGTTCACCATCACCGCCGCGACCGTGGACAAGTACAAGGACAAGCTGTCCGAAGGCCAGGTCGCGATGTTCAAGCGCTACCCGGAAACCTACAAGATCCCGGTCTATCCGACCCACCGCAGCGTGGGCCTGCCGCCGGAAATCTACGAGTCGGCCAAGCGCAGCGCCCTCAACGTGAACGCCATCAACGACGGCAATGGCCTGGCCAATTTCACCGGCAATCGCTACTACGCCTTCCCGATTCCCAAGAGCGGCGTGGAAGTGCTGTGGAACCACGTCACCCGTTATCACGGCGGCAACCTGCGCCGGGTCATCACCCAGGTGACGCCGCAGACCAATGGCAGCTTCACGCCGATCCGCTTCGAAGAAGAAATCGCCGTGCCGTTTCTGATCAAGGACGCCGATCCGGAAAAGGCCAGCAACGTGCTGACCTATTTCAAGCAGGAGGTCACTGCCCCGGCACGTCTGGCCGGTAACGTACTGCTGGTGCATGAAACCCTCGACCAAGTGAAGGAGCCACGCCTGGCCTGGATCTACAACGCCGGCCAGCGCCGGGTGCGTCGTGCCCCGCAAGTGGCTTACGACGGCCCGGGCACCGCCGCCGACGGGTTGCGCACCTCCGACAACTTCGACCTGTTTTCCGGTGCGCCGGATCGCTACGACTGGAAGCTGGTCGGCAAAAAGGAAATGTACATCCCGTACAACAGCTACAAGCTCGACTCGCCAAGCCTCAAGTACGACGATGTAATCAAGGCGGGTCATATCAATCAGGACCTGACTCGCTATGAATTGCACCGGGTCTGGGAAGTGGTCGGCACGGTCAAGCCCAGCGAGCGGCACATCTATGCCAAGCGCCACATGTACATCGACGAGGACAGCTGGCAGGCGGCGCTGGTGGATCACTACGACGGTCGCGGCCAGTTGTGGCGGGTGGCCGAAGGTCATGCCCAGTTCTACTACGACCATCAGAACCCGGGCTACACCCTGGAGGCGCTCTACGACATCATTGCCGGCCGCTACATCGCGCTGGGCATGAAGAACGAAGAGAAACACAGCTATGAGTACGGCTTCGAAGCCCGGGCCGCCGACTACACACCGGCAGCGCTGCGCTCGACCGGGGTTCGCTAACCCTTCGGACGGACACCGCATCTGTGGCGAGGGAGCTTGCTCCCGCTGGGGCGCGCAGCGGCCCTGAAACCAGACGGCTCGATGTATCAGGTGCATTGAGTGGACCGTTTTGGGGCTGCTGCGCAACCCAGCGGGAGCAAGCTCCCTCGCCACGGGACCGAGTCTGATTTGAACCCGACATGACGACCGGCAGCGCTCCTGCCGGTCGTTTCTTTATGAGCGCCAATCAGCGCGCTGAATACTTCTCCAAAGCTCGGCGACACAGGACTAGGGTGGTGAAATAACAATAAACAGGATCACCCACATGACCGCCATGACCCCGTGTCCGGACCGTCCAGGATTGTTGCCTCGCCTGTCCTCGACGCACGTGCCGCGGCGGTCCCTGAGTGAGTCTTTGCTGACGTCCGAAGCGCGGGTAAAACTGCTTTGCGCGCCAGCGGGCAGTGGCAAGAGTGCATTGTTCGCCGAGTGCTTCTTGCAGGCTCCCGCCGGGTGTCGGTTGCATTGGTTGCCATTGGGGGGCGCGGCGTTGAGCGCGGTGCAAATGTGCGAGCGCCTGGCCCAGGCCCTCGGGTTGCCGATGCTTGATGAAGCGGGACTGCTGGCCCACCTGGCGCGTTTGCAGACACCTACGTGGTTGTTCCTGGATGACTACTGCCGGGTGCCGAATCCCGAACTGGACCAGTTGCTCGACCGTCTGTTGAACACCAGCAGTCCAGCGTTGCACCTGTGGCTCAATAGCCGCCGCCGTCCCCAATGCAACTGGCCGCGGCTGTTGCTCGATGACGAACTGCACGAGTTCGATGCGCAGGCATTGTTCTTTACCCCGGACGATGTCCTGCCATTGCTGCGTCATCTGCCCGGCCCCCAGGCTGCCCGCACTGCCCGCGAGGTGATTCAACGTAGTGGCGGCTGGTGTGCCGGGGTGCGCATCACGCTGCTGGAACGTTGCGATTGGGCGCGCAAACATGCAACGCCCGGACGGCCGGGGACCTTGGTCGACTATCTGGAGTACGAACTGTTCAGCGCGCTGACTCCAGACCTGGCGCAGGCCTGGCATGTGCTGGCGCATCTACCGCGCTTCAATGCCCGGCTATGCGAGCATCTGTTCGGCGACACCGTGGGCGTGCAATGCCTGCCCTTGTTACTGGACCTGGGATGTTTTATCGAACCATGGGAGCAGACGTCGGACTGGTTGCAGATTTTTCCGGCGCTGGCCCGGCTGGTACGTGAAGAGCCCTGGCCGCAGGGGCGTTCCTGGCATCGACGGGCCTGCCAGTGGTTTGCTGCCGAGCAGGACTGGCAAATGGCGTTCGAGCAAGCCATGTTGGCCGAGGAGTTCGAGACTGCCGTGAGTTTCTTGCAGCATCTGAGCTTCGAGCACGTCTTGCAGCGTCGCAACGTGGTGCTGTTGCTGGGCCTGCACGATCAACAAGGTGAAGCGCTGACCCTCTGTACGCCACAATCGGTGGGGTTGGTCACCGCTGCGCTGTTGTTCGCCGGACGCTTCAACCAGGCGTTGACATGCATTGAGCAGTTGGCCAGGTTCATGCCGCAGCCTTCGGCCTGCCGGCAGCGACAGCTGCTGGCCAGGTGGCAGGTCTTGCAAGGCTGGTTGCTGCACCTCTCGGGCGATGGCGAACAGGCGCGCGAGCACTTTCTCCAGGCCCAGGCCAGCCTGGACCCCGAGGCCTGGGCCCAACGGTTGCTGTGCCTGGGTGGGCTGACGCAGCAGGCGCTGCTTGAAGGCGAACTGGCTTCCGCGCATCGGATCAACCGCCAGGCGCTGTGCCTGGCGCGCGCACAGGGTTCGCTGGTGTTCGAAGGATTGCTGGAACTGGATCACGCCCAAGTCCTGGAACAACGTGGCGCGCCTCATCGGGCCGATCATCTGCTGGCCGCTGTCCAGGCGCTGCTGGATAAACCAGGCCAGGACTTTTCCCCGTTGTTGGGACGTATTGCCCTGCGGCGCGGGCGCCTGGCGTTGCGCATGGGGTTTGAAGAGCGCGCCGCCGAGCAGTTTCAAGCGGGTCTGGAAACAGGCCTGCACAGCCTGGACAAACAGGTGCTCTACGGATTTCTCGGCAAGGCCAGCCTGGCTGCCAACCAGGGCGATTATGGCGAGGCCTTCATGCAACTGCGCGATGCCGAGCGGATCATGCAGCAGCGGCACATCCCCGACACCGTTTACCGTGGCGTGTTATTGCAAACCAGCTGTCAGTTCTGGTTGCAACAGGGGCGGGCGGAATTGGCCCATGAAGCCTTGACCCGCGTCTTGCGCCACTTTCGTGGGCCGCAGGCCAAGCACGCGCCTCCCGCGACGCTGGAATTGATTGCGCGACTTGAATACCTGCTGGTGCTGGCCGAGGTCTACCTGCAACGGGCACAGGAGCCGCAGGCGTGCCTGCAAGCCATGATCACCCGGGCACAGCAGAGTGAAATGCATAGCCTGGAGACCGAACTGCATCTGGTGTTGACGGAGGTTGTCTGGTTGTCCGGCGATCGCTCCCAGGCCCGGACACTCCTGCAAGAAGGGCTCAAGCGAGTCACGTGCTGGCGGGCCCAGCAAGCCTTGTGCGAGCTGCGTTTGCGCCAGCCCGAGCTGGGCCACTGGACGCAATCGCCAGAGCCCATCGAACCATCAACGGCTGGCGCCGAAGATACGTTACTCAGTCACCGAGAGCTTGAAGTTCTGCAATTGATTGCACAAGGTCATTCCAATCAACAAATTGCCGAGCAACTGTTCATATCGTTGCACACGGTAAAAACCCATGCGCGTCGCATACATAGCAAGTTGGGGGTGCAGCGGCGTACTCAAGCAGTTGCGAAGGCTAAAGTCATGGGGGTGATGGGGTAGGTTGAAAACAACTCCCGAAGGTCTTTACGCACGCTTACATTTGTCTTTTTACAGTATGGGGTTTGTCTGATGTATAACTAAGCCTGCGGATCGAACAGGAAGTTCGGTCTATGACATGACAAGGATGTCTTATGAATACCAAGTTGTTTTCTTCTTACTCTGAAAAACTGCTCGCACTGAAGAATACCCGTGTGGATTTTGCCGTGCAGGTGTTGTTGGGGCGCTATTTGGAAGCGCTGGGTGTCAATCCGTTCAGCAGTTATCTGAATACATTGGCAGACTTTCCGAATCCCGAAGTTGGCTCGTCCGAAACCCTGTTCGATGAAGCATTGGCCTGGGTTGAAAAGCAGCGGGTGCCCAACTACAAACAAGGCGTCAGTAACGTGTTCAACAAGCGTTATTCTTTTGCCGTTGAAGACCGTGTCAGGGCGCTGGATTTGATCGCGTTCGAAAAAATCGTTTCGGATATCGTCACCCAACTGACTGAAAAACCTGCAATGGATTTATCCTGGCGTTCCATCAAGCCTTTGTCCGTTGAGGATGTTCATGGTGCATTGAAACTGCACTTGCCCGGGGTCGATCTGGATAAAGTCTACGTCACCGGTTTTGTTACCCATGGCGCTGGTGAGCGCGTGGTGTCTTCTTCTGAACCGCTGGTCGACTATCTACTGGGCCATTTCGACAATAATGAGATTCCCTACCACTCCAAAGGCGATCACCAAGCTATTTACATGGTGCCCTTCAGTGGGGATGACCGTCATCTCCATCCGCGACTTGCCCCCGCTCACCTCAATGATCTAATGATCAAGATTGTCCCGGATTTCCTGGGCTGATTCCGAACTCGCTTCATAGCCCATTCGCCAACTCACGGCCTGGGTCGCTGCCAGCAGGCGTTGCGCCGCCGGGCCGTGCTCGTCGGCATGGAACAGCGAGGTCGGGCCAACGATGGTCATGACCGCCGTCACTTGGCCGACGGCATTGAATACCGGGGCGGACAAGGCATCCACCCCCGGCATCAGCAAGCCATGCACATGGTGCAGGCCGCGACTGCGAATCTGCTCGCACAACACGGCATAAGCGCGGTCGTCGGCGAGGGCGTGGTGCTCGGTGCCTTGTACTTCCTGTTCGCGCAAGCCGATGGTCTCGCGCTCCGGCAGATAAGCGCTGAATACCAGCCCCGTGGACGAACTGAGCAGTGGCAATACCGAGCCCAGTTGCGTTACCACGGTTACGGCCCGCACGGCGGGTTCGATGCGCACCACGGTCGCGCCATGGTTGCCCCACACCGCCAGGAAGCAGGTTTCGTTCAAGTCGTCGCGCAATTCGGCCAGGGGCAGGGCGGCCACTTGCAGCACGTCCATGCCGTTGAGCGCTGCCAGGCCTACGCGCAAGGCCTCGCGGCCCAGGCCATAGTGGTTGGTGGCGGCGTTCTGCTCGGCAAACCCGCTGGCGATCAAGGCTTGCAGATACCGATGAACCTTGCTCGCCGGCATTTGCACGTGTTCGGCCAGCCGCGACAGCGACGTGGAGGGCGACAGTTCGGCCAGGGCCTTGAGGATGTCGGTGCCGACTTCGGCCGAGCGGACTTTCTGTTTACCGTTGCTGAGCGGGGTTTCCATGGCGGCGCTGGGTCCAGAGGCGAATGGGCGTCTTTATAGCTTGACGGTCGCCGTCGAGCAAATTACGTTATGCGTAATCGAATTACGACAAAAATAACCCGGTGCGCCTCAACCACTCCGTTGAGTGACGGGCCGCATTCCTGGAGGCTCCATGAACCTCGATTCCCCAGCGTCGGACCTGGCTTATCAATCAGGCTTCGGCAACGAATTTGCCAGCGAAGCCTTGCCTGGCGCCTTGCCCGTTGGCCAGAACTCGCCGCAGAAAGTCCCGTACGGTCTCTATGCCGAGTTGTTCTCCGGTACGGCGTTCACCATGGCTCGCAGCGAAGCGCGGCGTACCTGGATGTATCGCATCCGACCGTCGGCCAATCACCCGGCCTTCACCAAGCTCGAACGGCAACTGGCGGGTGGCCCATTGGGCGAGGTCACGCCCAATCGCCTGCGTTGGAACCCGCTGGAGATCCCCGCCGAGCCCACCGATTTCATCGACGGGCTGGTGTGCATGGCGGCTAATGCCGGTGCGGACAAACCGGCCGGCATCAGCCTTTATCAGTACCGGGCCAACCGTTCCATGGAGCGGGTATTTTTCAATGCCGACGGTGAATGGTTGATCGTGCCGCAACTGGGACGGCTGCGGATCGCCACCGAGTTGGGCGTGCTGGAACTGGCACCGCTGGAAATCGTCGTGCTGCCCCGGGGCCTGAAATTTCGCATTGAACTGCTCGACCCGCAGGCCCGTGGTTACCTCGCCGAAAACCACGGAGCGCCGCTGCGCCTGCCGGATCTCGGGCCCATCGGCAGCAATGGCCTGGCGAACCCACGGGACTTCCTGACACCGGTCGCCCATTACGAGAACCTCGCGCAACCCACCTCGCTGGTGCAGAAATTCCTCGGTGAGTTATGGGGTTGCGAGCTGGATCATTCGCCCCTCGACGTGGTGGCCTGGCACGGCAACAACGTGCCGTATAAATATGATCTGCGCCGCTTCAACACCATCGGTACGGTCAGCTTCGATCACCCGGACCCGTCGATTTTCACCGTGTTGACCTCGCCCACCAGCGTCCACGGCCTGGCCAACCTCGATTTCGTGATTTTCCCGCCACGCTGGATGGTGGCAGAGAACACCTTCCGTCCACCGTGGTTCCACCGCAACCTGATGAACGAATTCATGGGCCTGATCCAGGGTGCCTACGATGCCAAGGCCGAAGGTTTCCTGCCGGGCGGCGCGTCCTTGCACAGCTGCATGAGTGCCCATGGCCCGGACGGCGAGACCTGCACCAAGGCGATCAATGCTGAACTGCAGCCGGTGAAAATCGACAACACCATGGCGTTCATGTTCGAGACCCGCCAGGTGCTGCGTCCAAGCCGTTTCGCCCTGGACTGCCCGCAACTGCAAACCGACTACGATGCATGTTGGGCCTCGCTGCCTGTCACGTTCGACCCGACCCGGAGATAACCCATGACTCAACTTTCCCCTGCCCGTAGCTGGGTCGCCTGTGCCAACGGCCATGCGGACTTCCCGTTGCAGAACCTGCCATTGGGTATCTTCAGTGTCGATGGCGGTGCCCTGCGCAGCGGCGTGGCGATTGGCGAGCGGATTTTCGATTTGCAGGCGGCGCTGCACGCGGGCTTGTTTGACGGCGCGGCACGCCAAGCTGTCGAAGCCATGGCCGACGGCCAGTTGAATGGGTTTTTCGACCTTGGCCGAGGCGCCCGGGTTGCCCTGCGTGAGCGACTGCTGGAACTGCTGCGCGAGGACAGCCCCCTGCGGGGCAAGGTCGAAGCCCTGGGCGCGAAACTGCTGCTCTTCGCTGCCGACTGCCAGATGCACCTGCCGGCCAGGATCAACGACTACACCGACTTCTACGTCGGTATCGAGCATGCGCAGAATGTCGGCAAGCTGTTCCGCCCCGACAATCCGTTGCTGCCCAACTACAAATACGTCCCCATCGGTTACCACGGTCGCGCCTCGACCATTCGCCCGTCCGGCACCGACGTGCGCCGCCCCAAGGGCCAGACCCTGCCGGCCGGCCAGACCGAGCCGACGTTCGGCCCGTGTGCGCGGCTGGACTATGAGCTGGAGCTGGGCATCTGGATCGGCAAGGGCAATGCCCTGGGCGAACCGATCCCCATCGGCGATGCCGCCGAGCACATTGGCGGGTTCTGCCTGCTCAACGACTGGTCGGCCCGGGATATCCAGGCCTGGGAATACCAGCCCCTGGGGCCGTTTCTGTCGAAGAGTTTCCTGACCAGTATTTCGCCATGGGTGGTAACGGCTGAAGCCCTGGAACCGTTCCGTCGCCCGCAACCGGCACGCCCGCAAGGCGATCCGCAACCGCTGCCGTATCTGCTGGACAAGCGTGACCAGGCCGGTGGTGCCTTCGACATCGAATTGGAAGTCCTGTTGCTGACCGAGGCCATGGGCGAGCAAAACCTGCCGGCCCAGCGCCTGACCCTGAGCAACACCCAGTACATGTACTGGACCGTGGCGCAAATGGTCGCGCATCACAGCGTCAACGGTTGCCAGTTGCAGGCCGGCGATCTGTTTGGCTCGGGCACCTTGTCGGGCCCTGAAAACCATCAATTCGGCAGTCTGCTGGAAATCACCGAAGGCGGTAAAAAACCGATCGAACTGGCGTCTGGCGAAGTGCGCCGATTCCTTGAGGACGGTGACGAAATCATCTTGCGGGCCCGTTGCCGCCGCGAGGGTTTCGCCTCCATCGGCTTCGGCGAGTGCCGGGGCAAGATCCTGCCGGCGCGTTGAGGGGCAGGGCATGGAACTCTACACCTACTACCGCTCCACCTCGTCCTATCGGGTGCGCATTGCGTTGGCGCTCAAGGGGCTGGATTACCAGGCCTTGCCCGTCAACTTGATCGCTGCGCCTGGGGGCGAGCATCGCCAGCCGGCCTATCTGGCGATCAACCCCCAGGGCCGGGTACCGGCGTTGCGTACCGATGAGGGCGCGTTGCTGGTGCAATCGCCCGCCATCATCGAATACCTGGAGGAACGTTATCCACAGGTGCCGCTGCTCAGCGCCGACCTGACGGTGCGCGCCCATGAGCGTGGCGTCGCCGCGCTGATCGGTTGCGATATTCACCCCCTGCACAACGTCAGCGTGCTCAACAAATTGCGGCAGTGGGGCCACGATGAAACGCAGGTGACGGAGTGGATCGGGTACTGGATCAGCCAGGGATTGGCGGCCGTGGAGCAGTTGATGGGTGACGACGGCTATTGCTTCGGTGCAGCGCCGGGGCTGGCGGATGTGTACCTGATCCCGCAGTTGTACGCGGCTGAGCGGTTCAATGTGTCTTTGCAGGCGTATCCACGGATTCGTCGGGTCGCGGCATTGGCGGCTGGGCATCCAGCGTTCCAACAGGCGCACCCGGCGAATCAGCCGGATACCCCCTGAGGGCCCGCAGGGGTCTGAAGGCCAGGTGATCCTGTGGCGAGGGAGCTTGCTCCCGCTCGGTTGCGCAGCAACCGCCGAAAAGCTTGGGGCCGCTTCGCGTCCCAGCGGGAGCAAGCTCCCTCGCCACAGGGCCGTCATCGCTCCTGAACAAAGTTCACCGGCTCAGTGCACAACCGAATTCGGCGGCAAATGCCCCAGCCGCTCGGTCAGTCGGATTCGCTGGATCGGATCGTCGCTGAGCATCAGGGCGTGCTCCAGGTCGAAGCGTTCGGCGTTGGGGCAATCGAGTCGCTGGTACAGGCTGGCGCGGGCCAGGTAGTCGGCGGCGCTGGCGTTGCCCAGTTCCAGTACCCGTTCGGCGTCGATCAAGGCGGCGATGTAATCGTCGTTCGCCAGATGCAGTTGACGCAGGTTGCGCGACAGGCGCTGCAGCATTTGCATCGGCTCGGCATTGACCAGGTGTTCAGCCTTGAGCTGCATGTTCGCGCCGTATTGGCGCTGTAGCAGTTCCCGACAGTCATTGGGGTACAACCGACGGCCGCCGCACGGATCGAGCAGGTGATCGGCGCCGGGTACCTTCAACAGGAAATGTCCGGGGAAATTGACACCGACCATCGGAATTTCCAGGCCTCGGGCCAGTTCCAGGGCAATCAGCCCGAGAGCCAGGGGCTGCCCGCGTTTGCGTGCCAGGACTTTGTCCAGCAACGCGGCTCGTGGTCGCAGAGGCGTGAAGTCGTCCTGGGCGAAGCCCAAGTCATTGAGCCGTCGCAGCAAGGGCTGGCCCAGTTCGCTGACAGGCAGCATCGGCAGGCCATGGCTGACCCGCTGTTGCAGCTCCTTGAAATCCTTCAGCAAGGCCGGTACGTCGACCTCGCGATCATGTTCGGCAGCGATCCACAGCGCCGCTTCGAACAGCGCCGGTGGCGAGCGGTGCAGACAATCAAAAAAGGCTTGGCGCGGTTTCATCGAACTCTCCGGGCTACGCTCCCGTTTTAGCCCTGCCGTGGATTTTCGTCCAGTCTCGGACAGAGGCTATGACAGGTTATGCCGAAAAAGACTGAGCACCGTGGCGACTTATTCCTGCGTGCTCCAGCAAATTTCGACTGCACGCCTATACTGGCGAAACAAACAAAAGTGATTCGGGAGCCTTTCGATGTTTGCTCTCATGCAAAGCTCCCGCCTTGAATCGCTGCACCTAAGCGTAGACCCGGCAACCGGGTTGAAGGCGGTGATTGCCATTCATTGCAGTCGTCCGGGGCCCGCCCTGGGGGGTTGTCGTTATCTTGCCTACCCCGACGACGAAAGTGCCGTGGCTGATGCCGTACGCCTGGCCCAAGGCATGAGTTACAAGGCGGCGCTGGCCGGCTTGCCGGTGGGTGGCGGGGTGGCGGTGATCATGCGCCCCGCCCATGTCGAGAGTCGGGCAGCGTTGTTCGAAGCCTTTGGTCGTTGTATCGAGCAGTTGGACGGTCGCTATATCACGGCCATCGACAGCGGCACGTCAGTGGCCGACATGGATTGCATCGCCCAGCAGACTCGCCATGTCACCAGCACCACCGCCTCGGGAGACCCTGCGCCCCACGCGGCAATGGGGGTTTTTGCCGGTATCCGTGCCACCGCCATGGCCCGCCTGGGCAGCGATAACCTCGAAAGCCTGCGGGTGGCGATCCAGGGCCTGGGCAACGTCGGTTATGCCCTGGCCGAACAACTGCACGCCGCAGGTGCCGAGCTGCTGGTCAGTGACATTGACCCAGGCAAGGTGCAATTGGCGATGGAGCAACTCGGCGCCCATCCGATCGCCAACGACGCGCTGCTCAGCACGCCCTGCGACATCCTTGCTCCTTGCGGGCTGGGTGGGGTGCTCAACAGCCAAAGCGTGGCACAACTGCGCTGCTCGGCCGTTGCCGGCTCGGCCCATAATCAGTTGAGCAACCTGCAAGTGGCCGACCAGTTGGAAAGACGTGGAATCCTCTATGCGCCGGACTATGTGATCAACTCTGGTGGCCTGATCTACGTCGCCCTGAAGCATCGCGGCGAAGAGCTGTCGACGATCACCGCGCACTTGTCGAAGATCGGTGCCCGGCTCACGGAAGTCTTTGCCCATGCCCAGGCGGAGAAGCGCTCACCGGCCCGGGTGGCCGATGAGCTGGCGGAGCGTTTGTTGTACCGCTGAAAAGCCAATTGTGGGAGCGAGCAAGCTCGTTCCCACAGGTTTTTTCTGGTGCTCCCAGACTGACTATTCCCGCCAACAAAACACCAACCCTGTGGCGAGGGAGCTTGCTCCCGCTCGGCGGCGCAGCCGTCGTAAAACCGGCTGGCGCGGTCTGCCTGAACGGTCGCAGTGATCCAATGGGGCCGCTTCGCAGCCCAGCGGAAGCAAGCTCCCTCGCCACGGTTTGTGCTCGCCTCTATTGCATTGCGCTTAACCGACGGGTGTTGGCTTACCTCAACAGATACACCGGAAAGCATTCGCACAAATGCATCACTCGACGCCGGGTGTTGTCCAGGCGTGCTGCGTTGTCCGGCTGTTCCAGCAGGTCGGCGATCAAGTTCGCGACTTCGGCACATTCCGCTTCACCAAAGCCACGGGTGGTCAGCGCCGGCGTGCCGATGCGAATGCCGCTGGTGATGGCCGGTTTCTGCGGATCGTTGGGGATCGCGTTTTTGTTCAAGGTGATATGGGCGCTTTCCAGCAACGCTTCGGCGTCTTTGCCGGTGATGTTCATCGAGCGCAGATCGAGCAGGAACATGTGGCAATCGGTACCGCCGGACACCACCCGCAAGCCGCGTCGGGTCAGGACGTCGGCCATGACGCGGGCGTTGTCGATCACCCGCTGCTGGTAATGCTTGAACCCGTCGCCCAAGGCTTCGTTGAACGCCACGGCCTTGGCGGCGATGACGTGCATCAGCGGGCCGCCTTGGTACACCGGGAAAATCGTCTTGTCGAGCAGGGCTCCATATTGCGCCTTGGCCAGAATCAGGCCGCCGCGCGGGCCGCGCAAGGTCTTGTGGGTGGTGGAGGTGATGAAGTCGGCGATGCCAACCGGCGACGGATAGACGCCCGCGGCGATCAAGCCGGCGTAGTGCGCCATGTCCACCATCAGGTAGGCACCGATTTCATCGCAGATCTTGCGAAAGCGCTGGAAGTCGATGGTCCGCGAATAGGCCGAGGCCCCGGCGATGATCATCTTCGGCCGGTGTTCCCTGGCCAGGGCTTCCATTTCTTCGTAGTCGAGGGTTTCGGTTTCCGTGTCCAGGCCATAGGAAAATGCCCGGTAGATCTTGCCGGAAAAATTCACCGAGGCGCCGTGGGTCAGGTGGCCGCCATGGGCCAGGGACATGCCCAGGATGGTATCGCCGGGTTCAAGTACCGCCAGGAAAACCGCCTGGTTGGCTTGGGAGCCGGAGTGCGGCTGCACGTTGACGTATTCGCAGTTGAACAGCTTGCGAGCGCGTTCGATGGCCAGGTTCTCGATTTCATCGACGACCTTGCAGCCGCCGTAGTAACGCTTGCCCGGATAGCCTTCGGCGTATTTGTTGGTGAGCACGGAACCCTGGGCCTGGAGCACTTCCTCGCTGACATAGTTTTCCGAAGCGATCAGCTCCAGGTGGGTTTCCTGGCGGTTGCGCTCGCGGTCGATCAGGCGGGCAAGGGTGGGGTCGAAATTTTGCAGGCTCATGGTGCGATTCCCTAGATAAGCGCCTCGGCCAGCGGCGCAGTCACGTGATGCGGCAACACCCGTGGCTGGCTTTTGGTCGAGTCGGATAGAAAAATGGAGGTGTCTTTCAAACCGCTGCCGGTGATCAGGATCACGGCGGTTTGCGGTGTGTCGGGGTGTGTTTCGGCGTACTTGAGCAGACCGGCGAAGGCACTGGCGGCGCCGGCTTCTGGAAACACGCCGGTGCTGGCGGCCAATCTCGAGGCGGCGGCGACAATGCTCGGATCGCTGACACAGATGAACTCACCGCCGCTGGCGGTGACCGCACGCATGGCCTTGAGGCGATCACGCGGCAGCGCCACATTGATGCTGCTGGCCAGGCTGGTGGGGGGGCGGCGCTCGGTTTTCTGCATCGAGCGGTCGTTGCGCCAGGCGCGGTACATGAAGTTGCTGTGCTCGGCCTGCACGCCGATCAGGCGAGGGATGCGTTCGATCCAGCCCAATTGCAGCAAGTCGAAAAAGCCTTTGTAGACCGAGCCCAGGATGCAGCCGTTGCCGACGGGCACGAACACCAGGTCCGGCACTTGCCAGTTGAGTTGTTCGCACATCTCGAAGGCGACGGTCTTCTTGCCTTCGCTCATGTACGAGTTGATCCCGGTGGTGCGGTTGTACCAGCCGTGCTCTTGGCAGGCGTTGAGACATTGTTCGAAGGCTTCGTCATATTGCCCGTCGACCAGCACGATCTCGGCGCCGTAGCCCTGCATCTGCGCGAGCTTTTCGCGGGGCGCGCTCTTGGGCAGGTAGATGACGTTGTGCAAACCCAGGCTGGCGCTCATCCCGGCCAATGCCGAAGCGGCATTGCCGGTGCTGGCCACTGCCACGGTGCGTGCACCGGATTGCAGGGCGTGGGCCACCGCCAGGGCGCTGGCGCGATCCTTCAACGACCCGGTCGGTTGCCGCGATTCGTCTTTTACGAAGACTTTGATCCGGGCGCCCTTGCCGAGCAATTCCGGGCGCGAGTACAGCGGCGTGTTGCCCACCAGTAACGGTGGAATGAACTGTGTCGAGCTCAACGGCATCAAGCGGTCATAGCGCCACATGCCACGGGCGTGGTCATGGGCCAGGCTGTCCCGGGACCATTCGCGCTTGAGTGCCGGGTAATCGTAAAGCGCGTCCAGGGCACCATCGACTTTGCAATGAGGGCAGTAATAGCTGACCTCATGGGGCTGGTAGCTTCGATCGCAAACCAGGCACTGCAATACATACTCTCTGTACGAATTTTTCATGTCACCCTCCGAAAGTACGCTGTGCTGGTGCTTTCCTTGCCAACGTCGGTCCAGCTCACCAGACCGACGGGCACTCCGCTGACAGAAGGTGTTTCAGATCACCATGATGGCGTCGATGGCAACCAGGGTGTTGCGTGCCAGTGCACTGGCGCCCGCGGTGGTGCGGGCCGGGTAGGGCTTGGTGAAGTACTCTTCCATGACGCGGTTGAGGGTCGGGAACTCACTCAAGTCAGTGATGAACGCCGTGACCTTGACCACGTTCGCCAGGGTGCCACCTGCCGCTTCGGCCATTTGCACCAGGTTGTCGAGGGTCTGGCGCAGTTGGCCTTCGAAATCCTTGGCCAGCACTTCGTTGTTCAGCGCCGAGACCGGGGTCTGTGCCGACAGGTAGATGGTCTGCCCGTGGCTGACCTTGATGCCCTGGGAATAGGTACCCAGCGGCAATGGCGCCTTGTCGGTGAAAATGACGTTCTCTTCGCCCAGGAAAGGTTTGGCGGCGGGCTGGATTTGAGCGGTGGTTTGCATAGTGACGTTCCTTGTTAAGTGGGATGGGGTTAGTGCAAATCGGCAACCTGCTTGACGGCCTGGCTGGAAAATTCATCGTCGCGGCAACGGGCCGGGGAAAAATGCTGATAGTTGAGCTGCAGCGCCGCCAGGTCGTCCGGCATGGCGATGCCCAGCGCCGCATGGCTGCACAGGCGTGCAATGGCGGGCGCAGCCTGGATGCCGTAGCCACCGAGGGCGGCGAGCCAGATAAAACGCTCTTGCTGTGGGTCCTGGCCGAGCACCGGCGAGCGGTCGGCGACGAAGGTTCGCAGGCCCGCCCATTTGTTGATGATCGAGCGCGGACGCAGGCGCGTGGTGTTTTGCAGGCGATCCATGGTGATGGCCAGGTCAAGCTCTTCCGGCAGTGCGTCGCAGGGCAACGAAGGGCTTTCATCGCAGGGGGAGACGATCAGCCGCCCGGCTTCAGGCTTGATGAAAATGTCCTCGTCGACCGTGCCCAGGTAGGGCGTGTGGTGCACGTCGCACTGTGGATCGACTGCCAGTACGGTGCGCCGCAATGGTCGGACACCGACCTTGGGCACGCCGCAGCGTTCGGCGAATTCATCGGCCCAGGCACCGGCGGCGTTGACCACGATGGCTGCTTGCAATTGCTGGCCGTCCTGGGTGTGCAAGCGCCAGTGCCCGTCGCGATATTCGCCACGCAGCACTTCGGTCTCGCGCTTGATCACGCCACCGCGGGCCCGCAGCCCACCGAGGTAGGCGCCGTGGATGCCATGCACATCCAGATCGAAGGCGCTGGGCTCGTAGATCCCGGCGCTCCAGGCGCCTTCGGCGAGGTAGGGGACCAGCTCCTGCACTTGCTTGTCGTCGAGCAGCTCGGCCGTGGGCACTTGCCCCAGGACGGCGCTGAAACGCGCTTTGAGTTTGTCCACCCGTGCCGCCTGGGCCACGATCAGCGCGCCCCGGGGCGACCATAGCGGATGCTCGGCCAGGCCTTCGGGCGGGTTCTCGAAAAAGCGCCGGGATGCGCAGGTCAGTGAGCGGATCTGTTGGTTGCCGTAGCTTTCCATCGAGATCGCGGCTGAACGCCCCGTGGTGTGATAGGCCAGTTGCTGTTCCTGTTCGAGCAGGCAGACGCTGCCATGGGCTGCCAACTCATAAGCGGCAGACACGCCGGCGATGCCGCCACCCACCACAATGAAGTCGTAACGAGTGGTCATGGTCGGCTGCCCTCGGCAATAACGGCGGCTTTGCGTTCGCGGGTGTAGGTCAGCACGAAGTGCGCCACGAGGCCGAAGATCAAGCCCCAGAACGCGGCGGCCAGGCCGAGGAAACTCATGCCCGAAGCCGTTACCAGGAAGGTGATCAGTGCCGCTTCGCGTTGTTTCTCGTCAGCCATGGCGCCGGTCAGCCCGGCACTGATCGCGCCGAACAAGGCGAGACCGGCGAGGGAAGCGATCAATTCTTTCGGCAGTGCGGAGAACACCGAGGCCAGGGTGGCGCCAAAGGTACCCATCAGAATGTAGAACACCCCGCAGGCGATCCCGGCCATGTAGCGTTTGTCGCGGTCTTCGTGGGCTTCGCGGCCGGTGCAGATCGCTGCGGTAATGGCCGCCAGGTTCAAACCGTGGGAACCGAACGGGGCCATCAGGATCGAGCCAATCGCGGTGACCGAAATGATCGAGCGTGCTGGCGTGTTGTAGCCCGAGGTGCGCAACACCGCCATGCCTGGCACGTACTGGCCGGTCAAGGTCACCAGCGCCAGGGGCAGGCCGATGTTGATGATTGCATGCCAGTTCCATTCAGGGGCGATGAAGACCGGTTGGGCCACGGCGATGGTGATCGAGGTGCTGTTGAGTTCACCGAACGAGGCGGCCACCGCGCAACCGACGATCAGCACCGACAGGATCGCGTAGCGTGGCGAAAAGCGCTTGAAGATCAGGTACGCCGCGATCATCGCCAACACCAGCGCCGGCTGCAGTTTGATCGACGTGAACAGCTCGGCGCCGAAGCGGAACAGGATCCCGGCGAGCATGGCGGCGGCAATGGCCTTGGGCAGGCGGCTCATCAGTTTGTCGAACGCACCGGACAGGCCGACCAACGCGATGATCACCGACGCCACCACATAGGCACCGATGGCCTGGGGCAGGGTCACGGTGGGCAGCATCGACACCAGTAACGCTGCACCCGGTGTCGACCACGCGGTGATGACCGGAACACGCAGGCGCCAGCTCAGGAACAGGCCGGTAATCCCGCTGCCAATGGAAATGGCCCAGATCCATGAAGACACCACGTCATTGGGCAGGTGCGCTTCCTTGGCTGCCTGGAACACGATGATGAGTGGGCCTGCGTAGGAAATGATCACGGCGATGAAGCCCGCGATGATCGCCGACAGAGATAGATCCTTTCTGAATGTGTCCATGATGTCTCGACTTGGCGCGACAGGAGCGCGCAGTGAATGATTGAGTCGATTGCTTCGATTCGAGATTAGTGTATTTGAATGAATTGAGTTGATTCAATAGGGGGCGGGATTGTTACGAGATATTTTTCTGCCATGACAGGCTATTTTTGCGATTTTTATGAATTAACTATTTGATTTTAAATAATATTATTTCTAATAAATTTTTCTTCATGGCGCATTGAAAAACGATTCAATAATCGTATCAATCGATTCAATGTGTCGATTGTGTCGAATTATTAGTTGCCTAACCTCCATGTGATATGCTCGGATATTCATCATTTCTACGATGGGCAGTGATCATTCATGTGGGTTCCCCAGCTAAGCGAGTTCAGCCAACCGATGTATTTGTCGATTGCCGATGCGTTGGCGCGCGATATCAACAACGGCGTGCTGAACGAGGGCGATCGCCTGCCGACCTTGCGGGAGTTGGCCACCACCTTGAATGTCACGCCGGGCACCATCAGTCGGGCCTATAGCGAGGCCCATCGGCGTCGGTTGGTGCAGGGGGAGGTGGGGCGTGGCACTTACGTGCTCAACCAGAAGCAGCTGGAGCTGCCGGCCAGCAACAGTGCCGCCGCGCCACTGAACCTGGGGCAATCCGAACTGCTCGATCTTTCGATCATCAAGCCCTACAGCGAAACCCTGGAGTACTGGTTGCGTGGCGCCCTGGTGGGCATGGCCAAGAGCACCGATTTCGCTCGCGCACTGGATTACGCGCCGGATGGCGGTCACCCGGCGCATCGCGAGGCGGGGGCGCAATGGTTGCGTCATTCATTGCCCGACGCGCAATGGCAGCAAGTGGTGATTACGGCAGGGGCCCAGCATGGCTTGATGGTGGCGATGAGCGCCCTGACCAACGCCGGTGACCTGGTGCTCTGCGAAGCGCTTTGCTACCCGGGCATCATTTCCCTGGCCCACGGTCTTGAGCGTCGCCTGCGTGGCGTGCCAATGGATGACGAAGGCATCATTCCCGAAGCGTTGCGCGAGCTGTGCCTACGAGAGAAGCCGGCGATGCTGGTCTGCGTGGCGACTTGCCAGAATCCGACGGCGGCGATCATGTCGCAGAAGCGTCGGGCCCAGATCGCCGCGCTTGCCGAGGAATTCGACTTCATCATCCTGGACGATGATATCTATGGCTTCCTGGCCACCGATCCGTCGATCAAGCCACTGTCGGCCTTTGCGCCGGACCGTTCGGTGTACCTGACCAGCCTGTCGAAATCGGTCATGCCGGCGCTTCGCGTCGGTTATATCTACAGCCCGCCAAAACTGCTGTCGCGCCTGACCTCGATGGTGCGCAGCAGCGTCTGGATGCCGTCGCCATTGACCGCGCAGTTGGCCAGCAATGTGATTACCGAAGGCCTGGACAAGAAACTGATTCGCATCCAGCGCAACGAGGCGGCGGGGCGACAAGCGATCGCCCGGGAAATCTTTGCCAATTTCGAGCTCAAGACCCAGCCATATTCCTATCACGTCTGGTTGACGCTGCCGGAGCCATGGACCAGCGATGAGTTCACCATGCTCGCCCGGGCCAACGGCGTATTGGTGCTCAGCGGCACCCAGTTCCAGGCTGAGCGCTCAGGCACCACTCGCTGTGTACGGCTGGTGTTGATGTCCCCCACCAGCCAGGACGAACTGCGTTTCGCCCTGACCAAGCTGGCGAGCCTGATCGATTCGGATCCGCGCCGTTATTACTAAAAGATCGCAGCCTTCGGCAGCTCCCGCACGGTGTATGCCCTGTGTGAGCTGCCGAAGGCTGCGATCTTTTTAGTTATTCGTTCGACGGATTGAGCAGTTCGGACAAGGCGTCCGGCTGGCTCTTGAACGCCTTGGCGAACACATCACGATTCTTCGCCATGTAGATCCCGGCTTCCTCGACCTGTTGCTCGCTCAGCGATGGAACGGCTTTTTGCAACACTTCTGCCAGCAATTCGGCGAGTTCCAGCATTTTGTCATGACGGTCAGCTTCGGCTTTATCCATGAACAAGCGCTCCAGATCTCGGCTGCTGCGGTATACCACTTCGACGGCCATTCACCACCTCACATGCCTTCACATTGGTTGTCTTTGTGACTACTGTATTTATATACAGGCAAAAGAATAAGCGAATCCTGTTGCTTTGGATAGTGGCTTTTTAATGTAGACCGGTTTCGGCATGTGAGGGCAAAGCTTGTGGGAGCAAAGCTGGTGTGGGAGCTTGCTCGCGATACAGCGAATGAAGCTCCCAAAAGTGCCGGATACCAGCCTATCGCCATCTCACCTTCAGTCGCTGGCCTTTTTTCTGCATGCAGAACAACCGTCACGTCCAACCCGCATCATCCGGTCGAGTCGACCTAAGGAAACTACATCGTGAAAATCAACTGGGCCGAGACCCTGCGCCAGAACGTCCATCAACTGGCCGAGTCCCTGGGGAACCTGTTCGTCGAGACCTTCCATTACCTGGCCCTGTTCGCCATTGGTGCGGTGACCGCGTGGGCAGCGGTGATGGAATTCTTGCAGATGATCGAAGCAGGACACATCAAGATCGATGACATCCTGCTGCTGTTCATCTACCTGGAATTGGGGGCGATGGTCGGGATCTACTTCAAGACCAACCACATGCCGGTGCGGTTTCTGATCTACGTGGCGATCACGGCGCTGACGCGGCTGCTGATTTCCAACGTTTCCCATCACAGCCCGCCAGACCTGGGGATCATCTACTTGTGCGGTGGCATCCTGCTGCTGGCGTTTGCGATCCTGGTGGTGCGCTACGCTTCGTCGCAGTTCCCCTCGGTGAAGATCGAGCACCCGCACCGCAAGGTCGGCGCGGGTTCCAGCGAACATGCCGAGGTGGAGAAAGGAGAAATCTAGATCCCGGCGGCAGAGGGCGCCGGCCCCAGTGCGTGCGGTGGTGGCAGCTTGATGCTGTCACCGCCGGTCATGGCTTCGAGGATGGCCACGGCGCTGTGGCCCTGCTCAATGGCGATGCCGAACTGAATGCTTTGCACCAGGCGCTTGAGGCGCTCCGGGTCGTTGCGCTGCAGGGCGCTGATCATGCGTTTGGCGACGATGCGCCCGCTCTTGGACAGGGTCAGCATGATGCTGCCGTCCAGGCCCTGAATGCTCAGGTTGATTTGATAATGCGGCGCAAAGGCGTCGGTAATGATCTGAAAAGGGTTGTCCATGATGCGTCACCGCCTGATTGAACGTGCAGTTGTTGACCGGCCATGATCGGGATTAGTTCGCAACGCCGGACCACCGGCCATTCCATGATCGTGTTCAGCTCAAGATTCCAGGGGCCAGGCAGATCTGCGGATCAAAAGATCGCAGCCTGCGACAGCTCCTACAGGGAGTTAGCAAGTGGCATGCCGGAAAAACTGTCGGACAATGATCACGGAGCCTGGGCGCCGAACGCTCTGGAATGCGGCTGTGGTCGCTGCCCGTTTCGGGGCAATAACGCGCGGATGTTCGCTGACGGTGCAGGTGGGGAGGCGATTTACGGTGGGTAGGCAGGGCGGGGGCAACTCCCGACATTAACAGCGCTTTTGCCTGTTGTCTGGCTTTATTTGCGTATGAATATTTATCTTTTTTTAGGGGTTGAATTGTTCTTCCGCCAGCCCGACTCTGTATTCAAGGGGCCGTTGCATCAACGTCGACGGCCCCCGGCGAGCTAGCTGAAATAAGGGATGAACTATGCAAATCCAAGTCAATAGCGATAACCATATTCAAAGCAGCATCCGACTGGAGGAGTGGGTACGTACTACCATCGAAAGCACGCTCGAACGTTATGAAGAGGACCTGACACGGGTCGAGGTTCATTTGCGGGACGAGAACGGCGACAAGCCGGGTCCCCATGACCTGCGTTGCCAGCTTGAAGCACGGCCGAAGGGCCATCAGCCGATTTCCGTGACGCACAAGGCCGAATCGCTGGAACTGGCGATCGAAGGCGCGGCCGCCAAACTTGAAAATGCCCTGGAGCATTTGTTCGGCAAACTGCGCGGCAAGCGCGCCGCCGTTGCGACACCGACCGAATCCGTTGCCTTGGCCGATGCGCTATTGGAAGAAGAATTCCTGGAGAACGAACGGGCCGCCCTCAACGGCTGAGCCCGATCGCTTGAAGTCACTCACCGAACGGGCCTGCAATCGCAGGCCCGTCTTGTTTCAGCGGTTCACCGTAGCCCCGAATCAAAACGCCACGGACGTCTGCACATACAGCGTGCGCGGTTCCCCCACGTACTTGCCTCGGTTGTTGTCGTCGAACGAGCGGGTGAAGTATTGGGTATTGAAGATGTTCTTCACGCCCACCGCCACGTTCAGGTCCGACAGTTGCGGGCCGAAATCATAGGCAGCGCGGCTGCTGAACAGCATGTAGCCGGGGATATTGCCGGTACTGCCGTCGGCGCTTTCAGCCCGGGTGTTGGCGTTGTCGGCAAACTGCGCGCTCTGATAGGTGCTGTCCAGGTTCAGCTTCCACGGCCCGTCCGTATAACCCACGCCCAGTGTGCCTTTGTGCTTCGAAGAGAATGGCACGCGGTTGCCTTTGTTCGGTCCGTCTTCACGAATGGTGGCATCGACGAAGGCATACGTGGCATACACGTCGAAACCGGCCAGTGCAGGGCTCAGGCCATCCAGGGCGTAGTTGATGCTGGTTTCGATGCCTTGGTGGCGAGTCTCGCCGCGGGCGATCACCGAATCGTTGGTCTGATTGCTTTCATACTGGTTGTCGAAGTTGATCAGGAACGCGCCGATCTCCGCCCGCAGGTTGCCATCGTCATAGCGGGTGCCAAGCTCCCAGGTGCGGGCCTTTTCCGGTTTCACTTCGCCGCTGCTGACACGGTTGGGCATCTGGCTGTACTGCACACTGCCGAACGAGCCTTCGGTGTTGGCATACAGATTCCACTCATCGGTCAGGTGATACAGCACGTTCAATGCCGGCAAGGCCGTGTTGTAGTCGCCCTTGTACTTCACATTCGTCAGGTTGTTGGTCTGCTGGGATTCGATCATTTCGTAGCGAACACCCGGCGTGATGGTCCATTTTCCGATGTCGATCCGGTCATCGATGAAAAACGCATTGGCCTCGGTGCCCCCGCGCGTATCACGGTCGTTGCGGCTGGAGGTTGTCGGCAATTCGTTGCTGGCGATGGGCGTGCGATAACGCAGCTCATGGCCCGCCTCGTTGATGTAGCGATAGCCGACGCCGACCTCATGGCTGGTGGGGCCGAGGTCGAAGCCTTGGGCGAAACGGGTTTCCAGGCCGCGGACCCAATATTCGCGAGGTGACAGGGACAGGAAGGTGCCCTGGTCCAGGTAGCCGCTGCGCAAGGTCTTGGTGAAGAACGTGCTGGCGGTGAATTCCCGGCGGTCCTGTTGGTAGCGGTAGCCGACATTGACCAGGGTGCGACGGCCCCAGAAACGGTCGTTCGGACGCGTGGATTGATACGGGTCGGCATCGTAGTCGGCCACATTCAGGCCGCCGGGCATGTCGGCCTCGCCTTCGTAATACTGGGCCATGGCATTGAAACTGTTGGCCTCGTCCAACTGGTAGTTGCCCTTGAGGATCAGGTCATCGATTTGTGTGTCGCTGTGTTCGCGCCAGTCGCCGCCGCGGGTGCCGGAATACAGCAGGGCACCGCCCAAGCCGTTGTCGGCGGTGCCGCCGGCCAGCAGATTGGAGGAGGTCTTGAAGCCGTCATGGCTGGAGGACGGGCTCGTCTCGGTCTGCAAGCCCCCTTTTACCGTGGGTGCATCGGGAATCGCCCGCGTCACGAAGTTGACCACGCCGCCGACGTTTTGCGGGCCGTAGCGCACCGCGCCGCCGCCGCGCACGACATCCACCGCGTCCATGTTGCCCATGCTGACCGGCGCGAACGATAGTTGCGGTTGGCCGTAAGGTGCGAAAGGCACCGGGATGCCGTCCATCAGCACCGTGGAGCGTGAAGCCAGGCGAGGGTTGAGCCCGCGAATACCGAAGTTCAGCGCCATGTCATGGCTACCAGTGCCATTGTTTTCCGGTGCATTGACGCCGGGAATGCGATTGAGCACATCCCGCGCCTGCGTCGCACCCTGGCGTTCGAACGTTTCACGGCGGATAACGTCACGGGCGCCGGGGTGTTCGAAGACATTGGCCTGCGCGGCGTCGCCGAGCCAGTCTCCGACCACGGTGGTGGTGCCGATGTCCAGCGCGGTGGTGGAGGCCGGCTGCAGGCTGAAGGCATTATCTCCCTCGGGCCGGGCTTGCAGGCCTGTGCCTTCGAGCAGCGCACTGAGCCCTTGCTCTGGGTTGTAGCTGCCTTCCAGGCCACGACTCTGCAGACCAGCGGTCGTCTGCGAGCCGAAGGAAATCAACACCCCGGCCTCCCGCCCGAACTGATTGAGGGCATTTTCCAGTGACGACGGCGCGATGTGATAGGCCTTGGCATCTGCAGCCTGTACGCAAGGCAGTGCGACGAAACTCAAGCTGGCCCCCAGGAGCCATTGACGCACGGTACGGGCGAGCGGGGTGAGGCGGGTAGGTTGCTGCGGCATGGATGAGGATCCCGAGAAGGTTGTATCGAAGTGGCTTTCCTTCTCTGTCACCCGAGTCCGGGAAAACGGCTCACGGTTGCGTGTTTTTTTCTGGCAAGACGATCATGGTTCAAGCGCGAGCCTCGACCGAGACCCAATAGCGAGTAAAGCGGCGTACGTTTACCGGCAGGCTGACCTCCAGCAGATCGAGGATTCGTTCGCTGTTGTCCAGCGGATAAGTTCCGGAGATCAACAGGTTGGCGACCGCCTCGTCGCAGCGCAATTGGCCGCGGCGGTACCGGCCGAGTTCGTCGAGAAAGTCCGCCAGGCGCATGTGCGCGGCTATCAGCATGCCTTCCGTCCAGGCACCGCTGTTGGCATCCAGCGCCGTGACGGGCCCGGCGCCGTTGATGCCAAGGCTCAGTTGCCGTGATGTGCCCAGCAACGAAGACGGGCCGTTTCGGCTGCGAATGTCCACCTCGCCGTCAAACACCGCCACTTGGGTGTGTTCCGGATATTCGCGTACGTTGAACCGGGCGTTGCGGCTTTCCAGCCGGCCATGGGCGGTCAGTACGTACAGGGGCCTGGGGTCCCGGGCCGCAGTCAACAACAGTTCACCCTCCAGCAGGCGGATCAAGCGACGCTGAGCGTCGAAGCGAACGTCGACCGCGCTGCCGCTGTTGAGCTGCAACTGGCTGCCGTCATCCAGCATCAGGCGACGCCGTTCGCCCACCGGGCTGCGGAAATCGGCCATCAAGGGTGGCAGCCATTGGCGCTCACGCAGGCCCCAGGCCAACGTTGAGCCGGCCCCCAGTACCAGCAACGTCTTGAGTGCCCGCCGCCGCATGGCGGACTTCGGTGCATTGAGGGCCGCATGGGCTAACGCAGGGGATACGCTACGCAGCCGTTGATTGACCCGTTGGATATGTTCCCAGGCGCGGCGATGTTCGCTATGGGCATCGAGCCATTGCTCCCAGGCTTGCTGCTGGCGGGTGTCGAGTGGACCTTGCTGTATTTCCAGGAGCCAGTGCACGGCCTGCTCGGCGACTTGGGCGCTGACGTCAGGTGCGCCATTGATCGACGGGGTCATAAAGCAAAGTAGCAGCGCATCGCTGCCTTGTTCAGATGGCGCTTGACCGTTGCCAGGGAAATCCCCAGTTCACGGGCGATTTCGTTGTAGGTCAGGCCATCGACCTGGGCCAGCAGAAACGCCTGCTTGACCGCTCGCGGCAACCCATCGAGCAGTTGATCCAGTTCCGTCAGGGTTTGCAGGATGATTGCCCGTTCTTCCTCCGACGGCGCCACCTGCTCCGGCAGTTGGGCGAGGGTGTCGAGGTAGGCGCGCTCCAGGTCCTGGCGGCGGTAATGGTTGAACAGTACGCGCTTGGCAATAGTCGTAAGGAACGCGCGGGGTTCCAGGACAGGCTGCGGATCGCGCGTCGTCAGTACGCGCATGAACGTGTCCTGCGTCAGGTCGGCGGCACTGTCGGGGCAGCCGAGTTTTCTTCGCAACCAGCTGTTGAGCCAACTGTGATGGGCGTTGTAGAGCACTTCGACGGTGTGTGCAGGCGGCAACGAGGAACATCCCGACAGCGCTGAGCTGTGCTAGAGAACAAGAATTGTTCGCATTGTAGGGGCGCGGCAGTGGCTACGGCAATCGGGATCAGTGCCTGGTTGTTTCATTTGACCGGAGCGCGGTGGTGCCTAGCGCAAGAATGCCTGTCGATATTCCCCGGGGCTTGCCCCCAAGGTCTGGCGAAAACGATTGGTGAAGTGGCTGGCGCTGGCAAATCCGCAGGCCAGCGCCACGTCGCCCAGCGGTTGTGAGGTGGTGCGCAGCAAATGCCGCGCGCAGGTCAAGCGTCTGGCCAGCACATATTGATGAGGAGGCAGCCCGAAGCTCTCGCGGAACATCCGCGCGAAGTGGTATTCGGACAACGCACACAACGCCGCCAATTGGCCGAGGCTGATGGCATCGGCCAAGTGGCTGTCGACGTAATCCACCAGCAACCGCCGCTGATGAGCGGCCAGGCCGCCTTTGAGGCGAAGTCCCTGGCGCTGGCCGACCTGGCTGAGCAGCAAGTGGTTGAGCAGGTCATGGGCCAGGCTGGTGGTCAGCAGGCGTTCACCGGGTTCGTCCCAGTTCAGCGCGATCAACTGGCGAAAACGCTGTGCCTGTCGCGGGTCGTCGAGGAAGGTCTCTTCGTGCAGTTGCACCTGCCGGGGCTCGCGGTCCAGCAGTGTGACGCAACCAAGGGCAAATTGTTCAGCACTGAAATACAGGTGGGCGAGGCGAATGTCGCCGTTGATGACCCAGGCCGATTCATGTCCGGCCGGCAGGATGCAGAGTTTGTCCGGTGCCCCCGTGGTGTCGGGCCGCTCGCGGCGAAACGTACCGGTGCCGCCAGCGATGTAGCACGACAGCGTATGGTGCGTTGGCGCCTCGTAGTCCCGGGCGTCGTGGTGGTTGCTCCACAAAGCGGCCGCCATGCCGTCCCCGAGCTCGGCGCTGTGCTCCAGGCGAGCATTGGGCGAGCTGTTGAGGGCTTGAAAGACTTGCAGGCTTTGTAGTGTGGGCATGATCGGTTCTCTCCAACGCCTTGCATCCTACTCCGTCGTCCCGTTCCTGCCAGCCCGCCAGCCGACAAAACCGCAAGTTTATGCAAGTGCCGCAGCGGCGGCGGCGTGACACTGAAGGTCATTGTCAGGAGCCGTCACCATGAACCTCTCGTTGTACCTGCTTACCGTGCTCATCTGGGGCACCACCTGGATCGCCCTGAAACTGCAGTTGGGCGTCGTCGCCATTCCCGTGTCGATTGTCTATCGCTTCGGCCTTGCAGCCCTGATCCTGTTTGCCATGCTCTTGCTCAGCCGGCGCTTGCAGGTGATGAATCGGCGCGGTCATTTGATTTGCGTTGCCCAGGGCCTGTGTCTTTTCTGCATTAATTTCATGTGCTTCCTGACTGCCAGCCAGTGGATTCCCAGCGGGTTGGTCGCCGTGGTGTTTTCCACCGCCACGCTCTGGAACGCCCTCAATGCCCGCGTGTTCTTCGGTCAGCGGATTGCCCGTAACGTGCTGTTGGGGGGCGCCCTGGGGCTGCTGGGGCTGGCGCTGCTATTCTGGCCGGAACTGGCCGGCCATAGCGCAAGCCCGCAAACCTTGCTTGGCTTGGCGCTGGCGTTGCTGGGCACCTTGTGTTTCTCGGCAGGCAACATGCTGTCGAGCCTGCAGCAGAAGGCGGGCCTCAAGCCGTTGACCACCAACGCCTGGGGCATGGCCTATGGCGCGGCGATGCTGGCGGTGTGGTGTGCGTTCAAAGGCATTCCGTTCGACATGGAATGGAACACGCGCTACATCGGCTCGTTGTTGTACTTGGTGATCCCAGGTTCGGTGATCGGCTTTACGGCCTATCTGACGTTGGTGGGACGCATGGGCCCGGAGCGGGCGGCGTATTGCACCGTGTTGTTCCCGGTGGTGGCGTTGAATGTCTCGGCGTTTGCCGAAGGGTATCAGTGGACCGCGCCGGCGCTGGTCGGGTTGGTCCTGGTGATGCTGGGGAACGTGCTGGTGTTCCGCAAGCCGCGGCCGGTGGCGACGAATGTCGCGCTGGGTGCCCGCTGAGACAGAACGCCTGGCGATAACCCCGTGGCGAGGGAGCTTGCTCCCGCTGGGCTGCGCAGCAGCCCCCTGCGGTTTATCTGACGCTTTGCGGTGGTAGACAGACCTTGGGGTTGCTTCGCAACCCAGCGGGAGCAAGCTCCCTCGCCACGGTGTGTTCCGCCGGGGACTTTTGCGGAGGGTTTACTTCCAGACTTGCGGGTTGACCAGGTTCTTCGGTCGCTCGCCCAACAAGGCACTGCGCAAGTTATCCACAGCCAGATTGGCCATGGCCTCACGGGTTTCGTGAGTCGCCGAGCCAATGTGGGGCAAGGTCACGGCGTTTTTCAGCTGGAATAGCGGCGATTCGGCCAATGGCTCTTTCTCGTAGACATCCAGCCCGGCACCGCGGATGCGGTTGTTCTGCAACGCTTCGATCAACGCGGGTTCGTCGACCACAGGGCCCCGGGAAATGTTGACCAGGATGGCGCTCGGTTTCATCAGGCCCAGTTCACGCTGGCCGATCAGGTGGCGGGTCTTCTCGCTCAACGGTACGACGAGGCAGACGAAGTCCGCTTCGGCCAGCAACTGATCCAATTCGCGAAACTGTGCGCCCAGTTGGTTTTCCAGTTCAGTCTTGCGACTGTTGCCGCTGTAGAGGATTGGCATGTTGAATCCAAGTCGGCCACGCCGGGCAATGGCCGCGCCGATATTGCCCATGCCGACGATACCCAGGGTCTTGCCATGTACATCGCTGCCGAACAGTTGCGGGCCGACTGTCGCCTGCCATTGGCCAGCCTTGGTCCAGGCGTCCAGTTCGGCCACGCGCCGGGCGCTGCTCATCAGCAGGGCGAAGGCCAGGTCGGCGGTACTTTCGGTGAGTACGTCGGGGGTGTTGGTGAGCATGATCCCACGTTCATTGAAGTAGGCCAGGTCATAGTTGTCGTAGCCCACCGACACGCTGGAGACCACTTGCAGGTTCGTGGCGCTCTGCAGTTGCTCGCGGCCGAGCTTGCGACCGACACCGATCAGCCCATGGACGTGAGGCAAGGCTTCGTTGAACTGCGCGTTGATGTCGCCGTTCGACGGGTTGGGGACGATCACGTCGAAGTCCTGGCGAAGGCGTTCGATCATGGGGGGCGTGATACGGCTGAAGGCAAGTACGGTTTTTTTCATCGTGCAAGGCTCATCTGCAGGGAATACCAAGCACGCTAACATTCCTGGCGCGGGTTAGGCGAGAGGGGAGAGTGTAATCGCAGCGCCGCCAGTCCTCTGGGGGATCTTTACAGACTCAGGCGGCTCGCAGGGAAATGAACGCGTAGGTGACCGGTGCTTCAGTGACCACCCGCGCGCCGCTGGCCGAGACCTGGTTGGCCACATCCTCGCCGGACAGGTGGAACTGCCATTCGCCAGGCGCTTGGTCCAACGGCCGAGAGCGGGCTTGATCGATGGCGGCGGCAAACGCAGCCATGTTCGGCAGGTAGGCCGTGAATCCGTCGCCCTTCAACGCCGTCGTGTGGATACCCAGGGATATGCAGATGCGCTCCTTGATCGCGATTTCCTCACGATCGGCCTGGCGTGAACGCTCGATCAACCGGGCCAGTTCCTGGTCCACCAATTCACCGCCAAGTATCAACTGCGGCCCCGTTTCCCACGACTCCGGTGGGCAATCCTTGGCGGCGGGATTGAGCGGGATGTGTGGATTGATTTCCATGGGATAAATGCGGCATACCAAGGGTCTGCGCTCATAGATGCGGCACAGGTTTTCGTCGTCCAGATTATGGCAACGACCCACGTTATAAGCGGCGAACGTGATCGCCACCAGCGCGTCGCTCGTGCCGCTACGGACCACCGCCGAGCGTCGTTCGGCATGTTCACGTTGCGCCACCGGAAGGCCGAGGCCATTGGGCAGGAAGGCCTCGACCAGGACAATCACCTGGCCGCCGTCATTCGCCCACATCCTGGCTTCGTCGAGGGTCAGAGGAACGTGATGGCCGGTACAGCATTTACCGCACCCTACACAGGAAAACGTTGTGTTCATTGATCGACCGAAGGCAATAGGCTGAAAGCAGCGCCGGAAAAACGCCGCGATAAGCCCTGCGAAGCAAGTTATGCGCCATTCATCGAGGGGCATCGGTCGAGCGGATCGAGTCCCATTCGGTGACGAAGGCGGTCCTGGTTTTCTTGCGGTAGAGGCACAACTCGGTGCCGGTTGCGCCTTTCATGTGTTTCTGTGGGTATTGGCCTTGCAGCAACACAGCGGTGTAGCCCACCCGGTCGTCGAATTGCGCGGCGGTGCCGACGGGTTCGGGGTCTTTAAGGCCGCTGGCCTTCAGGCAACTGGCGAGCACTTTTTTGTCGTAGGCGGCCCAGGCGTCGGGGCTGGAAGCCTGAGCCTGAAAGGTCATGGCGGCAGTGAGGCCCAGGAGCATCAGCACAGAAGCTTTCATCAATAATGTCCTTGTTCAGGGGAACCAGGACAGGAGTATGCCTGAGGTCGGAACAGTGTTCAGAGGCCGCGAGAATCGCAGCCTCCCGGTGGGGTCAGCGCCCTTGTTCGGCGACGGCCTTGGCCGCGGTGATCAGGCACTTGGTCAATTCAGGCGACGAGAACTTGGTGAGCACCCCGTTTGCGCCGGCCAGTCGGGCTTTCTCGCTGTTCATGGCGCTGTCGAGCGACGTGTGCAGCAACACGTAGAGGTGCGCGAAGTCCGGCGTTTCGCGCAGGGTCCGGGTGAGGGCGTAGCCGTCCATTTCCGACATTTCGATATCGGAAACGATCAGGTTGATCTCCTGCGCAGTGCCCTGCAGTTCCAGCAGGCATTCGATGGCTTCCTTGGCGCTGCGGGCGGTGTGGCATTGCAGGCCCAGGTTGCGCAGGGTGTGTACCGATTGCTGCAGCGCGACCTGGCTGTCATCGACCACCAGGATCCGTGCGTTGCCCAGCACCTCGGCGTCTTCCATGCTCAGTTCGGTCGGCGCGGTTTCGATCTGCGCTGGCGCGATGCCGTGGATGACCTTTTCGATGTCAAGCACTTGCACCAGCGTGCCGTCCACCGAGGTCACGCCGGTGATGAACGCCCGCACGCCGCCGGAACCGTAGGGCGGCGGTTTGATGTCGGTGGTCAGGCAATGCACGATCTTGCTCACCGCCTGCACATGCAGGCCCTGTTTGGAGCGGCTCACATCGGTGACGATCAGGCAACCGCCATCCGGATCTTCCAGCGGTCGCTCGCCAATGGCGCGGCTCAGGTCGATCACCGACAACGACGTCCCGCGCAGGGTGGCGATGCCTTTGACGTGCGGATGGGACTCCGGCAGTTTGGTCAACGGTGGGCAGGGAATGATTTCACTGACCTTGAGCAGGTTGATCGCCATCAGCTTGCCGCTGCGCAAGGTAAACAGCAGAAGCGAAAGTGAATCTGCGCGGGCTTTGTTGGAAGACATAAAAACCTTCTGTGGAAAAAGGTGGGGCGAGCATACCGCTCGCCAAAACAGCTTTTGATATTGGGTTATCGACTTGTCGGGGGCAGGCTTTAGGGCGAAAGCTGTCGATAACAGGGGGCGTTGTAACAAGATCCCGGTGGTGAGGCGTTTTTGTGGCGAGGGAGCTTGCTCCCGCTCGAGCGCGCAGCGGTCGCCAAATTCGACCTCCCACCGCGTCTGATGGGAGTGCTTCGCACTCCAGCGGGAGCAAGCTCCCTCGCCACAGGGCCGATCACTTCAGCCCCAACCGCCGGGCCATCCGCCCCAGGTTCGCCCGGTCCAGCCCGAGCTCCCGGGCGGCGCTGGCCCAGTTGTGTTGGTGACGCTCCAGGCAGGCAGCGATCAGCGTGCGCTGGAACTCGTCCACCGCTTCGCGCAAGTCCCCCGTTACGCCCTGCGCGGTCGACGCCGGGCTGATGGACGAAGGCGTGGGGTTGTCCACAGGCGCCTGGGGCAAATCCAGGTCCTGGGCGCTGAGGCTGAGGATTTTCGGGCGCGTCGCGCACCGGCCCAAGGCCTTCAAGGCGCTGCGGCCGATCAGGTGTTCCAGTTCGCGCACATTGCCTGGCCAGTCGTAGGCCAGCAGCGCGGCCTGGGCGTCGCCGGTCAGGCGCAAGCTGCCCAGGCCCATGCGCGAGCGGTTGTGCTCCAGGAAAAATCCGCTGAGCAGCAGCACATCACGTCCACGATCGCGCAGCGCCGGCACCTGCAGCGGGTACACACTCAAGCGATGGTAGAAGTCGGCCCGATAACGGCCGTTGCGCACTTCCTCGGCCAAGTCGCGATTGGTGGCCGCGATCAGGCGCACATCGACCCGGTGTTCCTTGTCCGAGCCCAGGCGTTGCAGTTGGCCGCTTTGCAGTACCCGCAACAACTTGGCCTGGACGGTCAGGGACAACTCGCCCACTTCGTCGAGAAACAAGGTGCCGCCGTCGGCCAGTTCGAACTTGCCGCGCCGGTCGTTCGTGGCCCCGGTGAAGGCGCCTCGTACATGGCCGAAGAGTTCACTTTCCACCAGGGTATCGGGCAGGGCGGCGCAATTGAGACTGATGAGTGGCTGCTCGGCACGTTCTGACGCGGCATGGATGGCCTGGGCGACCAGTTCCTTGCCCACGCCGGTTTCGCCGGTGATCAATACCGTCAGGTCGCTGCCGCCCACCAGCGTGATCTCTTCCACCAGGCGTTTGTGGGCCTTGCTCTGGCCGACCATGTCGCGAGGTTGCTGGCCGCTGGCCTGGCGATAGACCTCGGCGCGGCGGTGCTCGTCCTCGGCCTTCAGGGCCAGGCGCTCGATGCGCTCGGCGGCGCTGACCGTGGTGGCGGCGAGGCTGGCGAAGGCTTGCAGGGCACTCAGGTCGATGGGCTCGAAGCGCTCCGGATCCAGCGAATCCAGGGTCAGCAGGCCCCAGGGCCGCTCGTCGACGAACAGCGGGCAGCCCATGCAGTCGTGAACCTCCAGATGCTCGGCGAGCCCCTCGACCAGTCCGTCGTATGGATCGGGCAGGCCGCTGTCGGCGGCGAAGCGGGTGGGCTGTGGGTTGGCCAGCAGCGCTTCGAAGCGCGGGTGTTCGCTGACCCGAAATCGCCGGCCCAGTGTATCGGTGCTCAGGCCATCCACGGCGAGCGGCACCAGGCAGTCGCCGTCCAGGCGCAACAACGCCGCCGCATCGCAGGGCAGCAAGGTTCGCAAGGTGCCGAGCAGGCGCCGATAACGTTCGCCTTCAGGCAGTTCGCGGGACAGATCGGCCACCAGTGGCAGCAGGGAGGTCAGCAGGGCGGTTGCGGTCATAATGACTCCATGTAGTCGTAACGACTATAAAACGACTTGTGTCAATATGACTACATTGTTTTTAAATGACTGATATTTAAGATGAAAATTTATGGCATGGAAACTGATAAGGCTTAGGTAACTGTTATCGGTCATTCGCCAGGAGTCACCTTATGCTCAGCCAAGAAGAACGCGCCATCATTCGCTCCACCGTGCCATTGCTTGAAAGCGGTGGTGAAGCGCTGATCACTCACTTCTATCGCATGATGCTGTCCGAATACCCGCAAGTGCGCCCACTGTTCAATCAGGCTCACCAGGCCAGTGGCGATCAACCCCGTGCGCTGGCCAACGGCGTGTTGATGTATGCGCGGCACATTGACCAGCTCGACCAGTTGGGCGACCTGGTGGCGAAGATCGTCAACAAGCACGTTGCCTTGCAGATCCTGCCGGAACATTACCCGATTGTCGGTGCGTGCCTGCTGCGAGCCATTGCTGAGGTGTTGGGCGCAGAGATTGCCACGCCCGAGGTGATTGCGGCGTGGGGCGCTGCCTATAACCAATTGGCCGATATCCTGATCGGTGCCGAAGCCGGCATGTACGACAAGAAGGCCGAGGCGCCGGGCGGCTGGCGTGGCGAGCGTGAGTTCATCCTGGCGGCCAAGGTCCAGGAAAGCTCGGAGATCACTTCGTTTTACTTTGAACCGGCGGACAAGGGCCCGATCCTGTTGGCCGAGCCGGGCCAGTACATCGGCATGAAGCTCATGCTCGATGGCGAGGAAGTACGCCGCAACTACTCACTGTCAGCCCTGGCGGACAATGGTCAATACCGTATCAGCGTCAAGCGCGAGCCGGGCGGGCGGGTGTCCAACCACCTGCATCATCATTTCGACGTCGGCAGCCGCATCCAGTTGTTCCCGCCGTCCGGGGATTTCTACCTGACTGCCAGCGACAAACCGCTGGTGCTGATCAGTGGCGGCGTCGGCATCACCCCGACCCTGGCCATGTTGCAGGCGGCGCTCCAAACCGAGCGGCCGGTGCATTTCATCCATTGCGCGCGCAACGGCCGTGCCCATGCCTTCCGCGACTGGATCGACGACCTGGCCAAGCGGCATCCGCAGCTCAAGCGCTTCTACTGCTACGACGAAGACGACGGCTTGAGCCCGGCGGCCGACAAGGTGGGGCTGCTGAGCCAGGAACAACTGGCGCAATGGCTGCCGCAGCAACGTGACGTGGACGCCTATTTCCTCGGCCCGAAGGGCTTCATGGGTGCCGTCAAGCGTCACCTCAAGGCCTTGGGCGTGCCGGAGCAGCAGAGCCGTTACGAATTCTTCGGCCCGGCGGCAGCGCTGGAATAAGGTCTCCACGCCCGCCAGATCCCTTGTGTGAGCGGGCTTGCTCGTGAAGACGGCGGCACATCCAACATTGATGCAAGCTGACCCATCGCTTTCGCGAGCAAGCCTGCTCGCGATGGCGACGGCAGGTCCATCCTTGTCCAACTGCCAGAATTAATCCGCACTTAACCTTCTTGCGGTCTATTCCCCTTCAATGTCGACGCCCGCTGCTCGTTCACTGTCATGGTCTGCGTGTAGACTTCGGGCATCCGACCGCGCGCCCGAATGTTGCCGTGCCGCGCGTCGATCCATGCAGACAAAGGGAAACGCAATGAGTGAGGAAATGATGCGGTTAGGGCGTGAGCGGCGCTATCTGGTGCTGCTGGGGCTGATCTGCCTGGCGCTGATTGGCGGTGCGCTGTATATGCAGGTGGCCCTCGGTGAGGCGCCGTGCCCGCTGTGTATCTTGCAACGCTATGCGCTGTTGCTGATCGCAATCTTCGCCTTCATCGGCGCCGCCATGCGCACCCGCCGCAGCCTGACGATCTTCGAAGGCCTGGTGGTGCTCAGCGCCCTGGCCGGTGCCGGTGTGGCAGGGCATCACGTGTACACCCAGTTCTTCCCGGCGGTCAGTTGCGGCATCGACGTGTTGCAACCGATTGTCGATGACCTGCCGTTGGCGAAGATCTTTCCATTGGGATTCCAGGTCGACGGCTTTTGCTCCACCCCCTACCCACCGATCCTGGGGCTGTCCCTGGCACAGTGGGCACTGGTGGCCTTCGTGTTGACAGTGGTGCTGGTGCCGTTGCTGGTGTCACGTAACCGCAAACCGCTTCGCTGAAACGCCTCGATGAAACGCCCCGGTTCTCTCCTGGAGAGCCGGGGCGTTTTACGTTTCACGCTCAAGCCGGAGCGTCCTTGATCCGAGGCAAGAATGACCTGCGGCAATGTGCGACACGTTGTCACATATCTTGCGGCGCTCAGCCCTTGCGAGGGAGATAAAGCACGCTTTCCTGTAACAAAAAAATGTCTGGTTTCGCAATCAGCGTATCGCCTGCAGCAGGCATTTTTAACAGCGCCACGTCAGGCGGCGCAGGCCCCGAAAACTGGGCGCTTGCCGGGCGAAAAACCTCTTGATGATCCTCTCGAGCTGTCTAAATCGGGCGTAGTAGGCCTACGTTTTTTGGGGTTCTTGTTGAGAATGAATTTCGATAACATGCTGGCTCGTTGCAATATCGGCAAGAGATTGTTGCCGGATCGGATAAAAATTATTTCGAGATGAGACATGGTCTACAGCGCGTCAGCTCACTACAATCGCCCGCACCGATTTTCCGACCCGGCTCAAGCTTGAGCACGAGAGTGGTCGAAGGGCGCCAGCGCCCCATGCGACCCCAGGTGTCGGTGCCTCCAACTACCCGCACCAAATGGAATTGGGCTTGAACTAGGCCTTTGACCAACGAATAAGAACTCACTGCTGGCCCAGGATGTGTCGAACTGCCGCTGACGTTCGACGGGCAGCCCTTATTCAATCCAAGAAAATGCCAACCCTTGGCAGGGTGAAGTGTTGGCGATCAAAACCCAACTGCATTGCGCAAGCTGCTTTAGAGGTCGTGAGATGAGTAAAAACAGGTACCCCCGATTACTAGGCTTGTTGCCGCTGCTCGGCACGTTGCTGCTGGGAGGCTGCAACATGACCTTGCTCGATCCCAAGGGCCAGGTCGGCCTGGATGAACGAAACCTGATCATCACCGCTACGCTGCTGATGTTGCTGGTCGTTGTGCCGGTCATCGTCATGACCTTCCTGTTCGCCTGGAAGTACCGCGCAACCAATACCAATGCCACCTACACGCCGAAGTGGTCGCACTCGACCAAGATCGAAGTGGCGGTGTGGACCATTCCGGTGCTGATCATCATTGCCCTGGGTTACATCACCTACAAGTCGACCCACGCCCTGGACCCCTATCGTCCGCTGGATTCGGACGTCAAGCCGATCACCATTGAAGTGGTCTCCATGGACTGGAAGTGGCTGTTCATCTACCCGGAACAAGGCATCGCCACGGTCAACAAGATCGTGTTCCCGGCCCACACGCCGATCAATTTCAAGGTCACTTCCGACACCGTGATGAACTCGTTCTTCATCCCGGGCCTGGGCGGCCAGATCTACGCGATGGCGGGCATGCAGACCAAGCTGCACCTGATCGCCAACCAGAACGCCGAACTCGACGGTATCTCCGCCAACTACAGCGGCGCGGGCTTTACCGGCATGAAGTTCAAAGCAATCGCCACGACCCAGGAAGATTTCGACGCCTGGGTCAACGATGTGAAGAAGGCACCTAAACAGCTTGAAAAAGCTGAATACGAAGCCCTTTCCAAGCCGAGCCAGAACAACCCAGTCGAACTCTACTCGTCGGTTACGCCGAACCTGTTCCAGACCATCATCGACAAGTATGAAGGGATGAATCCGGGCAAGCCGATGCACCACGAGAAGAACGAGAAGGAAGTGGCTCACAACATGGAAGGGATGGACATGAGCTCGCATTCAGCTGCCGGGGCAGAGGAGTAAACGATGTTTGGTAAATTAAGTTGGGAAGCGATCCCGTTCCACGAGCCGATTGTCATGGTGACCCTCGCCATCATCGCGCTCGGTGGTCTGGCATTGTTTGCAGGCATCACTTATTTCAAGAAGTGGACCTACCTGTGGACCGAGTGGCTGACCTCGGTCGACCACAAGAAAATCGGCGTGATGTACATCATTGTCGCCATGGTCATGCTGCTGCGTGGTTTTGCCGACGCCATCATGATGCGTACCCAGCTGGCCATGGCCACCGAGGGTTCGCCTGGCTACCTGCCGCCTGAACACTATGACCAGATCTTCACCGCCCACGGTGTGATCATGATCATCTTCATGGCGATGCCCTTCTTCACCGGCCTGATGAACCTTGCAGTGCCGCTGCAGATCGGCGCCCGTGACGTTGCCTTCCCGTTCCTGAACTCCTTGAGCTTCTGGTTGCTGGTGTCCGGCGTGGTGCTGATCAACCTGTCCCTGGGCGTTGGTGAATTCGCCAAGACCGGCTGGGTTGCCTATCCGCCGCTGTCGGGCCTGCAATACAGTCCGGGCGTGGGGATGGATTACTACATCTGGGCGCTACAGCTTTCCGGATTGGGTACGACGCTGACGGGGGTCAACTTCCTGGCCACCGTGGTGAAGATGCGTACCCCGGGCATGAAGCTGATGGACATGCCGATCTTCACCTGGACCTGCACCTGGGCCAACGTGCTGATCGTCGCTTCCTTCCCGATCCTCACCGCCACCCTGGCGTTGCTGACGCTTGACCGCTACATGGATTTCCACATTTTCACCAATGAACTGGGTGGAAATCCGATGATGTACGTCAACCTGTTCTGGGCTTGGGGTCACCCTGAGGTGTACATCCTGATCCTGCCAGCGTTCGGGATTTTCTCCGAAGTCATCTCGACCTTCTCCGGCAAGAAACTGTTTGGCCACCACTCGATGATCTACGCCAGCGGCGCGATCTCGGTACTGGGCTTCATGGTCTGGCTGCACCACTTCTTCACCATGGGCTCGGGTGCCAGCGTCAACGCCTTCTTCGGCCTGGCGACGATGCTGATTTCGATCCCGACGGGGGTGAAGCTGTTCAACTGGCTGTTCACCATCTACCAGGGCCGTCTGCGTTTCACCAGCCACGTGATGTGGACCCTGGGCTTCATGGTGACCTTCGCCATCGGCGGCATGACCGGCGTATTGCTGGCCATCCCGGGTGCTGACTTCGTGTTGCACAACAGCCTGTTCGTGATCGCGCACTTCCACAACGTGATCATCGGCGGTGCGGTGTTCGGCTATATCGCCGGTTTCGCCTTCTACTTCCCGAAAGCGTTCGGCTTCAAGCTGCACGAAGGCTGGGGCAAGGCAGCGTTCTGGTTCTGGATCACCGGCTTCTTCGTCGCGTTCATGCCGCTCTATGTACTGGGCTTCATGGGCATGACCCGTCGCTTGAACACCACCACCAACCCTGAGTGGGTGCCGTACCTGTACGTCGCCATGTTCGGTGCGGTGATGATCGCTGTTGGTATCGCCTGCCAGCTGATCCAGTTGTATGTCAGCGTGCGCGATCGTAACAAGCCAGAGAACATGTGCGAACACGGCGACCCGTGGAATGCCCATACCCTGGAATGGTCGACCTCTTCGCCACCGCCGTTCTACAACTTCGCCGTGCTGCCAAAAGCAGACGTCATCGACCCGTTCACCGAAGCCAAGGAAAACGGTACCGCGTACCCGGTCCCGGCCAAGTACGAGCCGATCCACATGCCCAACAACACGGCTACCGGTGTGGTCATGGGCGCGCTGCTGACCGTGTTCGGTTTCGCGATGATCTGGCACATCTGGTGGCTGGCCATCGCCAGCCTGGTCGGCACCGTGGTGTATTTCGCTATCCATGCTGCCCGTGACGATCAGGGCTACATGGTGCCGGTGGATGTCATCGAGCGCATCGAAGCCGAGCAGCACAAACGTCTGGTAGCGGCCGGGAAAGTCCCAGCCACCGCCACCCGTGTTGAAACCTCGTTGGAACAGGCTTAAACCATGTCGAACTTAGTGACCACTGTTGGACACGCCCATGGTCATGACCATGGGCACGATGACCATCACCACGACTCGGGCGAGATGACCGTATTCGGTTTCTGGCTCTACCTGATGACCGACTGCATTCTGTTTGCGTCGATCTTCGCAGCGTACGCGGTGCTGGTTAACAACGTCGCCGGTGGCCCATCGGGCCACGACATCTTCGAACTGCCGTACGTACTGGGCGAAACCGCGCTGCTGCTGTTCAGCTCGATCACCTACGGCTTCGCCATGCTGGCGTTGTTCAAGGGCAAGAAAACCCAGGTATTGGGTTGGCTGGCCATGACCTTCCTGTTCGGTGCCGGCTTCATCGGCATGGAGATCAACGAGTTTCACATCCTGATCTCCGAAGGCTTCGGTCCTAGCCGCAGCGGTTTCCTGTCCGGGTTCTTCACCCTGGTCGGCACCCACGGCCTGCACGTGACCAGCGGCCTGATCTGGATGGCGATCATGATGTACCAGGTCCACAAAAACGGCCTGACCGCCACCAACAAGACGCGCCTGAGCTGCCTGAGCCTGTTCTGGCACTTCCTGGACGTGGTGTGGATCTGCGTATTCACCGTTGTTTATCTGATGGGGACCCTGTAAATGGCTAACGCACATTCCCATGATGGCCACGACGCCGGCCACGGCAGCGTCAAGTCCTACGCCATCGGTTTCATCCTGTCGGTGATCCTGACCGTCATTCCGTTCGGTCTGGTGATGTATCCGTCGCTGCCCAAGAGCCTGACCCTGTGGATCATCCTGATCTTCGCCGTGGTCCAGGTATTGGTGCACCTGGTGTACTTCCTGCACCTGGACCGCTCCGCCGCCCAACGTAACAACGTGGTCGCGTTTGTCTTTGCCGCGATCGTGATTGTCCTGCTGGTCGGCCTGTCGTTGTGGATCATGTTCAGCATCCACACCAACATGATGGCGCACTGAGGAAAGTCCGGATGTCCCTGAAGCACTTTATCCAAATCACCAAGCCGGGGATCATTTTCGGTAACGTGCTTTCTGTGGCAGGCGGGTTTTTCCTGGCCTCGAAAGGGCATGTCGATCTGGCCATCTTCCTGGCGGCGATGATCGGCACTTCCCTGGTGGTGGCGTCCGGTTGCGTGTTCAACAACTGCATCGACCGCGATATCGACATCAAGATGGAGCGCACCAAGAATCGGGCGCTGGTCCAAGGCCTGATTCCGGTGCAACTGGCCCTGGCATTCGCCACGGTGCTGGGCGTGGCCGGCGTGGCGCTGTTGTACTGGGTGGCCAATCCATTGGCGGCGTTGTTCGCGGTGATCGGTTTTGTCATCTACGTCGGCCTCTACAGCCTGTACCTCAAGCGCAAGTCGGTCCACGGCACGCTGGTGGGCAGCCTGTCGGGGGCGATGCCGCCGGTGATCGGCTACGTGGCGGTGAGCAACAGCTTCGACATGGCGGCGCTGACGCTGCTGGTGATGTTCAGCCTGTGGCAGATGCCGCATTCCTACGCCATTGCGATCTTCCGCTTCAATGACTATCTGGCAGCGTCGATTCCGGTACTGCCGGTCAAGCGCGGCATCCGCGTGGCCAAGAAGCACATCCTGCTCTACATCCTGGCCTTCCTCGTGGCGACCTTGATGCTGACTTTCAGCGGTTACGCCGGCATGAGCTACCTCGCCGTCGCCGCCGCCATGGGCATGTACTGGCTGTACATGGCCTGGACCGGCTACAAGGCGGTGGATGACACGGTCTGGGCACGCAAGCTGTTCGTGTTCTCGATCTTCACCATCACCGCCCTGAGCGTCATGATGTCCCTGGACTTCAAAGTGCCGAGTGAGCTGCTGCTGACGTACGCGCCTTAAGCTTCAGAAGCTGCACGAAAAGCCCCGCCTTCGAGAGAAGCGCGGGGTTTTTTGTCTAGGTGGGGCATGGATTGGCTGTCATTCGTCGCAATAGATTTTGGTTTGTTGAACTATAAGCAATTTGCCTATAGTTTCTGCCATGCGTACCCTATTTTTTGAAACGACTACGTTCACCGCCACGGTTGGCCATTACCTGACTGACGATGAATATCGCCTGCTTCAGTCCTATATGCTGCAGCATCCTGAGGTCGGGGACGTCATGCCACGTACCGGCGGCTTTCGTAAGCTGCGCTGGTTCGATGAACGCCGTGGCAAAGGGAAGCGAGGTGGGTTGCGAGTCATTTACTATTGGCTCATGAATGATCGTCAGTTCTGGATGTTCGCGATTTATGACAAGGACGAGTTGGAAAACCTCACCTCCGAGCAAGAGAAGACGCTCAAGCGCGCCATAGAAGCAGAGTTGAAAGTGCGAGGTACCTTATGAAAAAACGTGATCTGTTTGCCGAGATGATGCAAGGCGTCGAGGAGATGGCTGCTCACCGTGAGGGCAAGATTACCCTTCGCCAGATATCGATCGAAGACAAACCGGTTCCCGAGGTGTCGGCGCAAGAAATCGTAGCGTTGCGCGACAAGCTCCATATGTCTCAGGCCGTTTTTGCCAAGAGCATCAGGACCAGTCCTGGCACCCTTCGGAACTGGGAGCAGGAGAAGTCCAAACCCAATGCCCAGGCGGCTCTTCTGATCAGGCTGGTCGAGAAGTTTCCAGACATGGTTGAGCGGCTCGGAGCGGTTTGAGACGATCCTCTCATTCCCATGAAAAAGCCCCGCCTTCGGGAGAAGAACGGGGCTTTTTCATGGGCGTTGCCTGGAGGATCGTTCCCACGCTCTGCGTGGAAATGCAGCCAGGGACGCTCTGCGTCCCAAGAAGCCGAACGCGGAGCGTCCGAGGAGGCATTCCCACGCGGAGCGTAGGAACGATCGTTGGGCGATGGCTTATTGCTGGGCGATGCTGTAGCCGTCGAATGCCTTCTGCTGTTGCAGGGCGGTGACGATGCTTTTGCGGGTGGCCTGTTGTTCGGTGCCGTCATTGTCCAGGAAGGTTTCGCTTTCCAGCTCGGCTTCGTCGCCTTCGCCTACGAAGTTGAAGCCCAGGAACTCGAAGGCCTCGCGGTCGACGTTCGGCTTGGAGCGTGGTGTGCGCAAGGGCAGGGTGACGCTGATACCGTCCTTGCTGATGACAAACACTTCGGCTTCTTTCTTGGCCCGCGAGGCCTTGCCCTTGCTGCCGCTCGGGTTACTGATGGCCTGATGGGTCTGGTTCAGTACTTTCAGGGCCAGGCCGTAGACCAGTTCCTGAAACGACGGGTCGTCCTTGTAGCTGGAGAGGATACGGCTGATGGGGAAGCGGCTGCTCAGGTCTTCCAGGGCCGCGAAATCGGCGGCTTCGGCGTCTTTGAGTTGTTTGAGCTGGCCCATCAGTTCGTAGGCCTTGTCGTCGTCGAACGCATCGTGAGCCTGGCGGATGGCGTTGCGCAGTTCGCGGATCTGGTCGCTTTCGCGATTCGACTGGAATGCATCGAGGACCATTTCGCTGATGGTTTTGGCCTGGGGCAGATGCTGTGAAAGATTGATGGAGTTTTCGTATTCCGCTTTGGACGACAGGGTGACTACGGATTCAGCGGTGTTGGAATCGGACATTGAAATTTCACTACTTCTGTTAGCGGGATGAGGCGAGAAAGGCATTGAGCTTTTTTCCGGTCGCCTAATCTATTGGACGCGGGCGGTGTTGTCACGGGCGGACCTCATTCACAAATCACATTCTTGCCCGACATCTTGGAGCGATACAGCGCCTGATCCGCCCGGTGCAGCAACGTCGCGTGCTGTTCATTCTCGAGTCGCTGCACCACGCCAAAACTCATGGTGATCTGGAAGTCGCCCACCGGCAGCAGGTCGGACAGACCCCGGCGAATGCTTTCCGCCAGCAGGCGGGCGTCGGCCAGGGTGGTATTGGGCAAGATCATGATGAATTCGTCACCGCCCCAGCGCACCAGCAAATCGCCGTCGCGCTGGCAACGCTTGACGCTCTGCACCACTTGCACCAGCGCTGCGTCGCCAAAGGCGTGGCCGTAGCGGTCGTTGATGTCCTTGAAATCATCCACGTCCATGGCGATCAGCGACAACGGCTCGCGGAAACGCTGTGCCCGCTCACAGGCCAGCGGCAGTGCCTGGTCCAGGCGATAACGGTTGGCGACCCGCGTCAGGGCATCGGTTTCGGCAAGCCGGCGATTCTCGTCGAGCTGGATCTGCAACTGATGGTTGACCCGGGACAGTTCGCGGGTGCGTTCTTCAATGATGACTTCCAGGGATTGGTTACGCTGTTCCAGTTGTTCGAACAGACGCTTTTTGTCGTCGATACTGCGATGGGCGCCGATCATGCGCGCCACCGTGCCGTCCGGATTACGGGCGATCACGTAGCCGCGATCCTCGATCCAGATGTAGGCCCCATCGCGCTTGCGGCAGCGGTATTCGGCCTGGTAACCGTGGGAGCGTTGTTCCAGGTAGTCGTCGAACAACGCCATGACCCGTGGATAGTCATCCGGGTGGATCACGCTCTCCCAGGTCAGCACGTTGTTGTCCAGTGAATGAGGCAGGTAGCCAAGCATCGTGTACCAGCCGGGGTTGCGGTAGACGAAGCCGGTGTTGGCATTCCAGTCCCAGATGCCATCGCTGACCAGTTCCAGGATGGTGTGCAGTACGCCTTCGTCCAGATCGGACAGGTCGAACCGCAGCATATCGATGTTCGAGGCATCTCCCATCATCGTTTCCTCATCAACCTTGATATCAAAATGCTCGTCCAAGGAGGAAGAGTAGCTGATGGGTGTGTGGGGAACTAGCGGTGGATGTTCAGACGGGGTTTGCTTTGGTGGCGAGGGGATTTATCCCCGCAGGGGCGTGTAGCGGCCCCCCCAAAGTCATCAAACCCGACATCACCTGCGATGTGAACCGACAGTCTTGGGGTTGCTGCGCAACCCCGCGGGGATAAATCCCCTCGCCACAGCATCATTGGGTTAGGGTTTGCCCCATTTCTCCAGTGCGAATTCGACAAAACTGCGCAGTTTCGGCAAACGGTAGCGGTCCTGCGCGTACATCAGGCTCATTGGGCGATGGGGCAACTGATAGTCCTGCAACAACGCCACCAGGTGACCATCCTTCAGGTCCTGGGCCACCAGCGCATCGGGCAGCATCACCACGCCCATCCCGGCCAAGGCGGCGCGATGCAGGCCCGAGGAGCTGTTGATCAGCATCGGTCCGTTTACCGGGACCTTGATCTCGCCTTCCGGGCCGTTGATGGGCCAGTGTTCCTGGGCGAAGCGCCATTCGTCTGCTGCCGAATAGGCGAACGACAGGCAGTCGTGTCGTTGCAGGTCCGCCGGTTGTTCCGGTGTGCCGCGCCGGGCCAGGTAGGCAGGGGAGGCGCAGATGGTCAGGGTGTAGTCCACCAACGGACGGGCAATCAGTTTCGGGTCGGGATGGCCGAGGCGAATGGCGACATCGAATCCATGTTCGAGCAGGTCCAGCCGCTGATTGGTCAGCATCACGTCGAGCTTGACCTGGGGGAAGCGCTGGCTGAATTCGGCCAGCGCCGGCGATAGGCGTTCGGTACCAAAGGTCAGCGGCGCGGTGATGCGCAGGGTGCCGCTGGGCTCGCCTTGGGTCTGTTCGGCCAGGCGCTCGGAATCGGCCACCAGCCCCAGCACTTCCAGGCAACGTTGATAGTAGGTCGAGCCAAACTCAGTCAGGCGCTGGCGCCGCGTCGTACGGTTGATCAGGCGCACGCCGAGACGTTGCTCCAGTGCACGAAGATGATTACCCACCATGGTGGTGGACATTTCGCACGCCTGGGCCGCCGCAGTCAGGCTTCCGGTTTCTACTACCTTCACGTAAACGGTCATTGCTTGGAACAAGTCCATTATCAAGCTCGGCTTTTAAATGATTGAAGTAAAGCCGCGTTTATCCAGCCTTGGTGGCTAACCATACTGGAAAAAACCAACCCAATGGAGCTTGATGCCATGACCGCTGCCTGCCTGATGACCACTTACCAACCCCTGGCGCTGAGTTTCACCCATGGTTTGGGTACGCGCTTGTGGGACCAGGACGGCCGCGAGTACCTCGATGCGGTGGCGGGCGTGGCGGTGACCAATGTCGGCCACTCCCACCCGCGGTTGGTGGCCGCCATCAGCGAGCAGGCCGGCCTGCTGTTGCACACGTCGAACCTGTACAGCATCGATTGGCAACAACGCCTGGCGCAAAAGCTCACCCAGCTGTCTGGGCTGGAGCGGGCGTTTTTCAACAACTCAGGCGCCGAGGCCAACGAAACCGCATTGAAACTGGCGCGCCTCTATGGTTGGCATAAAGGCATTGAGCAGCCGTTGGTCGTGGTCATGGACAATGCGTTCCATGGGCGCACCTTGGGCACGATGTGCGCCAGTGACGGCCCCTCCGTGCGGCTGGGTTTCAATCGGTTGCCGGGGGATTTCATCAAGGTGCCGTTCGGCGATCTGGCGGCGTTTGAAGCGATCCAGCAAGCTCATGCCGAGCGCATCGTCGCGGTACTGGTAGAACCGATCCAGGGCGAAAGCGGTGTGCAACTCGCACCGCCGGGCTATCTCAAGGCCTTGCGTGAACTGTGCAGCCGGCGCGCCTGGTTGTTGATGCTCGACGAGATCCAGACCGGTATCGGTCGCACTGGCCAATGGTTCGCGTTCCAGCACGAGGGCATCGTGCCGGACGTCATGACCCTCGCCAAAGGCCTGGGCAATGGCGTACCCATTGGTGCCTGCCTGGCGCGGGGCAAGGCGGCCGAGCTGTTTACCCCTGGCAGCCATGGCAGCACCTTTGGCGGTAATCCGCTGGCCTGTCGGGTCGGCTGCACGGTGCTGGAGATCATTGAGCAACAAGCGCTGGTGGACAACGCCAGGCACCAGGGCGACCAGTTGCTGAGCCGGCTGCGCATCGAGTTGGCGGACAACCCGAATGTCTTGGCGATCCGCGGCCAGGGGTTGATGATCGGCATCGAACTCAAGCAACCGGTCCGCGACCTGGCCCTTCGCGCCGCCCGGGACCACGGCCTGCTGATCAATATCACTCGGGGCCAGACCATCCGCCTGCTGCCGCCGTTGACGATCGATGGGCGAGAAGTGGAGATGATTGTCAGGGGCGTGAGCCGCTGTCTGGCGCAGGGGTGAGGGGCATTCGCCCGGACGCCGGTTTTTTATCGGTCAGCCGGGTGAAGCGCGACGCAGCGCGACGGAATTTTTAACGATTGCCGTGTTCCAACGCCTGCCAGAGTCGATTGCCTACGCCCTGGCACTTCAGACTGAAAAACCAGGAGCATTCCATGTTCACCTCGCGTCGCTTGATCGTTGTCGCTACTGCTGTGGCCTTGTTGTCCGGCTGTGCGTCGCCTAACCCCTATGACAATCAGGGCCAGGCCTCTACCGAATCTTCGGGCATGAGCAAAACCGCCAAGTATGGCGGCCTCGGTGCACTGGCGGGGGCGTTGGCCGGTGCGGCCATCGGTCACGATAACCGTGGCAAGGGTGCGTTGATCGGTGCCGCGGTGGTGGGGGCTTCCGCGGCCGGTTACGGCTACTACGCCGACCAGCAGGAAAAGAAGCTGCGCGCCAGCATGGCCAATACCGGCGTTGAAGTGCAGCGCCAGGGCGACCAGATCAAGCTGATCATGCCGGGCAACATCACCTTCGCCACCGACTCGGCGAACATCGCGTCCAGTTTCTACCAGCCGCTGAATAACCTGGCCAACTCCCTCAAGGAGTTCAACCAGAACCAGATCGAAATCGTCGGCTACACCGACAGCACCGGCAGCCGCCAGCACAACATGGACCTGTCCCAGCGTCGTGCGCAGAGCGTGGCGACCTACCTGACGTCCCAGGGCGTGAGCGGTGCCAACCTGTCGGCCCGTGGCGCCGGCCCGGACAACCCGGTGGCCAGCAACGCCGACGTCAATGGCCGTGCGCAGAACCGTCGTGTCGAGGTCAACCTCAAGGCGATTCCGGGCCAGCAATATCAGGAGGCGCCGCAGCAGCAGGGGCAGACTTACCAGCAGTACCCTTGATCGCTGGGCAGTAAATGAAACGGGGGCCATGCAGACATGGTCCCCGTTTTTTTATGGCTGCCATTTCCCTTCAGGCTGACACCAAACCCTGTGGTGAGGGGATTTATCCCCGCTGGGCTGCGAAGCAGCCCCAAGATCATTCGCCTCGGTCTCCCAGGTACACCACGTTCGCTGATTTGGGACTGCTGCGCAGTCCAGCGGGAGCAAGCTCCCTTGCCACAACGGATCTGAAACCCATAAAAAAGCCCGCTCGATCATGTGATCGGGCGGGCTTTTGGTTGTTGCTTGGTGATTACTTCTTCAAACCGTAATGCTCGTCGAGCATGCCGGGAGAATTCGGAGCCTTGGGGGCGTAGTCCCGGGGCGGTTCCTGATCCTTTGGCGGGGTCAGGCGTTCCCGTGGAGCCTGCGCCGAATCGGCGTGCAGGGCAGCCAGCAGGCGTTGGCGAGTCTGCTCGTCCAGGGCCAGGCGATTGGCACCCTCGGACAAGTGATCCTGGACTTCCTGGTAGCTCTGGGTGAGTTTTTTCACCAGGGACGCGGTGCTGTTGAAGTGAGTGACCACTTCATTCTGATAACTGTCGAAACGTTCCTGGATGTCGTCCAGCTGACGTTGCGTGCTGTTGGGCACCGCGTTGGGCAGCAGTCGGGCAAGCAGGAATCCAATGGCGACACCGGCAACCAGGGCAAGAGTCGGCAACAACCAAACTAAGAGCGAGTGTTCCACGAGTCCTTCCTCTATAAACGGCTTTGCTTTACGTTAACGGCTCGGACCTGCGCTGTATACCGCGAAGAACATCGCAATCATGCCAGGCACAGACTTTAGCTAGACGAGTCGACCCTATTCGAGGTCACGGAGTTCTTTCCCTTGCTTATGCGCGAAACCCCTGTAGTCATCGATGGCCCGGTGGGCCAACTGGAAGCCTTGTACCTGGACAGCGAGGCTCCCCGTGGCCTGGCGCTGATCTGCCACCCGAACCCGGTGCAGGGTGGGACCATGCTCAACAAAGTGGTCTCGACCCTGCAACGCACTGCCCGCGATGCTGGCCTGGTTACGTTGCGTTTCAATTATCGTGGCGTAGGTGCCAGTGCCGGCAATCATGACATGGGCACCGGAGAAGTGGACGACGCCCAGGCTGTCGCGCAATGGCTGCGGGAAAAATACCCGCAATTGCCCCTGACACTGTTCGGCTTTTCCTTCGGTGGCTTCGTCGCCGCCAGCCTGGGCGGGCGCCTGGAAGCCCAGGGACAGCCGGTCAAGCACCTGTTCATGGTGGCCCCGGCGGTGATGCGCCTGGACGAGCAGTCGCCCTTACCGATGAGCGGCCAGTTGACCGTGATCCAGCCGGAAACCGACGAAGTGGTCGATCCGCAATTGGTTTACGAATGGTCCGACACGCTCCAACGTCCCCATGAGCTGCTGAAAGTGGCAGAATGCGGACACTTTTTTCATGGCAAGCTGACCGATCTCAAGGATCTGATCCTGCCGCGCCTCTCGAATTGACAGCAGTCTGACAAGCGATAACCCATGACGACGCGTACCCGTATCTTGACCGGCATCACCACCACCGGCACCCCGCACCTGGGCAACTATGCCGGCGCCATCCGTCCGGCGATCCTCGCCAGCCGCGACAGCAACGCCGATTCGTTCTACTTCCTGGCTGACTACCACGCCCTGATCAAGTGCGATGACCCGCTGCGTATCCAGCGTTCGCGCCTGGAAATCGCCGCTACGTGGCTGGCCGGTGGCCTGGATGTGGACCGCGTGACGTTCTATCGCCAGTCCGATATTCCCGAGATCCCGGAGCTGACCTGGCTGCTGACCTGCGTCGCCGCCAAGGGCTTGCTCAACCGTGCCCACGCCTACAAGGCGTCGGTGGACAAGAACGTCGAGGCCGGCGAAGACCCGGACGCTGGCATCACCATGGGGCTGTACAGCTACCCGGTGTTGATGGCCGCCGACATCCTGATGTTCAACGCCCACAAGGTGCCGGTCGGTCGCGACCAGATCCAGCACGTGGAAATGGCCCGCGACATCGGCCAGCGCTTTAACCACCTGTTCGGCCAGGGCAAGGAGTTTTTCACCATGCCCGAGGCGCTGATCGAAGAAAGCGTCGCCACGCTGCCGGGCCTCGATGGCCGCAAGATGTCCAAGAGCTACGACAACACCATCCCGTTGTTCAGCAGCGCCAAGGACATGAAGGACGCGATCTCGCGGATCGTCACCGACTCGCGTGCCCCGGGCGAAGCCAAGGATCCGGACAATTCGCATCTGTTCACCCTGTTCCAGGCCTTCGCCACTGCCGAACAGTCTGCCGAGTTCCGCAACGAACTGCTGCACGGCCTGGGTTGGGGCGAAGCCAAGAACCGCCTGTTCCAGTTGCTCGACAGCGAGCTGGGTGAAGCGCGCGAGCGCTATCACCAGTTCATCGAGCGCCCATCGGACCTTGAAGACATCCTGCAACTGGGCGCGAAAAAAGCCCGGGCCGTGGCAACGCCGTTCCTCAACGAACTGCGCGAGGCTGTTGGCCTGCGTTCGTTTGTCAGCCAGGTCCAGATGGCCGCCAGCACCAAGAAGAAAGCCGCCAAGACAGCACGCTTCGTCAGTTTTCGCGAAGACGACGGCAGTTTCCGCTTCCGACTGCTGTCCGCCGACGGCGAGCAGCTGTTGCTGTCGAACCATTTTGCCGACGGCAAGACCGCGGGGCAGGTGACCAAGCAATTGCAGTCCGGCCAGCCCTTGGATGTACGCAGCGACGACCTGGGTTTCAGCGTCTGGCTCGACGGCGAGTGCGTGGCGAATAGCCCGGCCTTTGCTGACAGCGCCGCGCGGGATGCCGCCGTCGATGCGCTGCGTGTTGCCTTGACGCCTGCCCAGGACTGATCCCGGCACGTCATCCGACCATCGGCCCGAGTAAGGGCCGATTGCCATTCCTCTGGGCCGTCGCTACAGTGACGGCCCGTTTTTGTTGCCTTGCTAACGAATATGACGCCCCTAGAACGATATCAAGCTGATCTGAAACGCCCGGAGTTCTTCCACGACGCAGCCCAGGAAACGGCGGTGCGGCATTTGCAGCGCCTGTACGACGACCTGGTCGCGGCCTCGAACAACAAGCCGGGTCTGTTGGGCAAACTGTTCGGCAAAAAAGACCAGGCACCGGTCAAGGGCCTATATTTCTGGGGCGGCGTGGGCCGTGGCAAGACCTACCTGGTGGACACCTTCTTCGAAGCGTTGCCATTCAAGGAGAAAACGCGGACGCACTTCCACCGCTTCATGAAGCGCGTGCACGAGGAAATGAAGACCCTGGGCGGCGAGAAGAACCCGCTGACCATCATCGCCAAGCGGTTTTCCGACGAGACCCGGGTGATCTGCTTCGATGAATTCTTCGTGTCCGACATCACCGACGCCATGATCCTGGGCACCTTGATGGAAGAGCTGTTCAAGAACGGCGTGACCCTGGTCGCCACCTCGAACATCGTGCCGGACGGCCTGTACAAGGACGGCCTGCAGCGGGCGCGCTTCCTGCCGGCCATCGCGCTGATCAAGGAGCACACTGAAATCGTCAACGTCGACAGCGGCGTCGACTACCGCCTGCGTCACCTCGAACAAGCGGAGCTGTTCCACTTTCCGTTGGATGCCGCCGCCGAAGAAAGCCTGCGCAAGAGCTTCCGCGCCCTGACGCCGGAATGCACCCAGGCCGTGGAAAATGATGTATTGGTCATCGAAAATCGCGAAATCCGCGCCGTGCGTACCTGCGATGACGTGGCCTGGTTCGACTTCCGCGAACTGTGCGACGGCCCGCGCAGCCAGAACGATTACATCGAACTGGGCAAGATCTTCCACGCCGTGCTGCTCAGCGGCGTCGAGCAGATGAGCGTCACCACCGACGACATCGCCCGCCGTTTCATCAACATGGTCGATGAGTTCTACGACCGTAACGTGAAGCTGATCATTTCGGCCGAAGTCGAACTGAAGGATCTCTACACCGGCGGCCGCTTGACCTTCGAGTTCCAGCGGACCCTGAGTCGCCTGCTGGAAATGCAGTCCCACGAATTCCTGGCGCGGGCGCATAAGCCGTAGGGCTATTCGCAAAGCAAAAAAGGCCTGCGATCGCAGGCCTTTTTTGTACGCTCGAAATCAGTCGTTCACTGCAAAACCCTGTGGGAGCGGGCTTGCATTCAGCTCAGGTTCATGCCGCCTGCTGAAACTGCTGCCGATACTGGTTCGGCGATAGGTCGGTATGTTGCCGGAACAGCCGGGCGAAAAAGCTCGCGTCGTCATAGCCAACTTCATAGCTGATGGTCTTGATGCTCTTGCGGCTGCCGGAGAGCAGGCCCTTGGCGGTTTCGATCCGCAGCCGTTGCAGGTAATGCAGCGGTTTGTCGCCCGTGGCGGTCTGGAAGCGGCGCATGAAATTGCGGATGCTCATGCCATGTTCCCGGGCAACATCCTCGAAGCGGAATTTATCGGCGAAGTGCTCTTCGAGCCATTGCTGGATCTGGAGGATGATCACGTCCTGGTGCAGTTTCTGCCCGCCGAAGCCGATCCGTCCTGGCGAATAGCTGCGTTGCACCTCATACAAGATGTCCCGCGCCACGGCCTGGGCGACGTTGGCGCCACAGAAGCGTTCAATGAGGTAAATGTAGAGGTCGCAGGCTGAGGTCGTGCCGCCGGCGCAGAACAGGTTGTCGGCATCGGTCAGGTGCTTGTCCTGGTTCAGGTGTACCTGGGGGAAGCGTTCCTTGAAGGCATTGAAGAAGCGCCAGTAGGTGGTGGCTTCCTTGCCGTCGAGCAACCCGGCCTCCGCCAGCCAGAACACCCCGGTGGCTTCGCCGCAGAGTACCGCGCCGCGCGCGTGTTGTTCTCGCAGCCAAGGCAGGACCTGGGGATAACGTTGGCAGAGGGTGGCGAAATCATCCCAGAAGGCCGGCAGGATGATGACATCGGTGTTTTCCAGGCCACCGTCCACCGGCATGATCACATCGCTGAAGCTGTTCACCGGTTTGCCATCGGGGCTGACCAGTCGGGTTTCAAAAGCCGGCGTCAGGCCGTGGCCCAGTTGTTTGCCATAACGCAGGCTGGCCAGGTGGAAAAAATCCTTGGCTTGCATGAGGGTCGAGGCAAAGACCCGGTCGATTGCCAGGATGCTGACGCGCCGCAAGGGCGTGGAGGCGTGCATAGACATAATTCATCTTTATTTTTATAGGGGAAAGTGGTCACCAGACGGCTGGATCGTCTTATTTTTTGTCGGATGTGTCCAGTGTCCTGTCGTACCCCGCAGGCTTAGGCTCTGTCGGATAACCACGCCCAACAAAAACCAAAGGTGCGCCATGATCCCCAGAACACTGTTCAGTCCCGAACACGAATTGTTTCGCGACAGCGTACGAACCTTCCTCGAAAAAGAAGCCGTGCCGTACCACAGCCAGTGGGAAAAACAGGGACATGTCGATCGCCAGCTCTGGAACAAGGCAGGGGAGGCGGGCATGTTGTGCTCGCACCTTCCAGAAGCCTATGGGGGGCTGGACGCCGATTTTCTCTACAGCACGGTGGTGATCGAGGAAATCGGCCGCCTGGGGTTGACGGGGATCGGGTTCTCGCTGCATTCCGACATCGTCGCGCCGTACATTCTGCATTACGGCAGTGAGGCGCTGAAACACAAGTACCTGCCGAAACTGGTGTCCGGCGAAATGGTCACGGCCATCGCCATGACCGAGCCGGGCGCCGGTTCCGACCTGCAAGGGGTGAAGACCACGGCGGTGCTGGACGGCGACGAATACGTCATCAACGGCTCGAAGACGTTCATCACCAATGGTTTCCTGGCGGACCTGGTGATCGTGGTCGCCAAGACCGATCCGAAGGCCGGCGCCAAGGGCACCAGCCTGTTCCTGGTGGAGGCGGGCGCGCTGGGTTTTGAAAAGGGCAAACGCCTGGAAAAAGTCGGCATGAAGGCCCAGGACACGTCGGAATTGTTCTTCCAGGATGTCCGCGTGCCGAAGGAGAACCTGCTGGGGCAGGCCGGCATGGGCTTCGCCTACTTGATGCAGGAGCTACCCCAGGAGCGCCTGACCGTCGCCATCGGCGGCCTGGCATCGGCTGAAGCGGCGCTGCAATGGACTCTGGACTACACCCGCGAGCGCAAGGCATTCGGCAAATCCATCGCGGACTTCCAGAACACCCGTTTCAAGCTCGCGGAAATGGCCACCGAAATCCAGATCGGCCGGGTCTTCGTCGACCGCTGCCTGGAGTTGCACCTGCAAGGCAAGCTGGATGTGCCGACGGCGGCGATGGCCAAGTACTGGGGCACCGACTTGCAATGCAAGGTGCTCGACGAGTGCGTGCAGTTGCATGGCGGCTACGGCTTCATGTGGGAATACCCGATTGCCCGGGCGTGGGCGGATGCGCGGGTGCAGCGGATCTATGCCGGGACCAATGAGATCATGAAGGAGATCATTGCGCGGTCGCTGTAATGCCGCGTGATCGTTCCCGCGCTCTGCGTGGGAATGCATCCCGTGACGCTCTGCGTCACCCTCCAGAAGCGGAACGCGGAGCGTCCCTGGCGGCATTCCCACCCAGAGCGTGGGAACGATCCAAGGGCTGTCTACCTGGTGGTCAAGGGGCCGGGTTCGGCTGATCCTTGTGAATCGCCTCGATCCCCGCCAGCACTTCGTCCGACAGCTTCAGGTCGAAGCTGGCAATGTTGCTGTCCAGTTGCTCCAGCGTGGTGGCGCCAATGATATTGCTGGTCACGAACGGCTGCCGGGTGACGAACGCCAGGGCCATCTGCGCCGGGTCCAGGCCATGTTCGCGGGCCAGGGCCACATAACGGCTGCACGCCGCTTCCGATTGCGGGTTGAAGTAACGCATGAAGCGGCTGTACAGCGTCAGGCGGCCCTTGGCTGGCCGTGCGCCGTTTTCGTATTTGCCCGACAGAAAGCCGAACGCCAGTGGCGAATAAGCCAGCAAGCCGCATTGCTCCCGAATGGCGATTTCCGACAGGCCGATCTCGAAGCTGCGGTTGAGCAGGTTGTACGGGTTCTGGATCGACACCGCTCGCGGCCAGCCACGGGCCTCGGCCAGGGCAAGGAACTTCATGGTGCCCCACGGCGTTTCGTTGGACAGGCCGATATGGCGGATCTTGCCGGCGCGAACCTGTTCGTCCAGGGCTTCGAGGGTTTCCTCCAGCGGGGTGAACGTTTCGTCGGCCTTGTGCTGGTAGCCCAGTTGACCGAAGAAGTTGGTGCTGCGCTCCGGCCAGTGCAACTGATAGAGGTCGATGTAGTCGGTTTGCAGGCGCTTGAGGCTGGCGTCCACAGCTTCGACGATGTGGCGGCGGTTGTGCTTGAGGTTCTTGTCGCGGATGTAGTCGATAGTGTTGCCGGGGCCGGCGATCTTGCTCGCCAGGATCCAGTCGGCACGATCGCCGCGACTCTTGAAGTAATTGCCGATGTAGCGCTCGGTGGTGGCGTAGGTTTCGGCCTTGGGCGGCACCGGGTACATCTCGGCGGTGTCGATGAAATTGATGCCGGCACCCTTGGCGCGTTCGATCTGGGCGAAGGCCTCGGCCTCGCTGTTCTGCTCACCCCAGGTCATGGTTCCGAGGCACAGGGCACTCACGTTCAGATCGGTACGGCCTAGCGGGCGATAGTCCATCGGGAGCTCCTTGGGCAAAACAATCATAAAAGCAGGTTGAAATATTTTTCGCAATCTGCATAATTGCGCACCTCTTTCTGCAGTGGAAGTGATGCGCCGCCGCCGAAGAATCTTGCCGTTGAACGGACGCGCCGACCCGAGCCCCCGAAAGCGTCTGTATCCGGCTGCCTTTGACTTGTCAAAGTACGCACTATTCAGTAAGATCCGCCGTCTAATTTACAGGGCGGCCCCTGAGGCTATAAAGAATGAAAACTTTTACTGCTAAACCGGAAACAGTAAAGCGCGACTGGTTTGTCGTCGACGCTGCTGGTCAGACCCTGGGTCGTCTGGCCACCGAAATCGCGAGCCGTCTGCGTGGCAAGCACAAGCCTGAGTACACCCCTCACGTTGACACCGGTGACTACATCGTCGTGATCAACGCTGAGCAAGTACGTGTTACTGGCGCTAAAACCACTGACAAAATGTACTACTCCCACTCCGGTTTTCCTGGCGGCATCAAGTCGATCAACTTTGAAAAGCTGATCGCCAAAGCCCCTGAGCGCGTGATCGAGACCGCGGTTAAAGGCATGCTGCCTAAAAACCCACTGGGTCGCGACATGTATCGTAAGCTGAAGGTTTATGCGGGCGCTGCTCACCCTCATACTGCTCAGCAGCCCCAAGAACTGAAGTTTTAACGGAATAGTTCATTATGTCGGCGACTCAAAATTACGGCACTGGCCGTCGCAAGACTGCAACCGCACGCGTTTTCCTGCGTCCGGGCACTGGTAATATCTCCATCAACAACCGCTCCCTGGATAACTTCTTCGGCCGCGAAACTGCCCGCATGGTAGTTCGTCAGCCGCTGGAACTGACCGAGACCGTCGAAAAATTCGACATCTACGTCACCGTTATCGGTGGTGGTGTAAGTGGTCAAGCTGGCGCAATCCGCCACGGCATCACTCGCGCCCTGATGGATTACGACGAGACTCTGCGTAGTGCTCTGCGCAAAGCCGGCTTCGTAACTCGCGATGCTCGCGAAGTTGAACGTAAGAAAGTCGGTCTGCGTAAAGCGCGTAAGCGTCCGCAGTACTCGAAGCGTTAATTTCGCTTCCGCTTTCAAAAGGCGCCCAGTTCCTCACGGAGCTGGGCGTTTTTTTATGGGCAAAAGAATTGCTCTGTGACAACTTGCCACATTCGTAGAGCCCCTATACTACAAGGCTTGGCGGTTTGGCCGCTTGGTAATTACCTTGTCAGAATTGGGGCTTTTCATTACCATTCGGCAAAATTTTTATAAGTTCAGATTTTTACTTAGTAGACGCCTGATCTAACAGGCCACAAAGCTGATGGGAGAGGACTGAATGAGCAATGACGGCGTGAATGCAGGCCGGCGTCGCTTCCTGGTAGCAGCCACATCCGTGGTGGGTGCTGCAGGAGCGGTGGGGGCTGCGGTCCCGTTCGTGGGGTCATGGTTTCCCAGTGCCAAGGCGAAAGCCGCAGGTGCACCGGTGAAAGTGAATGTCAGCAAGATCGAGCCAGGCCAGCAGATGATTGCTGAGTGGCGCGGCCAGCCGGTGTTCATCGTCCGCCGTACAGAGGAAATCCTGGGGAATCTGAAAAAGATCGAGGGTCAGTTGTCCGACCCGTCCTCCAAGAACTCGGTCCAACCGGAATACGTCAATCCTGAAACGCGTTCGATCAAGCCAGAGGTTTTGCTGTTGATCGGGATCTGTACGCACCTGGGTTGCTCGCCAACGTTCCGCCCTGAAGTGGCACCTGCCGACCTGGGCAAGGACTGGGTCGGTGGTTATTTCTGCCCTTGCCACGGCTCCCACTACGACCTGGCTGGTCGCGTCTACAAGTCGCAGCCTGCGCCTCTGAACCTGCCAGTTCCCCCGCATTCCTATGAGACCGACGACATCATTGTCATCGGCGTCGATACGGAGAAAGCGTGATGAGCAAATTCATGGATTGGGTTGATGCGCGCTTTCCCGCGACCAAAATGTGGGAAGACCATCTCAGCAAGTATTACGCTCCGAAGAACTTCAACTTCTTCTACTTCTTTGGCTCCCTGGCGCTGCTCGTTCTGGTCAACCAGATCGTCACCGGTGTCTGGCTGACCATGAGCTACACCCCGTCGGCGGAAGAAGCGTTTGCCTCCGTCGAATACATCATGCGCGACGTCGAGTACGGCTCGATCCTGCGTCTGCTGCACTCCACCGGCGCTTCGGCGTTCTTCATCGTGGTCTACCTGCACATGTTCCGTGGCTTGCTCTACGGTTCGTACCAGAAGCCTCGCGAGCTGGTGTGGGTCTTCGGCATGCTGATCTACCTGGCGCTGATGGCCGAGGCCTTCATGGGCTACCTGCTGCCGTGGGGCCAGATGTCCTACTGGGGTGCCCAGGTGATCATCTCGCTGTTCGGTGCGATCCCGGTCATCGGTGACGACCTGACCCAGTGGATTCGCGGTGACTACCTGATCTCGGGCATTACCCTGAACCGCTTCTTTGCCCTGCACGTGGTCGCCCTGCCGATCGTGATCCTCGGCCTGGTGGTGCTGCACATCCTGGCCTTGCACGAAGTCGGCTCGAACAACCCCGATGGCGTGGACATCAAGAAGCACAAGGACGAGAACGGCGTACCGCTGGATGGCATCGCCTTCCATCCGTACTACACCGTGAAAGATATCGTCGGCGTGGTGGTCTTCCTGTTCATCTTCTGCTCCATCGTGTTCTTCTTCCCGGAAATGGGTGGTTACTTCCTCGAGAAGCCGAACTTCGAGCAGGCGAACGCGTTCAAGACCCCTGAGCACATTGCCCCGGTCTGGTACTTCACGCCGTTCTACGCGATTTTGCGGGCGATCCCGGACAAGCTGATGGGCGTTATCGCCATGGGCGCGGCCATCGCAGTGCTGTTCGTCCTGCCGTGGCTGGACCGCAGCCCTGTCAAATCGATGCGCTACAAAGGCTGGCTGAGCAAGATCTGGCTGGTGGTGTTCTGCATCTCGTTCGTGATCCTGGGTGTGTTGGGTGTGCTGGCGCCAACGCCGGGTCGGACGCTGCTGTCGCAGGTCTGCACCTTCCTGTACTTCGCCTACTTCATTCTGATGCCGTTCTACACAAGGCTCGAGAAGACCAAACCGGTTCCGGAAAGGGTGACTGGCTGATGAAAAAGCTATTTGCTGTACTGATTCTTGCTGCCATGCCTGTATTGTCCTTCGCGGCTGAACACGGTGGTCCAGAGCTGGAAAAGGTCGACATCGACGTTTCCGACAAAGCTGCCATGCAGGACGGCGCGCGTACGTTCGCCAACTACTGCATGGGTTGCCACAGTGCCAAGTTCCAGCGCTACGAGCGTGTTGCCGATGACCTGGGCATTCCTCATGAAATGATGCTCGAGAAACTGGTGTTCACCGGTGCCAAGCTGGGCGATCACATGACCATCGGCATGCAGCCTGCGGATGCCAAGACCTGGTTCGGCGCCGCGCCGCCGGACCTGACCCTTGTCGCCCGTGTGCGTGGGACTGACTGGCTTTATGGTTACCTGCGTTCGTTCTACGAAGATCCTGCGCGTCCATGGGGCGTGAACAACAAGGTCTTCCCGAACGTCGGCATGCCTAACGTACTGGTCGGCCTCCAGGGGCGCCAGGTGGTAGGCTGCAAACAGGTTCAGATCGTTGAGGGCGGTAAAAAGCAATTCGACCCGCTGACCGGCACTGCTTTGACTCATGAAGCCTGCGACCAGCTGACTGTATTGCCGAACACCGGCAGCCTGACGCCGGAGCAGTTCGACGAGAAGGTCAAGAACCTGGTGACCTTCCTGGCCTACTCGGCCAATCCGGTGAAGCTGGAGCATCAGCGCATCGGTACCTATGTATTGCTGTACCTGGCGTTCTTCTTCGTATTCGCGTACCTGCTCAAGCGTGAATACTGGAAAGACGTGCATTGATAAAGCTGTAAGCCGTTGCTGTTAATCGTGCGCGCCCAAGGGCGTCTCTAATGTAACGAGCCTGGCCAGCCAGGTGTTACGGGAGACGCCCTCTGGGCGCGCTCGTTTTTCCGTTTTTCGATAATTTCAACAAGCGAGGAGGATCGCCATGGGCGTGACCAATCGGTTGGCCTGTTACTCCGACCCCGCCGACCACTATTCCCACCGGGTACGCATCGTACTGGCAGAGAAGGGTGTCAGCGCCGAGATCATTTACGTCGAAGCGGGCCGTCAGCCGCCGAAGCTGATCGAGGTGAACCCTTACGGCAGCCTGCCTACGCTGGTCGATCGTGACCTGGCATTGTGGGAGTCGACCGTGGTGATGGAATATCTGGATGAGCGTTATCCGCATCCGCCTTTGCTGCCGGTGTACCCTGTCGCGCGTGCCAATAGCCGTTTGCTGATCCATCGCATCCAGCGTGACTGGTGCGGGTTGGTGGATCTGATCCTGGATTCCCGGACCAAGGAGCCGGCGCGGGTCGTGGCACGCAAGGAATTGCGTGAAAGCCTGACTGGCGTATCGCCGCTATTCGTCGATAAGCCGTTTTTCCTCAGTGAGGAACAAAGTCTGGTGGATTGCTGCCTATTGCCCATACTCTGGCGTTTGCCGATTCTGGGTATCGAACTGCCGCGGCCTGCCAAGCCGCTGCTTGATTATATGGAGCGCCAATTCGCGCGTGAGGCTTTCCAGGCGAGTCTGTCTGGTGTCGAACGTGACATGCGCTAAGGCTTAGGGAGCCGCTATGAACTCCAGTCGACCTTATCTGGTCCGCGCGCTCTACGAGTGGATTGTGGACAATGATTGCACCCCGCACATGCTGGTCAATGCCGAATTTCCGTCGGTGCAGGTGCCGCAGGGTTTTGCCAATGATGGGCAGATTGTCCTGAACGTGTCGCCAGCCGCTGTGCGTCACCTGCACATGGATAATGACGCCGTCAGCTTTGAAGGGCGCTTCGGTGGTGTGCCGCACACCCTGTACGTGCCAGTTGCTGCGATTCTGGGGATTTATGCCCGGGAGAATGGCCAGGGCATGGTGTTTGAGCTGGAAGCGCCGTTGGACGGTGAAGAAGAGTTCGAGCCGGATGACGACCTGCCACCACCGGATGACGAGCCGCCGCGGCCTAGCGGTAGGCCTAGTCTTAAGGTGGTGAAGTAGCGGAGCGGGTGATCTGTTCGCTGTTCGCTGTTCGCTGAGGAAAATGCCTGTGTCGTGAGATGTGGGCATTTTTTTTGGCTGCATTTATTGGTGGATTGGTGTGAATATCCGTTGCTGCGGTAACGGCTACTTATGGTTCCGCTCTTACAGCGGCTCACTTTTGAAAAGCGCAAAAGTAAGCAAAACGCTCTTGCCCCACCACTCGGTGCCTCGCCTAGGCTCGGCATGCCCGAACGCAGGCATTGCTCCGTGGGCCGCCGCGAAGGGCCATCCATGGCCCAGCGCGGCTATCCCGGCATCCATGCCGGGATGCCCACTGCGCAATGCCTGCGTTCGGCCAGCGTGGTTTAACGGGGCGCCTAGATCAAGATCAAGATCAAGATCAAGATCAAGATCAAGATCTAAAGCAAAGCAAGGGCGGGGATATATCCAGCATCTATGTGGCTGGGCCATCGCTATCGCGAGCAAGCTCGCTCCCACATGGGGTTGTGGGTGTTCACAGCAGCTACACACGACACAAACACCTGGGGGAGCGCGATCCCCATCAAGAACCAGGTCGGCTATCAGGCCGCCTCGCAGTGGACGTTGATCTCGGCGCCCCATTAACCACGCTGGCCGAACGCAGGCATTGCGCTGTGGGCAACCCGGCATGGATGCCGGGTTAGCCGCGCTGGGCCATGGATGGCCCTTCGCGGCGGCCCACGGAGCAATGCCGGAGTGAGGGCACACCGAGCCTAAGCGAGGTGCCGAGTGGTGGGGCAGGAGCGCTTTGGTTACTTTCGCGCTTTTTTCGAAAGTGACCCGCCGTCAGGGCGGAACCCTAAGTGGCCGTTACCGCAGCAACGGATATACCCCCAAAACCTGAAAATCCCGCCCATAAAAAAACGGCGCCTTCCCACCCTGGAAGAAGCGCCGTTTTTTTAAATGATCAACATGACCAACAAGCTGCGTCTCACAAAGCCCGCAACCGAACCACCCCTTAGTCGATGTATTCAAACAACTTGACGATCTTCTGCACCCCGGAAACACCCTGCACCAGGTTGGTCGCCTGGGCGGCCTCTTTCTTGGTCAGCAAGCCCAGCAGATAAACGATGCCATTCTCGGTCACAACCTTGATGCGCGAGCCAGGAATGCTGGCGTCGGTGAGCATCTGGGTCTTGATCTTGGTGGTCAGCCACGCATCGTTCTGGCGCGCCAGCAGCGAGGAGGGCTGCAGGACTTGCAACTCGTTATGCACGGTCTTGACCCGCTGTACGGCGCTGGCTTCCTGTTCGGCCTTGGCCTTGAGGTCGGCGCGCGGGGTTTGGCCGGCGAGTAGCACGACACCGTTGAAGCTGGTGACGACGATGTGCGAGTTGTTGTCCAGGTCCGGGTCGGCCTTGGCAATGTTCACGCCGACCTTGGTTTCAATCAGGGAGTCGTCGATCTTGCTGCCGAAGGTGCGGGTGCCGCGGTCATCTTCAATCGGCTTTTCCCGGCTGGCGTTAACCACCGATGTGCAGCCGCTGATGCCGAGGCACAGGGTCAGGGCCAGAAGGCCTAGGCGATTAGGGGTCATTCTTCACTCCCGAACAGTTGGCTGTCGATCAAGTCGCAAAGGCAGTGGATCGCCAGCAGGTGGACTTCCTGGATACGTGCGGTGACATTGGCCGGTACGCGGATCTCGACGTCTTCTGGCAATAGCAGCGATGCCATGCCGCCGCCGTCACGACCGGTCAATGCTACGACAATCATTTCGCGATCATGTGCGGCCTGGATCGCTTGAATAATATTGGCCGAGTTGCCGCTGGTGGAAATCGCCAGCAGCACATCGCCGGGTTGGCCCAGGGCGCGGATCTGTTTGGAGAATACCTCGTTGTAGCTGTAGTCGTTGGCGATCGAGGTGATCGTCGAGCTGTCGGTGGTCAGGGCGATCGCCGGCAGGCTCGGGCGTTCGCGTTCGAAGCGGTTGAGCAGTTCCGAAGAGAAGTGCTGGGCGTCGCCGGCCGAGCCGCCATTGCCGCACGAAAGCATCTTGCCCTCGTTGAGCAAGGCGTTGACCATCACTTGGCTGGCTTGCTCGATGTGCGGTGCAAGTACGTCCATCGCCTGTTGCTTGGTGTCGATACTGGCCTGAAAAAGCTGGCGAATTCGCGATTGCATGTCCATCTGTGTGACCTTAAGTAGCGCGGCTTATCGGCACAAACATGTGCGGCGCGCAAAGCAAAGAGCAAAAAAGTTAGGTGAAGGTGTCCGGCTCGGCATGGGCGCTCAACTGTCGAAGGCGTTCTGCAGCCAGTTCAGCTGGGCGGCGTTGCTGTCGATGGCAACCACGTCGAAGCGGCAGGGATGATCGGCCCAGCGAGGCTCGCTTTGCAGAAAATACTGTGCGGCCAAAACCAGCTTCTGGCGCTTGCGCTCGTCAATGCTGTCGAGCGCGCCACCCCATTGAGTATTTTTTCTGTAGCGGACTTCGACGAATACTACTGTATCGCCGTCAAGCATGACCAGATCAAGCTCGCCGCGTCTACACAACCAGTTCTGCGCCACCAGCCGCAGGCCGTGTTGCTGGAGATGCGCGAGGGCTTGGCCCTCGGCATCCCGTCCGCTTTGCTGGCGTGATCGGTCGGGCATCAGCGCTGGGTATCCGGCAGGCGCTGCACCTGGCCGTTGACGAACTCGGCCCAAGGCAGTTGACGCTGTACGCGCTGGGTAGCAGACACGGCCAGGCTGCCCGACAAGCCCTCGATGCGGCTGTCCGGCAGCGTCTTGAGCTGGCCCAGGCGCGGTGCCAGGCGATAGGCATCCGCGCCCATCGCGTACAGCCGCCCCAGGCTGCCGCCTGCCTGGGGCCACTGGGCGGTGACCTGCTTGCGCAGCGGGTCATTGGCGTCGAGCAGCCACGGGGTTTCGCAGAAGCGGATGCCGCTCATGTCGTTGTACTGGTTCTGGTCGCCGCTGGCGCTGAACACTGAAGAAGTGGCGTAGACCGGCACATCACCTGCGTACTGGAAGTTCAGGGTGGGCTTGATCTGCTGGGCCTGTTGCGGCGTCGAGGCCAGGAAGATGAACTCGATGTCCTGGCGACGGGACGGCTGGGCTGCGACCGTGGTGCCAACGGTGCTTTGCAGGCTCTTGGCGCGACCTTCGCTCTGGCGCAGCTGGAACATGTCGGCGATCTGCTGGGCCAGTTGGACCGGCTGGTCGACTCGTTCGATTGCGATGATGGTGCCGCCATTGGCCTGCCAGTCCTGGCTGAAGGCTTTCAGGACGCGATCGCCCCATTCACCCTTCGGTACCATGGCGGCGGCACGATGCAGGCCGTCGGCGCGGGCGCGACGGGAGACTTCGCGGGCTTCATCCTCGGGTGCCAGGCCGAACTGGAACAGTTGCGGTGGCCCTTGTTCACCTTCGCTGTAGTTCAGCGCCAGGGTGGTGATCGGCAGTTGCGGGCGGGTGCTGATCTGCTTGACCAGTGGTTTTTCCAGCGGTCCGACTACCAGTTGCACGCCGTCGGCCTGGGCCTTGCGATAGAACTCGTCCATGGAGGTCAGGCTGGAACTGTCATAGAACTGGATGCTTGGCGGCTTCTGGCCGGCCTGTTGGGCCTGGTAGTGCGCGGCCATGAAGCCCTCACGCAAGGCCTTGGCAACCGCAGCCAGCGGGCCATTTTGTGGCAGCAGCAGGGCAATCTTGCTCAGCGGCTGGCTCGCCAGTTCCTTGAGCTTGACCAGTGGTATCGGCAGTTGCAGGGCGGCGGGGTGCTTCGGGTTCTGTTCGCGCCAGTGGTCGATCGCCGCCTGCTGTTGTTCCAGGGTGCCGGCGGTCTTGACGGCCTGGGCCAGGCTCAGCCAGCCGCCAAGGTCGTCGTTGGAGCTTGGCTGCAACTGGTCGGTGGGCAGCGAGGCGATCAACGACCAGATGGATTCGTGGTTTTTTGCCGCAGCGTCGTTTTCCAGCAGGGGCGCGATGAAAATGCGCTCCTTGGCGGCGGCCAGGGTCTGGCCATCGGCCTCCAGGGCGCGGGCGCGGACGGTACCGGTACGGACCTGCTGCTCCACCGGCATTTCGCTCAGGTGTTGCAGGCTTGGGTGGGCCAGGGCGGTCAGTGCCGCCTTGGGCTGGTTGCGGGTCATCGCCAGTTCAGCCGACAGCGTGCTGGCGAAAATCTGCTGGCCGGGCTTGAGTTGTTCCATCGGCACTTGTTGCAGGATCTGTGCGGACTGGCCGGCATTGCCCTGGCGGTAGGCCAGGTCGGCAGCGCTCAGGCGCAGCAGGGCGGCTTTTTCCGGATTTTTGCTTTGGGTGGCCTGTTCGAGCAACTGCTCGATACTGGCATCCGGGGTGCGTGGAAGTTCGCCAAGGCTGGACGAGGGCGAGCTGGCGCAGGCCGCCAGGAGGGCAGCGAGGCAGAGGGCGGAGAGCAGCCGCAGGCAAGCGATCATGTAAGTGTTCCTGATACGAGATCAAATTAGCGTCGAATTGTACCCAAGCGCTGGCCGGGGCGCGATGTTAGTGGTGTGAATCGATCAATTTAGGTATTGCAGAGAGTGCGGCACAGCACAAAGGCACTGCCCTCCGTGGCGAGGGAGCTTGCTCCCGCTGGGCTGCGCAGCAGCCCCAAACCCATTCAACACGGTATATCCGGGGGGGGGCGGCTGGCAGATTTTACGGCTGCTGCGCAGCCGAGCGGGAGCAGGCTCCCTCGCCACAATGGCTGATGTGAACAGCCGAGACGGCCTGCACACGCTACAATGGCGGTTTTTACCGATCATGAGGTATGTGTCTTGACTGCTCCAGGTGCTTTGAATTCCGCTGCCGGCGCGCTTTATGTGGTGGCGACGCCCATCGGCAACCTGGACGATATCAGTGCCCGTGCGCTGAAAATCCTGCAAGAGGTTGCCCTTATCGCAGCCGAAGACACCCGTCATTCCCAGCGCCTGCTGCAGCATTTCGGCATTTCCACGCCGTTGGCGGCCTGTCATGAACACAATGAGCGGGATGAAGGCAGTCGTTTCATTACCCGGCTGTTGGCGGGCGATAACGTCGCGCTGATTTCCGATGCCGGTACGCCGCTGATTTCCGACCCCGGCTATCATCTGGTGCGTCAGGCTCGGGCGGCGGGCATCAGCGTGGTGCCGGTGCCGGGGGCTTGTGCACTGATCGCGGCGCTGTCGGCGGCGGGCCTGCCCTCGGACCGTTTCATCTTCGAAGGTTTCCTGCCGGCCAAGGCGGTGGGGCGTCGGGCGCGCCTGGAAGCTATAAAGGAAGAGCCGCGCACGCTGATCTTTTATGAGGCGCCGCACCGCATTCTGGAGTGCCTGCAAGACATGGAGCTGGTGTTCGGCGCCGAGCGCCCGGCGCTGCTGGCTCGCGAGTTGACCAAGACCTTCGAAACCCTCAAGGGGTTGCCGTTGGCGCAGCTGCGAGCCTTCGTCGAAAGCGACAGCAACCAGCAGCGCGGCGAGTGTGTCGTGCTGGTGGCCGGGTGGACAGCCCCGGAAAGTGAAGACGCTGTCAGCAGCGAAGCGATGCGCGTCCTGAACCTGCTACTCGAGGAAATGCCGCTCAAGCGTGCCGCGGCCCTTGCGGCGCAAATCACTGGCGAGCGCAAGAATGTGCTGTACCAGGTCGCACTGGAAAAACAGAAAGGCCAGTGAAACCAAGGCGTGGGTCTGGCCCAAGGCTTTTAGCGCTTGTTCTTCAAGCGCTCTACCGTTAACCTTCGCGGCGGAGAGTCGATCGGACAGTCGCTGCCCTCTATGAGAATTAGGGGGGGGAGGAAAGTCCGGGCTCCATAGGGCGAAGTGCCAGGTAATGCCTGGGAGGCGTGAGCCTACGGAAAGTGCCACAGAAAATAACCGCCTAAGCGCTTCGGCGCCGGTAAGGGTGAAAAGGTGCGGTAAGAGCGCACCGCACGGCTGGCAACAGTTCGTGGCTAGGTAAACCCCACTTGGAGCAAGACCAAATAGGGTCCCAAGGCGTGGCCCGCGCTGGGACCGGGTAGGTTGCTAAAGATGTCCAGTGATGGCCATCGTAGACGAATGACTGTTCAAGACAGAACCCGGCTTACAGATCGACTCTCCACCTTTTCCCTTCCTGCTGGAATCACTGGCAGACGCAGTTCCTAATACCAAAAAAATCTTACTCTTAACAAATCACTTTAACTTGTGCGCGCAGCCTCCTGTGCTTCCTCGGGTTGAGGTGAAATTTCCTACGTCAGATTCTTGTTACCCCTCCTGAAACGCTCCTAAATCTCCGATCTATAAGGCTTTTCCTTCAATCCGCGCCTTGACGGTGCGGTGGGCGCATTCCTATAGTGTGCGCAAGTGGCGGAAAGTGGCATGAAGTGGGTTTTTTTGAAGGTAAAACGCCAAAAAGTGGAGAAACGCAGACGTGTTTCGCGGAGCTAACGCTATCAGTCTCGATGCAAAAGGCCGTCTCGCCATGCCGAGCCGGTATCGTGACGAGCTCGTTTCGCGAAGTTCGGGGCAGTTAATCGTCACGATCGATGCCGTTGACCCATGTTTGTGTGTTTACCCTCTTGATGAGTGGGAAATCATCGAAACCAAACTGCGCGCACTGCCCTCGTTGCGTGAAGAAAACCGCCGTTTGCAACGTTTGCTGATCGGCAATGCCGTCGACCTCGAACTCGATGGCAGCGGTCGTTTCCTGGTTCCGCCGCGCCTGCGCGAATACGCCAAGCTGGACAAGCGCGCGATGCTGGTAGGCCAACTGAACAAGTTCCAGCTGTGGGACGAAGATGCCTGGAATGCGGTTTCTGCCGCCGACCTCGCTGCTATTCAACAACCGGGCGCCATGCCTGATGAACTGCGTGATTTGATCCTGTGACTATTGATAGCGGCTTTAACCACATCACCGTACTGCTTGACGAAGCCGTCGAGGCTCTCGCCGTACGTCCTGATGGTTGCTATCTGGACGGCACATTCGGGCGTGGCGGACACAGCCGGTTGATTCTCAGCAAGCTCGGCCCGGGTGGCCGGTTGCTGGGGTTCGACAAGGATCCTCAAGCGATTGCCACCGGGCAAGCGCTGGCGGCCGAAGACGGCCGCTTTGTCATTGTGCAACGCAGTTTTGCCGAGCTGGCTTCGGAAGTCGCCGAGCGTGGCCTGGCCGGCAAGGTCAGTGGCGTGCTGCTCGACCTGGGCGTGTCTTCGCCCCAACTGGACGACCCGGAGCGCGGCTTCAGTTTCCTCAATGACGGCCCGCTGGACATGCGCATGGATCCGTCCCGTGGCATCAGTGCCGCCGAATTCGTCAATACCGCCCCGGTGGAAGAAATCGCCCGTGTCTTCAAGGAATACGGCGAAGAGCGTTTCTCCGGCCGCATGGCCCGCGCCGTGGTCGAACGCCGCGACATCAAGCCATTCGAGCGCACCGGCGACCTGGCCGAGGTGCTGAAAGTTGCCAACCCGGCCTGGGAAAAGGGCAAGAACCCGGCGACCCGTGCGTTCCAGGGATTGCGCATCCACGTCAATAACGAGTTGGGCGATCTGGAAGTCGGTCTCGAAGCGGCGCTTGAAGCGCTGGAGATCGGCGGTCGGCTGGTGGTGATCAGCTTCCATTCCTTGGAAGACCGCATCGTCAAGTTGTTCATGCGCAAACTCACCAAGGGTGAAGCCGATAACCTGCCGCGCAACCTGCCGGTGCGTTTCGAAGCCTTCGTGCCAAAAATCAAGATCCATGGCAAAGCGCAGTTCGCCTCCGAGGCTGAACTCAAGGCCAACCCACGTGCCCGTAGCGCCGTCATGCGCGTCGCGGAGAAGTTGCGGTGAGCAAGCTCTTCGCCAAGCCTCTGCCCGGCGGCAGCTTTTTCATGCTGCTGCTGTTTATCGGCGTGCTCGTGTCGGCCATCGCCGTGTCCTATAGTGCGCACTGGAACCGGCAGCTTCTCAATTCCCTTTACAACGAGCTGAGCGTGCGTGACAAGGCGCAGGCCGAGTGGGGCCGGTTGATCCTGGAGCAGAGCACCTGGACTGCCCATAGCCGTATCGAAGTGTTGGCCACCGAACAGCTGAAAATGCGCATTCCCGGCGCCGCCGAAGTGCAGATGGTGGCGCCATGATGAAGCTCGAAGGGGCGCTGTTCCCGTGGCGGTTTCGTCTGGTCCTGGGCTTGCTCGGGATCATGGTGGCGGCGATTTCGTGGCGCATCATCGACCTGCAAGTCGTCGACCGTGATTTCCTCAAGGGGCAGGGCGATGCGCGCAGCGTGCGGCATATTCCGATCCCGGCTCACCGTGGCTTGATCACCGACCGCAATGGCGAACCCCTGGCCGTGAGCACCCCGGTGACCACCTTGTGGGCCAACGCCAAGGAAATGCAGTTGGCCAAGGAAAAATGGCCGGCATTGGCCGCTGCCCTCGGGCAGGATCCCAAGGCCCTGGCCGAGCGCCTCGAAGCCCAGGCCAACAAGGAATTCATTTATCTGGTGCGCGGCTTGACCCCCGAACAGGGCCAGAGCGTGCTCGATCTGAAAGTACCTGGTGTCTACGGCATCGAAGAGTTCCGGCGTTTCTATCCGGCCGGTGAAGTCACGGCCCATATGGTCGGGTTTACCGACATTGATGACCGAGGGCGCGAAGGTGTCGAACTGGCCTATGACGAATGGCTCGCCGGGGTCGCCGGCAAGCGCCAAGTCATCAAGGATCGGCGCGGCAGGCTGATCAAGGATGTCCAAGTCACCAAAAACGCCAAGGCCGGCAAGCCCTTGGCGTTGTCCATTGACCTGCGCCTGCAATACCTGGCCAACCGTGAACTGCGCAACGCCATCGTCGAGAACGGTGCCAAGGCCGGCAGCCTGGTGATCATGGACGTGAAGACCGGCGAGATCCTGGCGATGGTCAACCAGCCGACCTACAACCCGAACAACCGTCGCAACCTGCAACCGGCGATGATGCGCAACCGGGCGATGATCGACGTGTTCGAGCCCGGTTCGACCATGAAAGCCGTGTCCATGGCCGCCGCCCTGGAAACCGGGCGCTGGAAACCAAGCGACACCGTCGAGGTGTACCCGGGCACCCTGCAGATCGGCAAGTACACCATTCGTGACGTGTCCAAGACCGAAGGCCCGGTGCTCGACCTGACCGGCATCCTGATCAATTCCAGTAACGTGGGCATGAGCAAGATCGCCTTCGATATCGGCGGCGAGACGATTTATCGCCTGGCCCAGAAAATCGGCCTCGGCCAGGACACCGGCCTGGGCTTCCCGGGCGAGCGTGTCGGCAACCTGCCGAACTACCGGGACTGGCGCAAGGCTGAAACCGCTACGTTGTCCTATGGCTACGGTGTTTCCGTGACCGCGATCCAACTGGTCCACGCGTTCTCCGCGTTGGCGAACAACGGGCGTATCGCCCCGCTGACCCTGATCAAGACCGACAAGGCGCCGCAGACCACCCAGGTGATCCCGGAGAACGTCGCCAAGACCATGCAGGGCATGCTGCAACAGGTGATCGAGGCCCCGCGCGGAGTCTATCGCGCCCAGGTGCCGGCCTATCACGTGGCAGGTAAATCGGGTACCGCCCGTAAAACCTCCGTGGGCACTAAAGGCTACGCCGAGAATTCCTACCGTTCGCTGTTTGCCGGCTTCGGCCCGATGAGCGACCCGCGCTACGCCATCGTTGTGGTCATCGATGAGCCGAGCAAGGCGGGCTACTTCGGTGGCCTGGTCTCGGCACCGGTGTTCAGCAAAGTGATGTCCGGCACCCTGCGCCTGATGAACATTACCCCGGATAACCTGCCGCCGACCCAGCAAGCCAATACCGCACCGGTCGTGCCCTTGAAAGCCGAAGGAGGGCGTGGCTGATGTCCCTGAGCCTGAACAAGATTTTCGCCCACGCCGGTCACGATCTGCTGATTCGCGAACTGGCCCTGGACAGCCGCAATGTCCGCGCCGGGGACTTGTTCCTGGCGGTGCCGGGTGCCCGTTTCGATGGCCGTGCCCACATCGCCGATGCCTTGAAGCGTGGCGCGGCTGCCGTGGCGTATGAAGTGGCCGGGGCGACCGTGCTGCCGATCACCGACGTTCCGCTGATTCCGGTCAAGGGCCTGGCGGCCCAGTTGTCGGACATCGCTGGGCGTTTCTATGGCGACCCGAGCCGTCACCTGAACCTGGTGGGCGTGACCGGTACCAACGGCAAGACCAGCGTGACCCAACTGGTGGCCCAGGCCCTGGACCTGCTCGGCCAGCATTGCGGCATCGTCGGGACCCTGGGCAACGGCTTCCATGGCGCGCTGGAAAGCGGCCTGCACACCACGCCGAACCCGATTGCCGTGCAAGCGACCCTGGCGGACCTGAAGAAGGCCGGTGCCAAGGCCGTTGCGATGGAAGTTTCTTCCCACGGTCTGGACCAGGGCCGTGTAACCGCGCTGGCGTTCGATGTCGCGGTGTTGACCAACCTGTCCCGGGATCACCTGGATTATCACGGCACCATGCAGGCCTATGGCGAAGCCAAGGCCAAGCTGTTTGCCTGGAATGACCTGAAGTGCCGGGTCATCAACCTCGATGACGAATTCGGTCGGCAACTGGCTGCCGAAAAGCGCGAGTCGCGATTGATTACCTACAGCCTGGAAGATGCCAGTGCCTACCTTTATGTACGCCAGGCGCAATTCAATGACGAAGGCGTGCGCGCCACGCTGGTCACGCCCCAGGGCGAGCACCACTTGCGCAGCACTTTGCTTGGCCGCTTCAACCTGAGCAACGTATTGGCGGCCATCGGCGCCTTGCTCGGCCTGGACTACGCGCTGGACGAAGTTCTCAAGGTCTTGCCGAAGCTCGAGGGCCCGGCCGGTCGCATGCAGCGTTTGGGCGGTGGGACTCAACCACTGGTTGTGGTCGATTACGCCCATACGCCTGACGCGTTGGAAAAAGTTCTCACGGCCCTGCGTCCTCACGCCAAGGGCAGGTTGCTGTGCCTGTTCGGCTGCGGTGGCGATCGTGACCGCGGCAAACGCCCACTGATGGCTGAAGTCGTGGAGCGGTTGGCAGACGGCGTGCTGGTCACCGACGACAACCCTCGTACCGAAGATCCGCAGCGGATTTTCGACGACATCCGCGCCGGTTTTACGGCTGTGGATAACGTCACCTTCGTCGCCGGCCGCGGTCAGGCCATTGCCCAGTTGATCGCCAGCGCCTCGGCGGACGATGTCATCGTCCTGGCCGGCAAGGGCCATGAGGATTATCAGGAAATCAACGGCGAACGCCATGCGTTCTCCGACCTGGTGGAAGCCGATCATGCCCTGACTGCGTGGGAGGTGGCTCATGCTTAAGGCGCTGAAGCTCAGCGAACTGACCAGCGCCCTGAACGGGCGCCTCATCGCGGCGGACGCCAGCTTCGATGGCGTCAGCATCGACAGCCGGGCCATTGCCCCGGGTCAACTGTTCGTTGCCCTGGCCGGACCGCGTTTCGACGGCCACGATTACTTGAACGAAGTCGCCGCCAAAGGCGCGGTCGCGGCACTGGTCGAGCGGGAAGTGACCAACAGTACGCTGCCGCAGTTGCTGGTCGCTGACACCCGTCAGGCCCTGGGCCAACTGGGCGCGTTGAACCGCGCCGGGTTTGACAAGCCGGTGGCGGCCATCACCGGCTCCAGCGGCAAGACCACCGTCAAGGAAATGCTCGCCAGCATCCTGCGCACGCGCGGTCTGGTGCTGGCGACCCGTGGCAACCTGAACAATGACCTCGGCGTGCCACTGACCTTGCTGGAACTGGCGCCGGAACACAGCGCCGCTGTCATCGAGCTGGGGGCTTCGCGGCTCGGCGAGATTGCCTACACCGTGGCCATGACCAAGCCTCATGTGGCGGTGCTCAACAACGCCGGGACTGCTCACGTCGGCGAGTTCGGCGGCCCGGAAAAAATCGTCGAGGCCAAGGGCGAGATCATCGAAGGGCTGGATGCCGATGGCGTCGCTGTGCTGAATCTCGACGACAAGGCCTTCGAAATCTGGAAGACCCGGGCGGGCGAGCGCAAGGTGCTGACTTTTGCCCTGAGCAACCTCGCCGCGAATTTCTACGCCAGCGACCTGGACCGCGATGCCCGCGGTTGCCCGGCCTTCAACCTGCACAGCCCGGATGGCGCCGAGCGGGTGCAATTGAACCTGCTCGGCACGCATAACGTGGCCAACGCCCTGGCCGCGGCGGCTGCCGCCCATGCGCTGGGCGTGTCGCTGCCGGGCATTGTCGCCGGGCTGAACGCCGTGCAGCCGGTCAAGGGGCGCTCTGTTGCGCAACTGGCCAGTAATGGCATGCGCGTGATCGACGACACCTATAACGCCAACCCGTCGTCCATGTGCGCAGCCGTGGATATCCTCGCCGGTTTCTCCGGCCGTACCGTATTGGTGCTGGGGGATATCGGTGAGCTGGGCGAGTGGGCGCAACAGGGGCATCACGATGTCGGTGCCTATGCGCGCGGCAAGGTCGACGCACTGTATGCGGTCGGTCCGATGATGGCCCATGCGGTCGCCGCGTTTGGCGAGCACGCACGGCATTTCACCACTCAGGCCGAGCTGATCCAGGCCCTGGGCGCCGAGCGGGATCCGAACACCACCTTATTGATCAAGGGCTCACGCAGCGCAGCGATGGAAAACATCGTCGCGGCGCTGTGCGGCGCCTCCACGGAGAAACATTAATGCTGCTGCTGCTAGCGGAGTACCTGCAACAGTTCCACAAAGGCTTCGCGGTCTTCCAGTACCTGACCCTGCGCGGGATCCTGGGTGTGCTGACCGCGCTGTCGTTGTCGCTGTTCCTGGGCCCCTGGATGATCCGCACTCTGCAGAACCTGCAAATCGGCCAGTCGGTTCGTAACGATGGCCCGCAATCGCACCTGTCCAAATCCGGCACCCCGACCATGGGCGGCGCGCTGATCCTGTCGTCCATCGGCATCAGCACCCTGCTCTGGGCCGACCTGGCGAACCGGTATGTCTGGGTCGTGCTGTTGGTGACCTTGTTCTTCGGGGCCATCGGCTGGGTCGACGACTACCGCAAGGTCATCGAGAAGAACTCCCGTGGGCTGCCAAGCCGCTGGAAGTATTTCTGGCAGTCGGTGTTCGGCCTCGGCGCGGCGATCTTCCTTTATAAAACCGCTGCTTCGCCGGTGGAGACCACCCTGATCCTGCCGATGCTCAAGGACTACAGCATTCCACTGGGCGCAGGTTTCATCGTGCTGACCTACTTGGTGATCGTCGGTTCGAGCAACGCGGTCAACCTCACCGACGGCCTCGATGGCCTGGCGATCATGCCCACGGTCATGGTCGGCGGCGCCCTGGGGATCTTCTGCTACCTGTCGGGTAACGTGAAATTCGCTGAATACCTGCTGATCCCTTATGTACCGGGGGCGGGTGAACTGATCGTGTTCTGCGGCGCGCTGATCGGTGCCGGCCTGGGCTTCCTGTGGTTCAACACCTACCCGGCACAAGTCTTCATGGGTGACGTCGGCGCACTGGCGCTGGGCGCGGCCCTGGGCACCATCGCGGTCATCGTTCGCCAGGAAATCGTCCTGTTCATCATGGGCGGTGTGTTCGTGATGGAGACCCTGTCAGTCGTCATTCAGGTTGCTTCCTTTAAATTGACCGGCCGCCGCGTATTCCGCATGGCGCCGATCCACCACCACTTTGAACTCAAGGGCTGGCCCGAGCCACGTGTGATCGTCCGTTTCTGGATCATCACCGTGATTCTGGTGCTGATCGGCCTTGCCACCCTGAAGCTGAGGTAGAACGAGTGTCCCTGATCGCTTCTGACCACTTCCGCATCGTTGTCGGCCTCGGCAAGAGCGGCATGTCCCTGGTTCGCTTCCTGGCGAGCCGGGGCGTGTCGTTTGCCGTCGCCGATACGCGGGAAAATCCACCTGAGCTGGCCACGCTGCGCCGTGACTATCCGCAGGTGGACGTGCGTTGTGGCGAGCTGGACGTCGAATTCCTGTGCCGCGCCGACGAGCTCTACGTGAGCCCCGGCCTGGCCCTGGCGACTCCGGCCCTGCAGGCGGCCGCTGCCCGTGGCGTGAAATTGTCCGGCGACATCGAGCTGTTCGCGCGCAACGCCAAGGCGCCGATCATCGCCATCAGCGGTTCCAATGCCAAGAGCACCGTCACCACCCTGGTGGGTGAGATGGCTGCGGCGGCCGGCAAGCGCGTCGCCGTGGGCGGCAACCTGGGTACCCCGGCGCTGGACCTGCTCAGCGACGACGTCGAGCTGTACGTGATGGAGTTGTCGAGCTTCCAGCTCGAAACCACCGACCACCTGGGCGCCGAAGTGGCGACCGTGCTCAACATCAGCGAAGACCACATGGACCGCTACAGCGGCCTGCCGGCTTATCACCTGGCCAAGCACCGGATCTTCCGTGGTGCCCGGCAAGTGGTGTTCAACCGCCAGGATGCCCTGACTCGTCCATTGTTGGGCGAGGGCATGCCGTGCTGGTCCTTCGGCCTGGGCGTGCCGGACTTCAAAGGCTTCGGGCTGCGCGAAGAGAATGGCGAAAAATACCTGGCCTTCGAATTCCAGAACCTGATGCCGGTGCGCGAACTGAAGATTCGTGGCGCCCACAACCAGGCCAATGCCTTGGCCGCGTTGGCCCTGGGACATGCGGTCGGCCTGCCGTTCGATGCCATGCTCTCGGCCCTGCGCACGTTTGCCGGTCTCGAACACCGCTGCCAGTGGGTGCGCGACCTCGATGGCGTGGCCTGGTACAACGACTCCAAGGCCACCAATGTCGGTGCCGCGCTGGCGGCCATCGAAGGGCTGGGGGCGGACATCGCAGGCAAGCTCGTGCTGATCGCCGGCGGCGACGGCAAGGGCGCCGACTTCAAGGACCTGCGCGACCCGGTGGCGGCCAACTGCCGTGCCGTGGTGCTGATGGGCCGCGACCGTGAATTGATCGCCCAGGCGCTCGGCGATGCCGTGCCGCTGGTTCGGGTCGGTTCGCTGGACGAGGCGGTGCAACAGTGCCGCGCCCTTGCGCAACCAGGCGATGCGGTGCTGTTGTCGCCGGCCTGCGCCAGTTTCGACATGTTCAAGAACTATGAAGAGCGCGGGCAGCTGTTCGCCCGGGCCGCGGAGGACTTGGCATGAGCCTGATGAACATCATCAAGCCGTACCCGTCGCCGCTGATCACCGGGCGCGGCATCGACCTGGATTTCCCGATGCTTGCCGGTTGCCTGGCCTTGCTGGGCCTGGGCCTGGTGATGATCACGTCCGCCTCGTCGGAAGTGGCCGCCGTGCAGTCGGGCAACACGCTTTATCACATGATCCGCCACCTGATTTACCTGGTGATCGGCCTGGGCGCATGCATCGTCACCATGATGGTGCCAATCGCTACCTGGCAGCGCCTGGGCTGGATGATGCTGCTCGGTGCCTTCGGCCTGTTGGTGATGGTGCTGGTGCCGGGTATCGGCCGCGAGGTTAACGGCTCGATGCGCTGGATTGGCTTCAGTTTCTTCAACGTTCAGCCTTCGGAGATCGCCAAGGTCTTCGTGGTGATTTTCCTGGCCGGTTACCTGGTGCGTCGCCAAAAAGAAGTGCGCGAGAGCTGGATGGGGTTCTTCAAGCCGTTCATCGTCTTGCTGCCGATGGCGGGCCTGCTGCTGATGGAGCCGGACTTCGGCGCCACGGTGGTGATGATGGGCGCCGCGGCGGCGATGCTGTTCCTCGGTGGGGTCGGGCTGTTTCGTTTCATCCTGATGGTGGCGTTGGCGGTGGCGGCCGTGACCGTGCTGGTCCAGGCGCAACCGTACCGGATGGCGCGTTTGATCACCTTTACCGACCCGTGGGCCGACCAGTTCGGCTCCGGCTATCAATTGACCCAGGCCTTGATTGCCTTCGGTCGCGGCGAATGGCTGGGCGTGGGCCTGGGCAACAGCGTGCAGAAGCAGTTCTACCTGCCGGAAGCCCACACCGACTTCGTGTTCTCGGTACTGGCCGAAGAGCTGGGCATGGTCGGCTCCCTGTGCACTGTCGCCCTGTTCGTGTTCGTCTGCGTACGCGGCATGTACATCGGCTTGTGGGCTGAAAAGGCCAAGCAGTTTTTTGCCGCTTACGTGGCGTATGGCTTGTCGTTCCTGTGGATCGGCCAGTTCCTGATCAACATCGGCGTGAACGTCGGCCTGTTGCCGACCAAGGGCCTGACGCTGCCGTTCCTCAGTTATGGCGGCAGTTCCCTGGTGATCTGCTGTGCCTGTCTCGGCCTGTTGCTGCGCATCGAATGGGAGAGCCGAACCCACCTGGGCAGCGAAGAGATGGAATTCCAGGAGAGCGACTTCGCCGAGGAGCCGATTCATGGGCGCTAACGTGCTGATCATGGCGGGTGGTACCGGCGGGCACGTATTCCCGGCACTGGCCTGTGCCCGGGAGTTCCAGGCGCGCGGCTACACCGTGCACTGGCTGGGCACGCCACGGGGCATCGAGAACGAACTGGTGCCAACTGCCGGCCTTGAGCTGCACCGGATCGACGCCAGCGGCCTGCGGGGCAAGGGCAAGTTGTCGTTGCTCAAGGCGCCGCTGATGCTGCTCAAGTCGGTCTGGCAGGCGCGGGCGATCATCCGTCGGTTGCGCCCGGTGTGCGTGGTCGGGTTTGGCGGTTATGTGACCGGTCCTGGCGGTGTAGCGGCGAAATTGGCCGGTGTGCCGGTGATCGTTCACGAACAGAACGCCGTGGCCGGTACCGCCAATCGGTTACTGGTGCCGTTGGCCGCCCGGGTCTGTGAAGCCTTTCCCGACACCTTTACCCTGTCGGGCAGCCGCCGCACCACCGGTAATCCGGTGCGTACCGAGCTGTTTTTTGATGCGCCGCGCCCGGCCCTGGCTGGACGCAAGGCACGTTTGCTGGTCCTGGGCGGAAGCCTGGGGGCCGAACCGTTGAACAAATTGCTGCCCGAAGCCTTGTCGCAGGTTGCCCCCGAGCTGCGGCCGGAAGTGTTTCACCAGGCTGGCAAAAACCACGATGAAGTGACCGCCGAGCGCTATCGCGCGGCCGGCGTCGAGGCGCAAGTACAGCCTTTCATCAACGACATGGCCCAAGCCTATGGCTGGGCCGACCTGGTGGTCTGCCGCGCAGGCGCGCTGACCATCAGTGAACTGGCTGCCGCCGGTCTGCCCTCGATGCTGGTGCCTTTGCCCCACGCCATCGACGATCACCAGACCCGTAACGCCGATTATTTGGCCCGTGAAGGCGCTGCCTTCCTGATGCCGCAAAGAACGACTGGCGCCGCGGATCTTGCCGCCCGCCTGACAGAGGTTTTGATGCAGCCGCAACGACTTGAAGACATGGCCCGCGCCGCACGCCGCCTGGCCAAACCCGATGCCACGAGCCAAGTGGTCGATACCTGCCTGGAGGTGGCCCATGGTTGAGAATCGCAAAGCCATGCCGCAACCGGAAATGCGCCGTATCCGTCGCATCCACTTCGTCGGTATCGGCGGCGTGGGCATGTGCGGGATTGCCGAAGTGCTGCTGAACCTGGGTTATCAGGTTTCCGGTTCCGACCTGAAAGCCTCCCCGGTCACCGAGCGCCTGGAATCCTTCGGCGCCCAGATATTTATCGGCCACCGTGCCGAGAACGCCGCCAATGCCGACGTGCTGGTGGTTTCCAGTGCCGTGAACACGTCCAACCCGGAAGTCGCCACCGCCCTGGAGCGCCGTATCCCCGTGGTACCACGGGCCGAGATGCTGGCCGAGCTGATGCGCTATCGCCACGGCATCGCCGTCGCCGGTACCCACGGCAAGACCACCACTACCAGCCTGATCGCTTCGGTGTTCGCGGCCGGTGGCCTGGACCCGACCTTTGTGATCGGCGGTCGCCTGAACGCCGCGGGCACCAATGCCCAGCTGGGCACCAGCCGCTACCTGATCGCCGAAGCCGACGAGAGCGATGCGAGCTTCCTGCACCTGCAACCGCTGGTGGCCGTGGTCACCAACATTGACGCCGACCACATGGCGACCTACGACGGCGACTTCAACAAGCTGAAGAAAACCTTCGTCGAATTCCTGCACAACCTGCCGTTCTACGGTTTGGCGGTGGTGTGCCTGGACGATCCGGTGGTGCGCGAGATTTTGCCGCTGATCAAGCGTCCGACCGTGACCTACGGTTTCGGCGAAGACGTCGACGTGCGCGCCATCAACGTGCGCCAGCAGGGCATGCAGACGTTCTTCACCGTACTGCGCCCCGATCGCGAGCCGTTGGATGTGTCGGTGAACATGCCCGGCAACCACAACGTACTCAATGCCTTGGCCACCATCTGCATCGCCACCGACGAAGGCGTCAGCGATGAAGCCATCGTCCAGGGCCTGTCCGGGTTCCAGGGCGTGGGCCGACGTTTCCAGGTTTACGGCGAACTGCCGGTGGACGGCGGCAACGTGATGCTGGTGGACGACTACGGCCACCATCCGACCGAAGTCGCGGCGGTGATCAAGGCCGTGCGCGGTGGCTGGCCGGAGCGCCGCCTGGTGATGGTCTACCAACCGCACCGCTACAGCCGTACGCGCGACCTGTATGACGATTTCGTCCAGGTGTTGGCCGACGCCAACGTGTTGCTGTTGATGGAAGTCTATCCGGCCGGTGAAGAGCCGATTCCCGGCGCCGACAGCCGTCAGCTGTGCCACAGCATTCGCCAGCGCGGCCAGCTGGACCCGATCTACATCGAGCGCGGCGTGGATCTCGCGCCGCTGGTCAAGCCACTGCTGCGCGCTGGCGACATCCTGCTGTGCCAGGGTGCCGGTGACATCGGTGGCCTGGCCCCGAAACTGTTGAAAAGTCCGTTATTCGCCGGGGCAATCGTGGCTTCCAGCGAGGGGAAACTGAAATGACTGCTGCCTACGCCAACCTGGTCTCGACCCTCGAGCCGAAAGCCTTCGGCCGCGTTGCCGTATTGTTCGGCGGCAAGAGCGCCGAGCGCGAGGTATCCCTCAAGTCCGGCAATGCCGTGCTGCAAGCCCTGCAAAGCGCCGGTGTCGACGCTTTCGGCATCGACGTGGGCGACGATTTCCTGCAACGCCTTCTGAACGAAAAGATCGACCGCGCGTTCATCATTCTTCACGGCCGTGGCGGTGAAGACGGCAGCATGCAAGGCTTGCTCGAGTGCCTGGGCATTCCTTACACCGGCAGCGGCATCCTGGCTTCCGCCCTGGCGATGGACAAGCTGCGCACCAAGCAGGTCTGGCACAGCCTCGGCATTCCGACGCCGCGCCACGCCGTGCTGGCGTCCGAGGCCGATTGTATTTCGGCGGCCACGGAACTGGGCTTCCCTTTGATCGTCAAACCGGCCCATGAAGGTTCAAGTATTGGCATGGCGAAAGTGACTTCGCTGCCTGAGTTGACCGTGGCATGGAAAGACGCCAGTTCCTACGATTCGCAAGTGTTGGTCGAGCAGTGGATCACCGGTCCCGAGTTCACCATCGCCACCCTGCGTGACCAGGTGTTACCGCCGATTGCGCTGGGCACCCCGCACACGTTCTACGACTACGACGCCAAGTACGTCGCCAACGATACCCAGTACCGCATTCCCTGCGGGCTGGACGCCGCCAAGGAAAAACAACTGATGGACCTCACGGCCAAGGCCTGTGAGGCGCTGGGTATTGCCGGTTGGGGCCGGGCGGACGTGATGCAGGACGCCGATGGGCAGTTCTGGTTCCTGGAAGTCAACACCGCGCCCGGCATGACCGATCACAGTCTGGTACCGATGGCGGCCCGTGCCGCCGGCCTGGATTTCCAGCAACTGGTGCTGTCGATCCTGGCTGCCAGTGTCGGCAATCAAGAGTCAAGAGGTTAAGCCATGCAAGGCGCATCGCTTCGTCATCAGCCATCCGCACCCGGTCGCAAGCCGGTGCCGCGGGGTGCCAGCCGAATGGTGGCCAAAGAGCCGATGTCGGCGCGCTTGCCGAAAGCCAATTTTGGTTTTCTCAAGAGCTTGTTCTGGCCGGTGCTGCTGGTGGCGTTGGGGTTCGGTACGTATGAAGGCGCGCAACGGTTGCTGCCTTATGCCGACCGGCCGATCGCCCGGATCAACGTCCAGGGCGACCTGAGCTACATCAGTCAGCAGGCCGTGCAGCAGCGGATCGCTCCGTACGTCGCGTCGAGTTTCTTCACCATCGACCTGGCGGGCATGCGCAAGGAACTGGAGCAGATGCCTTGGATCGCCCACGCCGAAGTCCGCCGGGTGTGGCCCGACCAGGTGTCGATCCGCCTGGAAGAGCAATTGCCAGTGGCCCGTTGGGGCGACGAGTCGTTGTTGAACAACCAGGGCCAGGCGTTTACGCCGCGGGAACTGGCCAACTATGAACATTTGCCACAACTGTTCGGTCCACAGCGGGCCCAGCAGCAAGTGATGCAGCAGTACCAGGTGTTGAGCCAGATGTTGCGGCCATTGGGCTTCTCCATCGCGCGCCTGGAATTGCGTGAGCGCGGCAGTTGGTTTCTGACCACTGGCGCGGGCAGCTCGGGCCCGGGCATCGAGCTGTTGCTCGGGCGCGGCAACCTGGTGGAAAAGATGCGCCGCTTCATCGCCATCTATGACAAGACGCTCAAAGAACAGATTACGAACATTGCGCGCATCGATCTGCGCTATGCCAACGGCCTGGCCGTTGGCTGGCGGGAACCTGTAGCGCCGACGACGGCCGAACCCGCCGTCGCGAAGAATTAAGAAGAGGCAGGACCCATGGCAAACGTGCAAAGCGGGAAAATGATCGTCGGTCTTGATATCGGCACTTCCAAGGTGGTGGCGCTGGTAGGCGAAGTCGCGGACGACGGCACGCTGGTCATCGTCGGGATCGGTACACACCCGTCCCGTGGCTTGAAAAAAGGCGTGGTGGTGAACATCGAGTCCACCGTGCAATCGATCCAGCGCGCCATCGAAGAGGCGCAGCTGATGGCCGGTTGCCGGATCCACTCGGCGTTCGTCGGCGTGGCGGGCAATCACATCCGCAGCCTGAACTCCCACGGCATCGTGGCGATTCGTGATCGCGAAGTCAGCTCCGCCGACCTTGAGCGCGTGCTCGACGCGGCCCAGGCCGTGGCGATCCCGGCGGACCAGCGTGTGTTGCACACCCTGCCGCAGGATTACGTGATCGATAACCAGGAAGGCGTGCGTGAGCCCCTGGGCATGTCCGGCGTGCGCCTGGAAGCCAAGGTCCACGTGGTGACCTGTGCAGTGAACGCGGCGCAGAACATCGAGAAATGCGTGCGCCGCTGCGGCCTGGAAATCGACGACATCATCCTCGAGCAACTGGCCTCGGCCTACTCGGTGCTGACCGACGACGAGAAAGAACTGGGCGTGTGTCTGGTGGACATCGGCGGCGGCACCACCGACATCGCGATCTTCACCGAAGGCGCCATTCGCCACACGGCGGTGATCCCGATTGCCGGTGACCAGGTGACCAACGACATCGCCATGGCGTTGCGTACCCCGACCCAATACGCCGAGGAAATCAAGATCCGTTACGCCTGTGCCTTGGCGAAGCTGGCGGGTGCCGGTGAAACCATCAAGGTGCCGAGTGTCGGCGACCGTCCACCGCGCGAACTGTCGCGCCAGGCCCTGGCCGAAGTGGTCGAGCCGCGCTACGACGAGCTGTTCACGCTGATCCAGGCCGAACTGCGTCGCAGCGGCTACGAAGACCTGATCCCGGCCGGCATCGTGCTGACCGGCGGTACGTCGAAGATGGAAGGCGCGGTCGAGCTGGCCGAAGAGATTTTCCACATGCCGGTGCGCCTGGGCGTGCCCCATGGCGTCAAGGGCCTGGATGACGTGGTCCGCAATCCGATCTATTCCACTGGCGTGGGCCTGTTGATGTACGGCCTGCAGAAGCAGTCCGACGGGATTTCGTTCTCAGGCATCGGCAGCCGCGACAGCTATAGCAGCGACGAGCCGAAGGCTCCGCTGTTCGAGCGGCTCCAGGCTTGGGTCAAAGGCAACTTTTAAACAGTTTCAAAGCTTCAAGCGGCAGGTTTCAGGCTTGGCGCTGGAAGACGCAGCAAACGCAGTAGGCGAAAAAACTAGAGAATGAAAGGAGAGGGAAAATGTTCGAACTCGTAGACAACATCCCCGCTAGCCCGGTTATCAAAGTAATCGGTGTCGGCGGTGGCGGCGGCAACGCTGTCAACCACATGGTCAAGAGCAACATTGAAGGCGTTGAATTCATCTGCGCCAACACTGATGCCCAGGCGCTGAAATCCATCGGCGCGCGGACCATCCTGCAACTGGGCACTGGCGTGACCAAAGGCCTGGGCGCCGGCGCCAACCCTGAAGTCGGTCGTCAGGCCGCTCTCGAAGACCGTGAGCGTATCGCTGAAGTCCTGCAAGGCACCAACATGGTGTTCATCACCACGGGCATGGGTGGCGGTACCGGTACCGGTGCGGCGCCAATCATTGCCGAAGTGGCCAAGGAAATGGGGATCCTCACCGTTGCGGTGGTGACTCGTCCGTTCCCGTTCGAAGGCCGCAAGCGCATGCAGATCGCCGACGAAGGTATCCGTCTGCTGTCTGAAAGCGTCGACTCGTTGATCACCATCCCCAACGAGAAGCTGCTGACCATCCTCGGTAAAGACGCCAGCCTGCTGTCGGCTTTCGCCAAGGCTGACGATGTACTGGCCGGTGCCGTTCGCGGTATCTCCGACATCATCAAGCGTCCGGGCATGATCAACGTCGACTTTGCCGACGTACGGACGGTCATGAGCGAAATGGGCATGGCGATGATGGGCACTGGCTGCGCCAGCGGTCCGAACCGTGCACGCGAGGCCACCGAAGCGGCCATTCGCAACCCGTTGCTCGAAGACGTGAACCTGCAAGGTGCGCGTGGCATCCTGGTGAACATCACCGCCGGTCCTGACCTGTCCCTGGGTGAGTACTCCGACGTGGGTAGCATCATCGAAGCCTTCGCTTCCGAGCACGCGATGGTCAAGGTCGGTACCGTTATCGATCCGGACATGCGCGACGAGCTGCACGTCACCGTGGTTGCCACCGGTCTGGGCGCCAAAATCGAGAAGCCTGTGAAGGTCATCGACAACACCGTTCACACTTCCATGGCTTCGCAACCGCAACAACAAGTGTCTGCCCGTCAGGAAGCGCCTGCGGTGAACTACCGTGACCTGGACCGTCCGACCGTCATGCGCAACCAGGCCCAGGCCGGTACTGCGACTGCCGCGAAGATGAATCCGCAAGACGATCTGGATTACCTGGACATCCCGGCTTTCCTGCGTCGTCAGGCCGATTGATGAAATGTATCAGGGGGATACGGGTGATTGGTGTTCAGCAAAGGTCTGGTCTGCTATCATCGCCAGCCTTTGTTGATACCAGTTCGCAATTTGCGCTGAAGCGGCCCATGCCATGATTAAACAACGCACCCTGAAGAATATTATCCGTGCCACAGGTGTCGGCTTGCACTCCGGCGAGAAGGTCTACCTGACCCTCAAACCCGCGCCTGTCGATACTGGCATTGTGTTTTGTCGTGCCGACCTCGACCCTGTGGTGCAGATTCCTGCTCGCGCGGAAAACGTTGGTGAAACCACTATGTCGACCACTCTGGTCAACGGTGACACCAAAGTGGATACGGTGGAGCATTTGCTCTCGGCCATGGCTGGCCTGGGCATCGATAACGCCTACGTCGAGCTCTCCGCGTCCGAAGTCCCGATCATGGATGGCAGTGCCGGACCCTTCGTATTCCTGATTCAATCGGCTGGCCTGGAAGAGCAGGACGCAGCCAAGAAGTTCATCCGCATCCTGCGGGAAGTGACCGTGGAAGACGGCGACAAGCGCGCCACTTTCGTCCCTTTCGAAGGTTTCAAGGTGAGCTTCGAGATCGATTTCGATCACCCGGTTTTCCGTGACCGCACCCAGAGTGCAAGCGTGGATTTTTCCAGCACTTCGTTCGTAAAAGAAGTCAGCCGCGCCCGTACCTTTGGTTTCATGAGTGACATCGAGTACCTGCGCAAGCACAACCTCGCACTCGGTGGCAGTGTTGAAAACGCGATCGTGGTCGATTCCGATGGTGTATTGAACGAAGACGGCCTTCGTTATGAAGACGAATTCGTCAAGCACAAGATCCTCGATGCAATCGGCGACCTCTACCTGCTGGGCAATAGCCTGATTGGTGAGTTCAAGGGCTTCAAGTCCGGCCATGCACTGAACAACCAGCTGCTGCGCAAGTTGATTGAGCAGAAAGATGCTTGGGAAGTCGTGACGTTCGAAGACGCCAGCACCGCACCAATCTCTTACATGCGCCCTGTTGCGGCCGTGTAGGCAAAAAACCTCTCTAGTTTTTGAAGGCTGCCTTTGGGTGGCCTTTTTTTATGGTCGGGTGTTTCTTCGGGAGCGATGCGGGAACCTGTGGCGAGGGAGCTTGCTCCCGCTGGGGCGCGCAGCGGCCCCAGAACCTGACAACCCGGTGTGTCAGGTAAATTGAGTTGACTGCCTTGGGGGCTGCTGCGCAGCCCAGCGGGAGCAAGCTCCCTCGCCACAGAGAGCACCATGTTCATGCACAGAGGGCGTCATGCCCATCGCCTTTGGATGCTCCGGTGTCACATCGCGCAAACCACACGATTACGCCCACTGGCCTTGGCCTGGTAAAGCGCCTTGTCCGCAGCGAACAAGAGTTGTTTGAGTTCGCTGTACGGTCCCTGAGTCCAAGTGGCGATGCCGATACTGACCGTCATGGGCGCTCCTCCCTCGGACACAGGTGGCAGTTGTTCGACCGCGTCGCGAATATGCTGGGCCATGGTGAAGGCGCCAGCGGTGGTGGTCTCCGGCAGCACCACCGAGAACTCCTCACCGCCATAGCGCGCCGCCAGGTCGGCGGGGCGTCGGACATGCTGGCCGATCAATTGCGCCAAGGTGCGCAGGGCCTCGTCCCCCTGTTGATGACCATGGCGATCATTGAACGCCTTGAAATGATCGGCATCGATCATCAGCACAGACAACGGTTGGCCCGAACGTTGGGCGCGCAGCCATTCCTGTTGCAACGTCTCGTCCAGTGTTCGTCGATTGGCCAGTCCTGTGAGGGCGTCGATGGACGCCAATTGGGCCAGTTCCCGTTCAGCTCTGTAGCGGCGTCGCAATTCGCGGCGTAGCAGCCAGGTAAGCCAGAGCAAACCGATGCACAGCGCGCCGGTGGCGCCGCTGACCAACAACGCCGTGCGTTGCCATGAGGCGAAGACCTCTTGGTAGGAGAGCGCGACCACGACAATCAATGGCAGGTCGCCCACCTGGGAAAAGGTGTAGAGCCGCTGTGTCTGATCAACACTGGAGATGCCGGTAAAACTGCCGTTACCTTCTCGCAGGATGCGTACGAAGTTCGGTCGGTTGCTGAAGTCCTTGCCGATCATGTCGTCGGCCAGGGGCGGTTCCTGGGCCAACAGAATCCCATCGCGGCTGATCAGGTTGACCGTCCCGTGGCCGATGTTCAGGCTTTTGAACAACTGGCTGAAGTAGTTCAGGCGCATTGCGGCCTCGGCCACGCCCATGAACTCACCCCGCTCGTCGCTCAGTCGATAGCTGAAACTGATGCGCCAATCGTGGGCGGCACTCCTGGAGCGGAACGGGCGACTGATCATCATGCCCAGACTCGGGTCCTGGACATGGGACTGGAAATATTCCCGGTCGGCGTAATTGCCTTTGCGCGGTTCGAGCGAGGCGGAGTCGGCGATTACATCGCCACGCTTGTCGAGCAGCAGGATGTCGCCTTTGTAGGGGGCGGCGGTGGCGCGGTCGAACAGCGCCAGATGGCGAATCGCCGGCGAAACGTCTTTCAGGTCGTCGCGTTTGGCGGCGGCGGCCAAACCTTGCAGCGACAGATCGTAGAGCTCCACGTTACGCAGCACATCGGCGTCAATCAATTGCACGATATTGGTCGCCGCACGGGTCGCCGCCTCTTGTGCGGCGGCATGTTCGCGGATCAACAGAAACGTCACGATGCTCAGGATGGCAATGACAACCAGTGAGCTGGCCAGTACGAATACCCGTTCCGAACGTCTCGAAAGCGGGGTGTTGCCGGGTGTCGCACTGCGCGCGCTCATGGTTCCGATGTCTGCATTGTCATGTGGCTGGGGTCCGTCCCAAAGGGTTGCAAACCGGCAATGAACCAGATGCTGGCCTTTTGCTGATTGTGCTTGGATCAATGAGAGTGGGCAATCAGTGTTTGCGCAATAACTGGGTAGGAGCTGCCGAAGGCTGCGATCTGTCGATTTTGATCGAGTTGGCTTTCGCCCAGCATTCAATGCTGGAAAGATCGAACCTTGTGAAGGCCTCAGGCTGGCAAGCGGATCCCGAACGTGTTGGCACCCTGGTCGCTGCGCACGAACACATCGCCACCGTGCATCAGTGCAATGGCCTTGACGATGGCCAGCCCCAGTCCATGGTTGGCGCCACTGTTGCTGCGCGAGGCATCGACGCGATAGAAACGTTCGAATAGGCGTGGCAGGTGCTCGCCGGCGATCGGTTCGCCGGGGTTGGTGACCGCGAGGGTGATCTGGTCGCCAAGGGCTTCGATGTGCACGTCGATCACTTGCCCGGGCGCGGTGTGTTGTACGGCGTTGCTCAGCAGGTTGATCAGCGCCCGTCGCAAGTGGGCGATCTCGATGTTGGCCTGGGCATCGCCGCTGACCCGGACCTGGACCTGGGCATCTTCCAGGATGAAGTCCAGGTAATCGAGGGTGGTCGCCACTTCGCCGGCCAGGGATGCGCTGGTCAACTTGGTGGCCTTGCTGCCTTGGTCGGCGCTGGCCAGGAACAGCATGTCGTTGATGATCGAACGCAGCCGCTCCAACTCCTCGAGATTCGATTGCAGCACTTCGAAGTAGTGTTCGGCCGAGCGTCCACGGGTCAACGCAACCTGGGTCTGGCCGATCAGGTTGGTCAGGGGCGAGCGCAATTCATGGGCGACGTCGGCGTTGAACGATTCCAGCCGCGAGTAAGCCTGTTCGACCCGGTCGAGGGTGGCGTTGAAGGAACTGACGAACTGGCTCAGCTCCGGCGGCAAGGGCGACAGTTGCAAGCGCCCGGACAGGCGGGGCGGGGCCAGGCGTCGGGCTTCATCGGACAGCTTGATCAGCGGTTTGAGGCCGATGCGCGCGACCCAGTAGCCCAGCAACGAAGCGAGGAGCACACCGACAATCGCCAGGCTCACCAGCGCCACCAGCAGGCGATGCTGGGTCTGGTAGAAGGTCTGGGTGTCGATGCCGATCATGAAGCGCAGCGGCGGGCGTTGGTCCTTGGCCGGGAATTGGCTCACCAATACTTTCATCGGGTAGTCCCGATGGGGCAAGGTCAGGTCGCGCTTCCCCAGGGCGCCTTGGGCAAAGGCACGGATCTGTGCATCGGGAGCGCCGTATTCAAAGCGCGGATCGTCGCTGACGATCCAGAAATGGATGCGTTTGTCTTCTTCACCGAGCAGTCGCAGCTTGTTGTTGATCTTCACCCAGTGTTCAGGCGTGCCGTAGCGGCCAACGGTGGACTCCAGGACACTGTAGCGGGCATCGAGCTCGGCTTCGGGCAACAGGCCCAGGCCCTTGCCGACCTGCTGGTATAAAGCGCCACCGATCAACAGGAACACCAGCGCCGCCACCAGCGTGAACATGCCGCTCAGGCGCAGGGCGATGCTGTCAGGGACGGTCATCGCTGCGACTCTCCAGCACATAACCCATGCCGCGAATGGTGTGCAGCAACTTCTGTTCGAATGGCCCGTCGAGTTTGGCCCGCAAGCGTTTGATCGCCACTTCCACCACGTTGGCGTCACTGTCGAAGTTGATGTCCCAGACCATTTCGGCAATGGCGGTTTTCGAGAGGATTTCACCCTGGCGGCGGGCCAGGACGCTGAGCAGGGAGAACTCCTTGGCCGTCAGGTCCAGGCGCTGGCCGGCCCGTGTGGCCTTGCGGCTGATCAGGTCGATCCACAGGTCGGCGATGCTCACCTGCACCGGTTCATGGCCGCCGCTGCGGCGGGTCAGGGCTTGCAGGCGGGCCACCAGTTCGAGGAAGGAGAAAGGTTTGCCCAGGTAGTCATCGGCGCCGTCGCGCAAGCCCTTGATGCGGTCCTCGACCCGTTCCCGGGCGGTGAGCATGATCACCGGTGTCTGCTTGCGGGCGCGCAGGGCCCGCAGTACGCCGAAGCCGTCCAGGCCCGGCAGCATCACGTCGAGCACGATCACCGCATAGTCGGTTTCCAGGGCCAGGTGCAGCCCCTCGATGCCGTCCGGCGCCACGTCCACGGTATAGCCCTGTTCGGTCAGGCCGCGGTGCAGGTAGTCCGCGGTTTTTTCTTCGTCTTCGATAATCAGAACGCGCATGGCCCTGCCTCAGTGGTCTGTGCTCGCCAGCGCCGCCGTCGGCGCCGACCCTGGCTGGTGGGCGGGCCGATGGAACAGTCGCTCCAGCCACAAGTATATGACCGGCGTGGTGAACAGCGTCAGCGCCTGGCTCACCAGCAGGCCGCCCACCACCGCGATGCCCAGGGGCTGGCGCAGCTCCGCGCCGGGGCCATAGCCGAGCATCAGCGGCAAGGCGCCGAGCAGGGCGGCCAGGGTGGTCATCATGATCGGCCGGAAGCGTGTCAGGCACGCCTGGAAAATCGCCTCCTGGGGCGCCAACCCTTTGTTGCGCTGGGCGTCGAGGGCGAAGTCGATCATCAGGATGCCGTTCTTCTTGACGATCCCGATCAGCAGCACCAGCCCGATCAGCGCCATGATCGAAAAATCCTGGCCCAGCAGCCAGAGCATGATCAGCGCGCCGAGGCCGGCCGAGGGCAGGGTGGAGATGATCGTCAACGGGTGCACGAAGCTCTCGTAGAGCACGCCGAGGATGATGTACACGGCCACCAGCGCGGCGAGGATCAGCCATGGCTGGCTCGCCAGCGAGCTCTGGAAGGCCTGGGCCGCGCCCTGGAAATTACCGGTGATGGCGGCGGGCATGCCGATTTCGTTCTTCGCCTGGTCGAGCAGGCGCACCGCGTCTCCCAGGGCGACGCCGGGCGCCAGGTTGAACGACAGGTTGGCGGCCGGGAACATGCCGTCGTGGGCAATCGACAGCGGGCCGTTGCTCGGCGCATCGAAGCGGGCCAGGGCCGAGAGCGGCACCATTTCCCCACTCAGGGGGGAACGCAGGTAGAAATACGCCAGGCTTTCGGCCTTGCCCCGCTGCGCGGTATCGAGTTCCAGGATCACGTTGTACTGGTTGGTCTCGGTCTGGAATTCATTGATCTGCCGTTGGCCGAAGGCGTCGTACAGGGCTTGGTCGACATCGGTGGCGGTGAGGCCGAAGCGCGCTGCCGCGCTGCGGTCGATGTTGATGTGGGTGATGCTGCCGCCCAGTTGCAGGTCGTTGGAGATGTCACGGAACGCCGGGTTGCCGCGCAGCTTGTCGGTGAGTTTTTGCGTCCAGGCGTTGAGGCTCGGCCCGTCGTTGCTCTTGAGCACGTATTGATATTGGGCGCGACTGGGGCCGGAGCTGAGGTTGATGTCCTGCCCGGCCCTGAGGTACAGCACTACACCGGGGATTTTCAGCAATTGCGGGCGGATTCGGTCGATGAAGCCGCTGGCCGACACGTCACGCTCGCTCCGGGGCTTGAGGGCGATCCAGAAACGGCCGTTGGCGATGGTCTGGTTATTGCCCGAAACACCGACGGAATGGGAGAAGGTCTGCACCGCCGGGTCGGCGGCGACGATGTCGGCCAGGGCCTTGTGTTTGGCGACCATGTCCGGGAACGACACATCGGCGGCGGCTTCGCTGGTGCCCAGTACCAGGCCGGTGTCCTGTACCGGAAAGAACCCCTTGGGGATGAACACGTAGCCCACCACCGCCAGTGCCAGGGTCAGGCCGAACACGCCTATCATCAGTTTTTGATGGGCCAGGGCCCGACGCAGGCCGTGCTCGTACCAGCCCAGCAGACGCTCGCCGAATCCCATCTTGCTGTGGGCATGATGTACCGGGGCACGCATGAACAGCGCGGCCAGGGTCGGTGCCAGGGTGAGCGACACCACCACCGAAATCAGAATGGTCGAGGTGGCGGTCAGGGCAAATTCCTTGAACAGGCGCCCGACCACACCGCCCATGAACAGCAGCGGGATGAATGCCGCTACCAGCGAGAAGCTGATGGAGACCACGGTGAAGCCGATCTCACCCGCTCCCTTGATCGCCGCTTCGCGCATGCCGTCGCCGGCCTCCAGATGCCGGTGGATGTTCTCCACCACCACAATCGCATCGTCCACCACGAACCCGACCGAGATGACGATTGCCACCAGGGTCAGGTTGTTCAGGCTGAAGCCCATCACGTACATCAGGGCGAAACTGGCGGTCAGCGACACCCCCAGCACCGCCGAGACAATCAGGGTTGCCGAGAGCTGGCGCAGGAACAGCGCCATCACCGCGACGACCAACAGCACCGCGATCAGCAAGGTGATCTCCACTTCGTGCAACGAGGCGCGGATAGTCTGGGTGCGGTCGATCAGTACCTTGACCTGTATGGCAGCGGGCAGCATGGCTTGCAGGGTGGGCAGGGCCGCTTGGATGCGGTCGACGGTTTCGACGATGTTCGCCCCCGGTTGCCGGAAGATCACCAGGTTGACCCCTGGTTCGCTGTCGGACCAGGCCTGGACGTAAGCGTTTTCCGAGCCGTTGATGACCTTGGCGATGTCCTTGAGGTGAACCGGTGCGCCGTCCTTGTAGGACACAATCAGCTCACCGTACTCCTCAGGCTGGAACAGCTGGTCGTTGGTGGACAGGGTGGAAATGCTCGAATCGCCGTACAGGGCGCCCTTGGCCAGGTTGAGGCTGGCCTGCTGGAGCGCCAGGCGGATGTCCGCCAGGGTCAGGCCGATGGCGGCGAGTCGATCAGCCGAGGCCTGGACCCGGATCGCCGGACGCTGCTGGCCGGTGATGTAGATTTGTCCTACGCCGTCGATCTGGCTGATCTGGCGCGAGAGCAGGGTTTCGACGTAGTCGCTCAGCTCGGTGCCGGGCATCAGGGAGGAGCTGATGCTGAGGATCAACACCGGGCTGTCAGCGGGATTGACCTTGCGCCAGGTCGGCAGGTTCGGCATGTCGTTGGGCAGTTTGCCGGCGGCGGTGTTGATCGCCGCCTGCACTTCCTGGGCGGCGGTGTCGATGCTTTTATCGAGGCTGAATTGCAGGATCAGGTTGGTCGAGCCCAGGGCGCTGCTGGAGGTCATCTGGGTGATGCCGGGGATGGCACTGAATTGCACTTCCAGCGGCGTCGCCACTGACGAGGCCATGGTTTCGGGGCTGGCCCCGGGCAACTGGGCGTTGACCTGGATGGTCGGGAATTCGGCTTCCGGCAACGGCGCGACGGGCAGGCGAGGAAACGCGATCACGCCCAGCAGTACCAGGGCAAACGTCAGCAGCACCGTGGCGATGGGGTGGTCGATGCACCACGCTGAAACCGAGCCGCGGCCCTTCACGGTTGCGGCTCCGCGGTCTTGGCCAGGGCGGGCGGGGCACTGAGCACCTGGATGTGGCTGCCCGGCTTGAGCCGTGACTGACCATCGCTCACCAGTTGATCGCCAGCGTTCACCCCTTTGATGATGTGTATGTCGCTGTCCTGGTAAACCATGACCACCGGCACGCTCTCGACCTTGTCGCCCTTGATCCGGTACACGAAGTGTTGCTCCAGCCCGCGCTGGACCACGGAGGGAGGCACCACCAGGGCGTCCTTGTCGAGGGCGGTCTGGATCTTCAGCGTCACCAGTTGCCCGGGCCACAGCCGTTGCGCGGCGTTGTCGAATTCAGCCTTGGCCCGCAGGGTTCCGGTGTTGGCGTTGATCTGGTTGTCGATGAGGCTCAGGCGCCCCTCGCCGAGCAGTTCCCCGCTAGCGCCATCGGCACCGAGATAGGCCTTGACCAAGGCTTGCTCGGGCGCCGCGATCAAGCGTTGCAAGGTGGGCAGCATTTGCTGGGGCAGGGAGAACTCCACGGCGATCGGGTCGATCTGGGTCACCGTGAACAGGCCTTCGGCGTCGCTGGTGCGCAGGAAGTTGCCTTCATCCACATTGCGAATGCCGACGCGACCGCTCACCGGGGAGCGGATCTGGGTGTAGGACAGTTGCACCTGAGCCGAGTCGATGGCCGCCTGGTTACCCTGGGCGGTGGCCTTGAGCTGGTTGACCAGCGCCTGCTGCTGGTCGTAGGTCTGCTTCGAGACGCCGTCATCGACGCTCAGCAATTTGTAGCGCTTGAGATTGACCTGGGCCACCGCCAGCTGCGCCTGGCTCTCGCCGAGTTGGGCCCGGGCCTGGTCGAGGCTGGCGCGGATCGAACGATCGTCGATGGTCGCCAGCAGGTCACCTTTCTTGACCAGTTGCCCTTCCTTGACCAGCAGCCGGGTGAGGATGCCGTCGATCTGCGGCCGGATGACCACGCTGTGCAGCGACAGGACCGTACCGATGCCGCTGGCAAAGCGCGGCACATCCTTTTGCACCACGCTGACGACCCGCACCGGAACGGCGGCGGGAGCGCTGGGCTTGGCGGTCACGGGCCTGAACACGAACCAGAGGACAAGGGCCGCCAGGGCGACCAACAGCACGACGAGCAGGACGGTTTTCTTCTGGGTGTGCATGGATATGAAGGGCCGGTTCGGGACACAGGAGTTTGAGCTTTCTTATATAGCGTTACGAGCCGGTCAGGAAGGTGACGGCTAACTGACAGGCTTGTCAGTTTTGTCCTGGCTTGCCGTCAGATGAATGGTCGTGCCAGATGAAACTGCCCTGCGCGCGGTGATATCGGGCAGGTATACTGCCGCCTTTCGCGGCTCGCCCTTTGGGCCCGACTTGCATGCATGACCCGGAGCCTCACATGACTTCCCCGACACCTTCGCCTGCGGATGAACTCCCCGGCGGCGAACAGGCCGATTTGTCCGACAGCGATGTTTCCTGCACCGAGGACGCCAAAGCGGCGATCCCTGCCTTCAAATTCCCGTTCAAACCCGGTGAACTGGCTGCGGCCAAGGGCGCCGGCCAGCAGCCGTGGTACAAGAACGGCGCGAAGAATGGCCATACCAAGACCCCGGGCGCCGCGCCTCCCGGCACGCGTCGTTCGATGGGCAAGCGCTGACATCATCCTTCACGCACGGGGGCGACTTCAGTTCGCGACCCGTGCGCCTGCCAGGCTTCCACTCAATTCGTAAGCCGCCAGCTCAGACTGGTGCGCCGCGAGGATTTCAGGCAACGAGCCTCGCAGGTACTCGACCCAGGTCTTGATCTTCGCATCCAGGTATTGGCGCGACGGGTAGATGGCATAGAGGTTCAGTTCCTGGGAGCGGTAGTTGGGCATGACCCGCACCAGCGTGCCGTTGCGCAGGCCTTCGATGGCGGCGTACACCGGCAACACCCCCACGCCCATGCCGCTGGTGATCGCGGTTTTCATCGCATCGGCGGAATTCACCAGGAACGGTGAGCTGTGGATGGTGACCATCTCCTGGCCTTCCGGGCCGTCGAACACCCATTTTTCCAGCGGAATGACCGGGCTGACCAGGCGCAGGCAGGCGTGGTTGAGCAGGTCGCCGGGTTTTTGCGGGCAGCCGCTGGCTTTCACATAGGCGGGCGATGCGCAGACGATGCTGTAGGTGATCCCCAGGCGCTGGGAGACGAAGCCCGAATCCGGCAACTCGCTGGCGAGCACGATGGAGACGTCGTAGCCCTCGTCGAGGATGTCCGGCACGCGGTTGGCCAGGGTCAGGTCGAAGGTCACATCCGGATGGGTCTTGCGATAACGGGCGATGGCGTCGATCACGAAATGCTGGCCGATGCCGGTCATCGTGTGGACCTTCAACTGCCCGGCCGGTCGGGCATGGGCGTCGCTGGCCTCGGCTTCCGCTTCTTCGACATAAGCCAGGATCTGCTCGCAACGCAACAAGTAGCGTTTACCTGCCTCGGTCAGGGCAATGCGGCGAGTGGTGCGGTTGAGCAGGCGGGTTTGCAGATGGGCTTCCAGGTTGGAAACCGCGCGCGAGATGTTGGCCGTCGTGGTGTCCAGTTGCGCGGCGGCAGCGGTGAAACTGCCAGCTTCGGCAACACAACTGAACGCGCGCATGTTTTGCAAGGTGTCCATGGAGGGCTCTCTTGGGAGGTGGCAAATTGTGACACGAAGTTACAGAGCAGCGGGACCCGACTAATGGATTATCGCGTTAACGGTAACAAAGATTCACAGAAAGGTCGGCTTATCGGCGGGGAGGGGGATGCCTAGAATTGCCGGCACTGTGGCGCTGGTCTGGCCCTGCTGTCTGATGCAGTACCTGTGGGAGCGGGCTTGCTCGCGAAAGCGGTGGGTCAGTTGGCGGTGATGTTGCCAGGGTAACCGCCTTCGCGGGCAAGCCCGCTCCCACAGGGTGCTCCTACAGGTTTTCGTCTCTCTCTCCTAGGAATTTTGCGCAAGTGCCGCGTTGCATCAGCAGAGAGCTGAAGACTCTCAGTGTTTGGGTTCTGACATTAACCATCAGCGGGTGCATCGGGACAGGCGGGATTGGGCCGCAAAGCCAGGTACTGCCGGCCAATCAACTGGCGACCGATGCCGCCATCCGCGAGGCGGCTCGCGACGCCCGCTGGCCCACCCGCCAGTGGTGGCAAGCCTATGGCGATCGGCAGCTGGATCGCTGGGTCGACCTGGCCATGCAGGACAGCCCGAGCCTGGCCATGGCCGCCGCGCGGGTGCGCCAGGCCAAGGCCATGGCCGGTGTTGCCGAGGCCGCCGAGTCGCTGCAGATCAATGGCGAGGCGACCCTCAAGCGCCATAACTGGCCCACCGATCAGTTCTATGGCCCGGGCGAGCTGGCCGACACCACGACCTGGGACAACAATGCCGCCCTGGGCTTGAGCTACGCCCTGGACCTGTGGGGCCGCGAGCGCAATGCCAGCGAACGGGCGGTTGACCTGGCCCATGTCAGTGTCGCAGAGGCGCGCCAGGCGCAACTGGAACTGCAAAGCAACATCGTGCGTGCCTACATCCAGTTTTCGCTGCACTACGCCCAGCGCGATATCGTCGCCGCGACTCTCCACCAACAAGAGCAGATTCTCGACCTTGCGCAGAAACGCCTGGACGGCGGCATCGGCACCCATTTCGAAGTCAGCCAGGCCCAGGCACCGGTGCCCGAGAGCCATCGCCAACTCGACGCGCTGGACGAAGCCATCGCCTTGAGCCGTAATCAGTTGGCGGCCCTGGCCGGCAAGGGGCCGGGAGAGGGCGCGCAATTGCAACGTCCGACCCTGGCCCTCGGCGCGCCCTTGAAGTTGCCGTCGGCCTTGCCCGCCGAACTGCTCGGCCAGCGTCCGGATGTGGTTGCCGGGCGTTGGCAAGTAGCGGCCCAGGCCCGGGGTATCGATGTGGCCCGGGCCGGCTTCTATCCCAATGTCGACCTGGTGGGTAGCCTCGGCTACATGGCCACTGGCGGTGGGGCGCTGGAGTTTTTGACGGGCAAGAAGCTCACCTACAACGTCGGGCCGGCGATCACGTTGCCGATCTTCGACGGCGGCCGCTTGCGTTCGCAGCTGGGTGAGGCGGCGGCCGGTTATGACATCGCCGTGGCGCACTACAACCAGACACTGGTGAACGCCCTCAAGGGCATTTCAGACCAACTGATCCGCCGCCAATCGATGGACAAGCAGCAGGCTTTCGCTGCCGAATCGGTGGCCGCAGCCCAGCGCACCTACGACATCGCAATGGTGGCGTTCCAGCGCGGGCTCACTGACTACCTCAACGTGCTCAACGCCCAAAGCCTGTTGTTCAAGCAGCAACAGGTGCAACAGCAAGTGCAGGCGGCGCGCTTGAGCGCCCATGCCGACCTGGTGACGGCGCTGGGCGGCGGGCTTGAAGCCGGCAACGACAGCCCTGACTTGAGCCATGCCCTGTGGCAAGGGAGCTTGCTCCCGCTGGACTGCGCGGCAGTCCCCTCAAGTGGGTGCTGCGCGCCCAAGCGGGCGCAAGCTCCCTCGCCACGATGCTGAGTCCTGTGACGTCTTTACTTGCCCTCGCACGCTGGCTGTACCGTCTTGAATGGCGCCGGGGTTTCTTCGACTGGGCCCGCAGCGACGGGGTGACCTGGGTCTATATCTTCAAGGTCCTGTTTGCCGCGTTCCTGACCTTGTGGTTGGCGATGCGCCTGGAGTTGCCGCAACCGCGCACGGCCATGATCACCGTGTTCATTGTCATGCAGCCCCAGAGCGGGCAGGTGTTCGCCAAGAGTTTCTACCGCTTCCTTGGCACCCTGGCCGGCTCGGCGGTGATGGTGGCGCTGATCGCCTTGTTTGCCCAGAACACCGAGCCGTTCCTCGCTTGCCTGGCGGCCTGGGTTGGCCTTTGTTCGGCAGGGGCGGCGCGATATCGCAATTTCCGGGCCTATGGTTTTGTGCTGGCCGGCTACACCGCGGCGATGATCGGCCTGCCGGCCCTGGCCCATCCGGAAGGCGCGTTCATGGCCGCGGTCTGGCGGGTGCTGGAGATTTCCCTGGGCATTCTCTGCTCCACCCTGGTCAGCGCCGCGATCCTGCCGCAAACCGCCAGTGCCGCCATGCGCAATGCCTTGTACCAGCGCTTTGGGGTATTTGCCCTGTTTGTCACCGATGGCCTGCGTGGGCGCAGCAAGCGCGAGACCTTCGAAGCGCGCAACGTGGGCTTCATTGCCGAGGCGGTGGGCCTGGAAAGCCTGCGCAGCGTGACCGTGTTCGAAGACCCGCACATGCGTCGGCGCAACGGCCGGCTCAGTCGCTTGAACAGCGAATTCATGGGCATCACCACCCGCTTCAACGCCTTGCACCAATTGCTGGAGCGCTTGCGCGGCAGCGCCGCGGATCATGTGGTAGACGCCATCAAGCCGGGCTTGCAAACGTTGGCCGAACTGCTCGACGGTTTCAGTGGCCGCGCCCTGACCGATGCCGATGCGGCCCGTCTGGCGGCGGCGCTGGCTGAGTACAAGGCCGAGCTGCCGGCCCAGGTGCGAAGGCTGCGGGCGTTGTTCCAGGACACGGCGCCCAGTGATGGGCAGCAACTGGATTTCCATACCGCCTACGAGCTGCTTTATCGCTTCGTCGACGACTTGCACGGCTATGCCCTGACCCACGCCTCGCTGGCCGATCATCGCCACGAACGTGAGCGCTGGGACGAACCATTCGTGCCGCAGACCAACTGGCTGGCCGCCACGGCATCGGGTGTTCGCGCCGCCTTCATCCTGTTGGTGCTGGGCAGTTACTGGGTCGCCACGGCCTGGCCGAGCGGCGCGACCATGACGATGATCGCCGCCGCCACCGTGGGCTTGTCGGCCGCGACGCCGAACCCCAAGCGCATGGCTTTCCAGATGGCCTGCGGCACGTTGTTCGGGGCGTTGATCGGCTTTGTCGAGATGTTCTTCATCTTCCCGCTGATCGACGGCTTCCCTTTGCTCTGCGTGATGTTGGCGCCGGTGATCATGCTCGGTTCGTTCCTCAGCTCGCGGCCGAAATACGCCGGGGTCGGGCTGGGGCTGCTGATCTTTTTCAGCACCGGTTCGGTGCCGGACAACCTGACGGTCTACAACCCCTACGCCTTCATCAACGATTACATCGCGATGATCCTCGGCATGCTGGTGTGTGCCGCGGCCGGGGCAATCATCCTGCCGCCCAACAGTCGCTGGTTGTGGCGCCGGCTCGAACAGGATTTGCGCGAGCAAGTGGTGTTTGCCATCAGTGGCAAGCTCAAGGGCCTGGCATCGAGCTTCGAAAGTGGTACCCGCGACTTGCTGCATCAGGCCTACGGGCTGGCGGCGGGGCAGCCGCGGGTGCAACGGGACTTGCTGCGCTGGATGTTTGTGGTGCTGGAGGTCGGCCACGCGATTATCGAGTTGCGCAAGGAACAGGCGATTTTACCGGTGCATCCGGCGTATGCCGAACGCCAACCGTGGCGCCAGGCGATTCGTGTGATGGGGCGGGCGCTGGTGCGGTTGTTCCGCCAACCGAGCCAGAGCAATCTGGAACGTGCCCTGGTGGCGGTGGACCATGCCATCGGCCGCGTGCAGGCCACCGACGAACCCTTCGCCCCGCATTTCGACACCTCGGCGCTGCGCCGCGTGAAAAGCTACCTGCATTTCATCCGCACCTCGTTGCTCGACCCGCAATCGCCCTTGGCCGGCTATGTCATACCGCCTGCCATGCCGCCTGCCACACCGCTTCCCCAGGAACCTGAACATGCCCCGTGAGATCGCCTTCCATGGTGTGTACATGCCCACCATGACCTTGATGTTTTTCATCGCCGCCGGCCTGGCCTGGGCCTTGGACCGCTTCCTGTCGGGGCTGGACCTGTACCGCTTCTTCTGGCACCCGGCGTTGTTGCGCCTGAGTCTATTTACCTGTCTGTTCGGCGCGCTGGCGCTGACGGTCTACCGTTGAGATCGATGCGATGAGAAAGTTTTTCAGCCTGCTGGCGACGCTGTTGGTTCTGGCCCTGGCGCTGTGGATCGGCCGTACGTTATGGGTCCATTACATGAACGAACCCTGGACCCGCGATGGGCGGGTGCGGGCCGACATCATCAATGTGGCCGCCGATGTCAGTGGCGAGGTGGTCGAAGTGCCGGTGCGCGACAACCAATCGGTGAAAAAGGGCGACCTGTTGATGCGCATCGATCCTGAGCATTACCGAATCGCCGTGAAGCAGGCGCGCTCCCTGGTGGCGTCGCGCAAGGCCACCTGGGAGATGCGCAAGGTCAACGCCCATCGGCGTGCCGACCTGGACAGCCTGGTGATCTCCCGGGAAAACCGCGACGACGCCAGCAACATCGCCGACTCGGCCCTGGCCGATTACCAGCAGGCCCAGGCGCAATTGGAAGCCGCTGAGCTGAACCTGTCGCGCACCGAAGTCCGTGCGGCGGTGGACGGCTACGTCACCAACCTCAATGTGCACCGTGGCGACTACGCCCGCATCGGCGAGGCGAAGATGGCCGTGGTGGACATGAATTCGTTCTGGGTCTATGGCTTCTTCGAAGAGACCAAGTTGCCCAAGGTGCGGGTCGGCGATTCAGCGCAGTTGCAGTTGATGAGCGGTGAGATGCTCAAGGGGCATGTGGAAAGCATCTCCCGCGGCATCTACGATCGGGACAACCCCGAAAGCCGCGAACTGATCGCCGACGTGAACCCGACCTTCAACTGGGTTCGCCTGGCCCAGCGGGTGCCGGTGCGCATTCATCTCGATGAAGTACCCGACGGGGTGTTGCTGGCGGCGGGGATGACTTGCACGGTGGTGGTCGAGCCCCAAACCGAGCGCTGAGGCGACGCTGGCAGGGGGACAAAGAGGCTTGTCACCCCTATTCCTGTGGCGAGGGAGCTTGCTCCCGTTCGGCTGCGCAGCAGTCGTATCCTGGACGCCACCCTTGATCTGCCGCACCGCAATGCCTGGTTGGGGGCGGCTTCGCCACCCAGCGGGAGCAAGCTCCCTCGCCACAACAGCAAAGCTCGCCAGCCCTTGATGGTTACAGCAGTCCACCCAACCCAAACCGCTTCATCAACCCCTTCTCCAGCAACCCCTTGGGCAGCCAGCTCGCCATCAACGGCAATGCCCGGCTGCCATTGCCCAGGCGCAGCAGGCGGGGCGGCCGGGGTTGTTGCACGGCCTTGAGCAGCCCGGCGGCGAACTCGCTGGCCGGGGTTGGTTTGTCCTGGGACGCCTTGGCCCGGGCGCGGATGCTGTCGCGCAGCGGCCACCAGGGCGATTGTTCGCTGATCAGCTGTTCGGCTTCGTGGCCGGCATTCTTGGCGAAGCTGGAGGCGATGGCGCCGGGTTGGACCTCCATCACGCGGATGCCGAACGGCGCCAGTTCCATGCGCAAGGCATCGCTCAAGGCATGCACCGCGGCCTTCGAGGCGCAGTAGGCCCCTGCAAACGGCGTGACCAGCACCCCGGAAACGCTGCCGATGTTCACCACCAGCCCCTTGGCCCGACGCAACACCGGGAACAGCGCGCGGGTGACCCCGACGATGGCGAACACGTTGGTTTCGAACTGACGCTGCATGGCCGGCACGCCACCGTCCAGAAGAGGGCCCATGGCGCCGTAGCCGGCATTGTTGACCAGCACATCCAGGCCGCCATGCTGCTGGTTGATCCGTTCGTTGAGTTGTTCCAGGGCCTGGCCGCCGTTGACGTCCAGTTGCACAGCGGTGAACCCGGCAGCGCTGAGCGTCGCTACGTCTTCAACCTTGCGCGCCGTGGCCCAGACTTGATAACCCGCAGTCTTGAAGGCGTCGGCGAGGGCGCGGCCAATGCCGCTGGAACATCCGGTAATCAGCGCAACAGGCATGGCGCATTCCTTGTGCAAAAAGTGGGGGGAGCAATCAGTTGGAAAAGCTGCCGTGCAATCGCTCGGCGCGAAACTCCAGGGTCTGCGGGCGATAACCCGGACGCAAGGGTGGCAGGGGCAGGCAGTCTTGCCAGTCAGCGCCGGCCTGCAATTGGCCGGGGCCCCGGTAGCGCGGTGCGTCGTAGGGGGTGTCGGCCAGGTTGATGGTGTCGCCAGGCGCATAGGCCGCGACCTGCCAGCGCAGTTCGATCAGCGGCACGTCATTGGTGTTTTTCAGGTTCAGCGACAGCGGACGGTCGGCGGGGCATTGTCCGGGGGTATAGGTAATGCGCATTTCCAGGCGCTCCAATTGCCGGGTCTCGCGGTTTTCCTGCCAGAGCACCCACGCAGCGACCAGCCCGAGACCGATGAACGCCGCCAGGGAGACCGGCAAGGCCTTGGCCGGGTAGCGCAACAGCAGGATGAGCCAGGTGATGACCAGCAAGACGCCGATAAGCATGGTGGAAGCCTCCGTTACCGTAGGCACATCCTACCGAAGGGGGCGGGCAATGTTGAAGCAATGATGCCTGCCCATCACCGACTGCAAAAAAAGCCCCCACCCAACTCACTGCGGATAGGGACGCAGTGGGCTGGATGGGGGCTTCTTGTACAGTTGATCGTTGTAGCTGGTTACTGTGCGATGGTCTTCACCGAGACGCCACGTTCGATCGGGGTGGAGCGACCGTAGATGTCTTCGAAACGCTCGATGTCGTCTTCGCCCAGGTAGCTGCCGGACTGCACTTCGATGATTTCCAGTGGGATCTTGCCCGGGTTGCGCAGGCGGTGGACCGACGCGATCGGGATGTAGGTCGACTGGTTTTCGCAGAGCAGGAACACGTTCTCGTCGCAGGTCACTTCGGCGGTGCCGCTGACCACGATCCAGTGTTCGGCACGGTGGTGGTGCATCTGCAGGGACAGGCACGCGCCCGGCTTGACCGAGATGTGCTTGACCTGGAAGCGACCGCCCATGTCCACCGAGTCATAGGAACCCCACGGACGATAGACCTCGCAGTGGTTCTGGGTCTCGGTGCGGCCCTGGGCGTTGAGGGTGTTGACCATCTGCTTGACGCCTTGGACCTTGTCCTTGTGGGCAATCATCATGGCGTCCTTGGTTTCGACCACCACGATGTTTTCCAGGCCGATCACCGACACCAGCTTGCCGTTGCCGTGGATCATGCAGTTGCGGCTGTCCTGGATCACCACGTCGCCCTTGGTGACGTTGCCGTTGGTGTCCTTTTCGTTGACTTCCCACAGCGACGCCCAGCAACCGACATCACTCCAGCCGGCGGCCAGGGGAACCACGCAGGCGCGCTGGGTTTTTTCCATCACGGCGTAGTCGATGGAGTTGTCCGGGCAGCAGGCGAAGGTGGCTTCGTCGAAGGTAATGGTGTCGGCCGTCTGCTCACTGCGCTCCAGAGTCAGCAGGCAGGTGTCGTAGATGTCCGGATCGTGTTTTTTCAGCTCTTCGAGGAAGCGGCTGGCGCGGAACAGGAACATGCCGCTGTTCCAGAAATAACCGCCGGCCTCCAGGAACTCGGTGGCGCGCTTGGCGTCGGGTTTTTCGACGAAGTGCGAAACCCGGCTCACACCTTCAGGCAGCAGCGCATCGTTGGTCGACTTGATGTAGCCATAGCCGGTTTCCGGCTTGGTTGGCGGAATGCCGAACAGCACCATCTCGCCACGCTCGGCAGCCACGGTAGCGAGGGCCAGGGCGCGTTGCAGGGCTTTCTGGTCTTCGATCACGTGGTCGGCCGGCAGCACCAGCATCAGCTCGTCGCGACCTTCGTTGACCAGCATCATCGCGGTCAGCGCCACGGCCGGTGCGGTGTTACGCCCGAACGGTTCCATCAGGATGCGCTGGGCTTCGAGCTTACGGTTGCTCAACTGTTCGTTGACGATGAAGCGGTGGTCTTTGTTGCAGACCACGATCGGCGTGTCCATGCCTTCGAACACCAGGCGCTCGAGGGTCTGCTGGAACAGGGTGTGTTCACCGGTCAGGGCCAGGAACTGTTTAGGGAATTGCTTGCGCGAAAGCGGCCAAAGACGTGAGCCACTACCACCTGACAAGATCACCGGAATCATGTTTGTTACTCCTTGAAGCGAAATGGTTGTTAGAGCTACTGCGTTCTGTCGTTTCACTCTCTTGTTGTTGTTCCTGCGGCAGTGGCGAGCCTCAAGCTTCAAGCTGCAAGTAAAAGCTTGCCGCTTGAAGCTAGAAGCTCGCCGCTGCTCTTATCGTGTCGACACCGGGCGTTTCACCCACACTGGCGACAGGCTGCTGCCTGAGCCTGTGACGTACAGTACGGCCGCTTCGCCGCGCTCCAGGGCCACAGGCTTGAGGTCGCCGACTTTCTTGTCGCCTTCGAACAGTGCCAGGGTCACTTTCACCGGGTTGATTTCACGCTCGCCACGGCCCTTGGCCGCGACATTCGGTACCACTTCGGTCTTGCCATCGGCGGTCTTGAGGGTCAGGGCCTTGTCGGTGAGGTTCTGCACGCGGACCAGGGACTTCTGCTTGTTCTTGAACGGCGGTTCTTCGATCAACTGAGGCTGGCCGGTGGCGTTGTTGACCAGGGTGTAGTAGTGATCGGGGGCCAGTTTGACCGGGACGGTCTGGCTGCCGACCTTGGCGTTGTAGTCACCGCCCGGCATGAAGCTGAAGTCGCTGCTGGCCAGTGGGGCCACTTCGTTGAGGTTGGTGCTGCCGACGGTGGCGCTGACTTCGGCGTTGCTGGCGTTGTAGATACGTACGAAGCTCGAGCCTTTTGGCGCGACCGGACCGTACAGGGCCGAGTCACCGGCAAAGGCGGACAATGAGAGGGCGCTCATGCTGGCGACGAGGGCAACGGCCTTGAAGGAGCGAGCAGCGAGACGGCGAGGAGTAGTGTTGAAAGTCATGGTGGACCTCTCTTTCAGTTTTGCGCCCGGTCGGGCGTCTCGGATGGGGTGTTGGCGGCTACGTTCTGTTGGCGCGCGCCGGCTTGCTTGAGCTCTGCGACCCACTGTGGGTCGGCGTCGCCGATTTCGTTGTTCACGGGCAGATAACGTTCAGGGAACTCCCAGATCAGCACCTGTGGCGGGCTGTTCTTGAAGGCATCACTCTTGAGGTAGCTGAGCATCGGCAGAATCGGGCCATGGCCGTCCTCGGCGTAGTTGATGACGTCGCTGTGCAGGGCTTGCTTGAGTGCACCGACGAAGTTCCAGTTGGGGTTGGCGCTGTAGCTCGTGCCGATCAGGGCCACGGGCACCTGGGCGTCGGCGAACAGCGCGTCGTCGCCGGCTGGCTGGTCGTCGGCTTCGCGGGTGTTGCGCTTGACCAGCGGCTCCTGGGCGGGCATCAGGTTTTCGAACAGCGGGTCCAGGGGCAGGAACTGGCGCAGGTCACCCTTGTGGGTGATTTTTTCCGCAGGCTCAGTGACGAAGCGCTGTGGTTCGCCATTGAGCGGCGCCTTCTCCGCGATGGCCTTGGCCAGGTTCTCGGCAGCGACCTGGGCACCTTCCGGGGTCCAGTGGGTGTCGGTGCGCAGGAACACTTGCTGGCCGCCTTGCTTGGCCTGTTGCAGCGGGCCGAGCAGGTCAGGCGCGAGGATCTTGTCGGCCGCCACGCGAGCATGGAAATCCTGGTAGAGATTGGCGTGAATGCTCGATGGCTTCACGTCACCCAGATGCTCGGGGTACAGCCGCGCCTTGGCCGGCAGGATCGCCATGACCAGGGTGATGCCTTGTTCCTTGAGCTTCTGGCGCACGCCTTCGACCAGCGCGTAGTTGCCTTGCAGGTTCAGCTCTTCGTTGACGATCGGGTTGAACTCTTCGTCGCTGTACAGCCATTGGTCACGGCCCAGGACCACGCCCTTGCGGCCTTCGTTGAACAGCTTGTAGTCCAGCGCCGCCCAGATGTTGGTGCCCAGGCGCTTGATCGGGAACTCGTCGTCGTAGTGCGTTTCCACGGCCTTGGCCCAGCGCCCGTTGAGCACGGTGGCGTCGGGGTTGGTGCTGAAGCCGAAGAAACTGCGCATCGACCACAGGCCCAGCGCTGTCAGGATCAGCATGAACAGTGCGATGTAAAAGATGCGTAATGAGCGGGTCATGTTCAGATCCCTCAGAACTGGAAGTAAAGGAACGGCGAGAAGCTTTGCGCCGAGAGTTTGAGAATCGAAGCGATGAACAGCAGCAGCACCAGGGCGCGCATCACGTAGCGTGACCAGTCCACGGTCCAGTAGGCCGGTTGCACCTGGGCTTCGACACCCACGGTGTAGCCCGGCTCATGGATCGTCGATGGGTTGTCACCCGGTACGGCCTTGATCATCCCCGGTTGTGCGGTGGCCGGGCCGTTGGCCTCGGTATTGACCTCAGGCTTGGTCTTGACCGGCGGACGGTTGGTGTAGAAGTCCCGCAGGCCGAAGAAGGCGAGGGTGATGTAGGCCACCACCAGCGTGGCGATCTGCAGGCCGGTGAGGTTGGCGCGGGTCAGTTCCGACAGCGACCAGTCGCCGAAGCTGAACATGGCAGCGTACATGCGACCGGCCACGTGCAGGTTCTCGGCCCGGAAGATCACCCAGCCCATCACCACCAGCAGGAAGGTCAGCGCCCAGCGGATCGGGTTGATGCTGCGTGGCGTGGTGTTGATGCCCACCGCTTTCTCGATGGCCAGCCACATGCCGTGCCAGGCACCCCAGATCACGTAGGTGATGTTCGCGCCGTGCCACAGACCACCGAGCAGCATGGTCAGGAACAGGTTGCGATAGGTCATCAGCGTGCCTTTGCGGTTACCGCCCAGGGTGATGTAGAGGTAGTCGCGCAGCCAGGTGGACAAGCTGATGTGCCAGCGGCGCCAGAACTCGGTGATCGACTGGCTGATGTAGGGCTGCTTGAAGTTTTCCATGAAACGGAAACCCATCATCAGGCCCAGGCCGATGGCCATGTCGCTGTAGCCGGAGAAGTCGAAGTACAGCTGCGCGGTGTAGGCCAGGGCGCCGAGCCAGGCATCGCCCGTGGTCGGGTTCTGCAAGGCGAAGCAATGGTCGGCCACCACCGCCAGGGTGTCGGCGATGAACACTTTCTTGATGAAGCCCTGCATGAAGCGGGTGCAGCCTTCGGAGAACTTGTCCAGCGTGTGGGTACGGTTGTTGAACTGGTCGGCCAGGTCGCGGAAACGCAACACAGGGCCGGCGATCAGGTGCGGGAAAATCGCCACGAACGCTGCGAAGTCGATCAGGTTGCGGGTCGCCGGGGTGTCACCGCGATAGACGTCGATGATGTAGCTGATGGACTCGAAGATGTAGAACGAGATCCCGATCGGCAACAGCACATGGGTCAGGATGAACGGGTTGAGGCCAAAGCTGGTGATGATTGCATTGAGGCTGTCCACGCCGAAGTTGGCGTACTTGAAGTAGCCCAGGATGGCCAAATCCACGCCCACGCCGAGCAACAGCCAGCGTTGGGCCGGTTTGGTCCGCACACCGGCGGCACCGACTTTCAGGCCGATCCAGTAGTTCCACAAGGTGACGCCGGCGAACAGCGCCAGGAAGTCCACCCGCCACCAGGCATAGAACACGTAGCTGGCGATCAGCAGCAGCAGGTTGCGATAGCGTTGCCCGCTCAAGTAGTACAAGCCGAGAAAGATCGGCAAGAACAGAAACAGGAACACATTGGATGAAAATACCATCCCGATCTCTCCATGTTGAATCAACAGTCAAGGGCCAGAGCCCCCCCAAACCCCCCCATGAAAACCGGGTGGTTGATTACATTTCCGACACTTACCTGTGGCGAGGGAGCTTGCTCCCGCTCGGCTGCGAAGCAGTCGCATCGTCAGGCTTGGGGGCGCTACGCACCCCAGCGGGAGCAAGCTCCCTCGCCACAGGAAATGTGTTGTGAATCAGCTTCCTTTTTCACCTTTCTCCCGCGAAGGGTCGTACACCCGGGTCAAGTCACCGCCGAGGCGGAAGGTCTTGAACGGTTGCATCTCATGCTTGCGTTCCAGCACATCCTCGCTGCAGGTGTAGAGGCTGCAGAACGGTTCGAGCCAGGCGAATTTCGAATCGATCTTCAGGTCCTTCATGTCCTGTTTGTCGCCGTTCTTCTCTTCGAAGATGTCCGGGTCTTCCACCCCGGCCAGCACCCGATCACCCAGTCGCTTGAGGGCGCCGTTGTTTTCCTGGCGCAGGTCCACACCATTGACCTGGGCGAAACTGGCGATCATCGCCAACGGCGGCAGGGCATAGTTGTGGTAGGACAGGGCGCGTTGCTTGCGCTTGAGTTCGTTGGGCAGGAAACCGTCGGCATCGATCTGGTTGACGCCGACCTTGTATTCCTTGACGGCCCAATCGAACAGGTCGCGGCGATTGGTTGCCACGGAGGTGGCCATCACCGACCAGGCGGCCCAGTAGGAGTGGTTGTTGGTCTTGTCCAGCGGCAGGTTGTCCCAGTCGCTGACCACCTGGTCGGCCATCCGGCTGAACCAGCTTTCGATCAGTTGCGCCTGCTCCGGGTGATTGGCCAGTGGGCGGGACTCGGAGAACTTCAGGCGCACATAGGCCGAAGCCATGCTGCCCAATGCCCATTTGCGCATGGACTTGCCAGTGTGGTTGAAGTCCTTGGACATCAGCGCATCGGCCTGGGCCCACGCGGTCAGCCAGTTGAGGGTGCATTCCAATTGTTCGGGACGGCCGTCACGCATGAATTGCATCACTTGTTTGCTGACGCCACGCTCGATCTTGGTGATGTCGGCGGTGCTGTCGCGGAAGGCTTTTTCCGACTGCACGTTCAGGGTCGCACGGGCCTTGTCGGAGCCCTCGTACTTGCTGCGAAATTGCAGGGAGCCAGTGTAGGGCGTCGGCGTGGCGTCGCAGCCTTGGGCCGCTTCGCCGGCCTTGACCTTTTCGATCGGTGCGAAGTAACCCTGTGGCGGGCGCAGCGGGGCCGCGGCCTGCGTGGCCCCGGCGAACATTGCCAGGGTCAGCAGGGAGGGCGCCAGCAGCGTTTTCAACGTTCGGGTGCGCGTGGTACTGGTCATGAGACGAGACCTCATTGTCCGATTTGAGCCGTTTGTTCGGCTTGCGGAGATGCGTTGCGTTTACAGATTTTCGCTTCGATCTGCTGCGGCTCTTTACCGGCTTCAGGTCCCTGGACTTCGACAGCCAGAAGGTTTTGCGAAGCCCAGTCCTCGTCGGTGCGCAGCTGGAAGGCGAAACGTCCGTCGGTTTCGGAGGTATCCGGTTTTTCGATCTTGATATCCTCGTGGCGCCCATTCATGTACCAGAGGGTGGCTTGCAAGGTTTTCACCGAGGTGTCGGCGAAGCGGATGTCGACCTGGTGGCTGCCGTTACGCAGATCCATGTTCTTGCTATTGACCATCAATTCGTTCTTGCCCGGCTTGAGCGCGGTCTTGCTGCTCATCAATGCCGGCTTGCCTTCGCAACCGTTGTTGTCCAGCAGCGCCATCATCTGGCGATAGATGGTTTCCTGGTCCAGGCGATACAGCGGCGAGAATTCCCAGATGAGGATTTTCGGCGGGCTCTTCTGGAACTCTTCGCTGCCCAGGTACTGGATCATCGCGCCCTCGAAACCGCCGCCGGGGAAGGCTACGTTGAGGATGTCGGCGCCGATGGCTTCTTCAAGGAAGCCGGCGAAGTTGTAGTTCTTGCCGCTGTGACTGGTGCCCACCAGGGTGATCTGCGGGTTCCCGGAATCGCCGAACAGATCACCGTCACCCGCCTCGCCCTTGGGCTCGGTGGTGAATTGGTCCATGTACTGGATCGCATAGCTGGTGCCGCACAGCTGCCCGGCCATGTTGTGCAGGGTGCCGGTCTTGCCCATGCGGCCGGACTTCTTGGTCTCGAACTCACGCTTGGGGATGTCGGCGAAGGCCGGGAGCTGCTTGACCTTCTCGGCGACGATCTTGGCGGTGCGCTGGGCGCCGTAAGGTGTCCAGTGTTGGTCGCCACGGAAATAGAAATCGTGGGCCGGCAGGGTTTCGGGCAGGTTTTCGTTGGTCAGCGGCGACAGGTCCGGCACCACGTAACCCATCTGGGCGAAACGCCCGAGCATGGATTTGTAGTTGGTCAGGGCTTTCTCATAGTCGAAAGCGGCCTTTTCCTGTGGGTTGAGCTTGTTGCGGTTCACCAGGCCCCGGGTCGGCTGGTAGACGAGCACCAACTCGACGCCTTTTGCCTTGAACGCATCGTGCAACTGCTGCAGGCGCTTGTAGCCGGCCGGGGTGGTGTTGAATTCGGTACGCAGGTCTTCCTGGGTCCGGAACAGCCAGTCACCCTGGGCTTGTACCAGCGTGGTGAAGTTCTGCTGGTAGCGCGTGGTGTAGTTCTTCGCATCATGGGCCGCCGGGCACAGGTTGCAGCAGGGCTCGGCAGTGAAGCTCGGGGCCTTGATTTCATCGGCGCGGGCGCCGCTTGCAGCGGCGAGAATGCCGGCAGTCAGGGCAGACAGGCCCAGGAGTTTGATCATCTGTGGGTTCATAAAGGTCATCCTCAGTCCCGCATTTCGGTCTGGCGTTCGACAGGGTCGATCAGCACGGCTTTCTGCTGGCGCACCAGCAGGTCGAGAATTTCATCCTGGCGCTCGCCAAGGATTCCCGTGAAGCTGATGCCGCTGGATTTGGTCGGCGCGAGCATGGACACGCGGTACAGCTCGACGCTCAACGGCGAGTCGATGGACAGCGGACCGCTGCCGTTGGCAGCCAGTTCGCCGCCGACCACGATCAGCGAGACCTCGGCGTCGAACGGGTCGAGCTTGATGTCCCGGTCGGTGTCGGACAGGTCCTTGATGTGACCGTAGAGACCGGTCAGGCCGTTGGCCATGGATACGTTTTCGTAGAGGCGAATGTTCACGCTGTTACGAACCCGGATACCGTGGCGGCGGTTGCTGATCACTTTGTTGCCCCACAGCAGGTTGTCACCACTCTCGTAAAGCGTGATGCCGTCTGTGTGGTTCTTGTAGATCTCGTTGTAGGCGATCAGGTTGTTGACGCTGTTACGGTCGATCACCAGGCCCGAGAGTTTGTTGTCGTAGCTGCGATTGTTGAAAATGAAGCTGTCGTTGACCTCACGGGAAATAATGATCCCGTGCTTCTTCTTGGTCCCGTAGACGGTGTTGTCGGCGATGATCAGCCGATGGGAACGGTCGTGGGGGTCGATGCCGTAGACGATGTTGTCTTTGTAGGTATTGCCCTTGATGACAAAGTCGCGGGTCTCGTAGCAGTAGAAGCCGTACCACATGTCCGAGAACTCGGAACCGATGATCCAGCCGGTCGGTTCCGGGCGCTTGAGGACCTTGGCCATGTTCGGCGTGTACTGGGAAATACTCACCCCGTACGACTTACTGTTGGCGTAGCCGAAGCTGGCCATCTTGGTGTTGACGATGTAGGTCTCGGTACCGCCCCACGACAGCAGGAACGGACGGAACTCCTTGGGCGAGCGGAACGTGGCAGGGCCGTTGTCCTTTTCGCGCCAGCCGGTGACCTTGGTGTCGCGGATGAACATCTGGCCATCGTTGACCAGGAATGAGCCGCCCTCTTGGGACAGGCGCAGTTCCTGGGTCTGTTTGTCGATTTCCAGGATGCCTTTCTGGCCAACCACGATCGGAATCTTCGCCAGGTAGACACCTGGCGAAGTTTCGATGAGGTACTTGGGCTGTTTCTTGGCCAGGTCCTTGAGGTTCATGTAGCCATCGTCGAGGAAGATGGCCTGTGGGATACCGTGCTGACGCACGACCCACTCGGCCATCTTGTTGTCGCCGCCGATGAAGTCCTTCAAGGCGTTTTCCTGCATCATCCGGCGCACGCTGACCTTGCCGGGCTTGGTGCGCACGATCTTGGCCGCGACCGCTTCGGCGGTATAGCCTTTGAGGTCGGGCAAGGTCGGCTTGGCCAGTTCCAGCGGTGCGGTCGGCGCGCTGCTGACGGTATAGGTCTTGGCTCGTTGCAGTTCCTTGGCCACGTTGCCCGGCTTGACCACCGGTTCAACGTTGGCGAACGCCGGCGAGCCGGCCAGCAGCATCGCTGCGACCAACAGGCTGATCGAACCTTTCATCGCCTGGCTGTTCCTGAGGTAGCGGTTCATTTCGGGCACTCCCATGGCCATTCGCATCAGAAGCGCCAGATCACGTCGACAAAGGCGCGATGCATGTACGAATCGACCTCTTTGCCGTAGGCGTCGCCTGGCTTGAACACGCCGCCACGAAAGCGCACCAGCGCCGACGGCTCATCAATTGACTGACTCAGCGCGGCCGGCAGCAGGCCTTGCTTGAAGTACTTGGTGACGACCAGATCGACTTCCTGGCCCAGGTCCTTGTCGCCATCACGCAGCGGCAGGGTCGAGGTGGACAGGATTGCGCCGGTCACGTCGTCGGTGTTGTTTTCCACGGCATTGATACCGTTGCTGCCCACTGGCTTGTTGCCGTCCACGCGCCAGAACTTGTGATACACAAGGCTGGCGTCGTATTCGTCACGCAGTTGCCAGGAACCGAACAGGCTGGCGCTCTGGGTGTTGGCCATTTCGCCACGGAATGCTTCGCCGAAACGGTGGACGCGCGAACGGGTGCCGGTGAAGTTCGAACGGTTGCTTTGCAGGCCGTTCTGTTCGTAGTCCTCGCTGGCGCGAGCATAGGCCGCACCGACTTGCCATTGCGGGTCAAGGCGCAGGCGGATACCCAGGTCAGTGGCCCAGCCGTCCACATCATCGCTGTGCTTGGCTTCTGTCGGGCGGGTGCCGTCGGCATTGAGCGGGTTGACGGTGTCGCGGTCACCGGTCATGCCCGTGAGGCTCGCCCAGTAGTTGACGGTGTTGGTGTTGCGCCAGTTGTAGGCGTCGCTGTTGGCTTCCAGGCCGAGCCAGGTCAAGTCACCGTTCTCGGTCTTGTCCAGGGTATCGGTGGGCTCGCCCGGGGTCGGGTAGTCGAGGCTGCCGTTGTCATGGGAGTGGTGGGCACGGATACCGGCCCATTGGCCTGGCATCCACTGGTAACCCACGTCGCCGTAGACGTGCATGCGGTCCTTGTCCTTGGGGGACAATTCCTTGAGGTCGGTGCGGTATTCGCTGAACCGTTCGGCCACGCCGAGGTTGGCCCGCAGCAAGGTGGTGTCGAAGGTCCAGTTCAGGGCTTCGATGTTGGTGTCGCGCCATTGGCCGTCGTCGTTGCGCAGGCGCTGGCGACCGAACTTCAACTGCTCGCCCGGGTAGGGGGTCAGGCCACGGTAGCCAATCCAGAACTCGCGCATGGCCAGGTAGCTTTTCTTGGCTTCGCGGTCACCGCTGTCGGTTTGCTGGGTGCTGCCATCGGACTGTTGCAGGGTGTCGGTCTCGATGATGTCGCTGGACGTCACGGCCTGGGCCATGGCGTAGGCGCTCCAGGCGCCGCTTTCACTTTCACCGTAGACCCATGGACGCAGGTCCAGGCCGACACCGTTGACGTCGCCACCGCTCTGGGTGCCGAGATCACGGTCATCTTCGGACTGCCCGGTGATCTTCACTTCCAGGCCGAAATTCTTGCTATCGGTCAGTGCCGCCAGGGTCGGACAGGACCACAGCAGGGCAAACGACAGGCCAATACCAGCCTGCACAAAAGGGTTGAGCTTCAAAAGCTTCATAGAGGTTCCTCGCCGTCATCTTCTTTTAGGGCTTGCAGTTCCAGCGTATCGGGGCTCATTGCGCCGCGAATGGCCTGCTCTTGTTGTAGCAGGCGTTGGGCTTGTGCAAGTTGTTCCGGCGGTAATTGTGCTTCGAGGGTTTGGGCAAGCTCGATGGCTTGCGGGGTGTTCTGCGCCTTGGCCAACTGGCTGAACACATACGCGTTGACCGGGTTGGGCTTGGTGCCCTTGCCCTGGGAGAACAGCTGGGCAATGGCGAAGTCGGCGCTGTTCTGGCCGTTGCGGGCGGCCTTGAGCAGGTGGTCCAGGGCTTTTTGCGAGTACACCTGGCCCAGATAACCGCGGCGATAGATCTGGCCGAGGTAGTAATCGGCAGCCACTTCGCGGCCAACGGCTTTCTGGAAATGCGCCTCGGCGGCCTTGGCATCGGCCGGAACCCACTTGCCTTCGTAGTACAGCTTGCCCAGCAACAGCTCGGCACGAGGCTGGTCGGCGGCGCGGCCGTTTTCCAGGTATTGCATCATCTTGTCGACGTCACCCAGTTCCGGGAAGTCGTAGAGCAGTTGCGCCAGGCTGACCCAGGCAGCGGGGTAGCCAGGAGCGATGCCTTCGAGCAACGACTGGGCGGTCTTTTCATCGGTCTTGCCCAGGCTGGCGTCGGCCAGGACACGGGCGACGCTGTCCACGCGCTGGGCGGATACGACGCCACGGGCGTGACCGTCCTGCATCTGCTTGAGCAATGCGGCCTGCTGTTCCGGCTGGCCGCGTTTCTGATAGACCGTGGCGAGTTCGACGTAGCAGATGTCCGTGGTCGCCAGCGCGGCCTTGCAGACCTTCTCGACTTCATCCAGGTGCTGGTCGTAGGTGCCCTGGGTGCGGTAGAGCAGAATCTGCGCCAGGCCCGCTTCCGGGTAACCGGCGCTGCGCCATTGGCTGATCTGCTGCTGGGCGTTGACGTTCGGGAAGCTGTGGGGATATTGCAGGTACAGCATCGCCAGCGGGATCAGGGTGTTGCCTTCCCCGTTGGCGAAGGCTTTCTTCAACAGGCCTTCGGCTTCGTGTTTTTCCGCTTCAGTGGAACCGGGCTTGGCCACCAGCAGGCGACCCAGGCGAGCCTGGGCCCGTGGCGAGATATCGGCGGCGGCGCGGTAAGTCGCCTCGGCTTTTCTCATCTGCTCGGGGTCGCGGCTGTCCACCTGGATATCGGCCAGGCCGACCTGGGCTTCGCTGTAGCCCAGGTCTGCCAGTTGCTGATAGTTCTGCTGCGCCAGCGCCGTGTCGCCGCGCTTGAGGGCTTCGTTGGCCAGGCGCTGGTCGGGCAGGCCGGCACAACCGGCCAGGCTGACGGCCAGCGCCAGGGCACACAGTGTTCCCATGTGGGAACGAGTTTGCGGCATAGCATCCTGACCGCGTTGATCCTTTCGCGAGCAAGCTCGCTCCCACAGAGTCTGTGGGGTGTTCAGGATTTTTATAATGGTCACGGGCATATCCTCGACTTAAATACCGACGGCCATGGCTTTGTCGATCAGCCAGTTCAGGTTCGGACCACGGTCGCTGGTGACTTCTACCGGCCGGCCGGCCAGCGAGCTGTCCAGGGGTTCGTCAGGTTGGATCAGCACACGGATATCGGAGGACAGGTCGGCACTTTTCAGGCTGGTGCTGCTGACGATCTTGCCGGTACGGGTGGTGTCTTCGCCGGCGACCTGGAAGTTGACTGGCGTACCTGGGCGCACGTCGCCGAACTGGCGATAGGAGAAACGGGCTTCGACGTTGGCTTCGGTGCCCCGTGGGACCAGTTGGAAGATCACGTCACCCTTGCTGGCGTACTGGCCGTTGGCGACCAGTTGCTGGGACACGATGCAGTCGCACGGCGACGTCAGGGTGCCAGTCATTTGCTTGCCGAACAGCTCCTCGACCTTGGCCGGCTGCAACTGGTTGTCGTCCAGGTGACCTTTGAGCACGTCGAGCATGCTGGTGCTGAAGGTCGCCAGCGGGGCGCCTTTGGCAGCCACGCCGTCGGCCTTGACCAGGCTCTGCACGGTGCCGTCGCGCGGCATGGTAATGGCCATGCCCGGCACGTTCACCAGGCCGGCCTGGGCGTGGCTGACAAAGTACATGCCGTACACCGACTTGAAGATGAAACCGAACGCCGCCAGGCCAACGGCGAAGACCCCCAGGCTGAAGGTCACGGCGCGTAGGCGACCCATGGCACTCATGCCGCCGTTTTCGTCTTTCTGCTTGCGGGCCTTGGTGAAGTTGTCGCGCTGCAGGGTCGCCAGCACGTCACCGACACCGACGATGTCGCCGGCCAGGTGCGAGGTGATGATGTGACGCAGTGTCGAGATGTCCCGCGGCTCCAGGTTCTGGAACTGGCAACCGGTGCGGCCGGTCTGGCGGTCGTAGGAACGGATCTGCAACTCCACGTCCATGGCCAGGCCAAGGTTGTCGATGACGAACTGCAGGCGACCTTTGTAGGACTCCCCGGTCTTGAGGGGCATCTGGCCGGCGTTGAAGCTCAGGCCGCCGGCGGACAAGTCCAGGACCTTGACTTCCATCGGCGTACGGTCAGGGCCGAAGAAGCGCAGCTTGGCCGGGATTTTGACCCGGGCGTGTTGGCGCTGGGCTTCGGATTCATGCACTACGTTGACATTCACGGCGGTGTTCATAGGGGCGATTTCCTAGTTAATTCATTCAAGTCCGGTCAGACCATCGTCAGCAGCACGGCGACAAAGATGCTGCCGGCGGAGAAGGTCATGGTCCGAGACGACCAAGTGTTGAACCAACGTTGAAAGCTGGCGAGATCACGGGTCAGTGAGGTGGGCTGGCGGGTCCAGGACTGCTGGTCGAGGCGGAAGAACACATAGATCTTCACCAGGGCACCGACGATCTGGTTGTAATAGAGAATCGCCGGGTAGGCAGGGCCGATCTTGTGTCCGGAGCACGACAGCAACAGGGTCAGCAGCAACCGGGTGATGCCGATCCACAGCAGGTACACCAGGATGAACGCGGTGCCGTACTTGAAGCTGGCGATCAGTGCCACGGTCAGGCCCAGCAGCGACGTCCACATCGACACACGCTGGTCGAGCAGCACCACCGAGGTGAACAGGCCCAGACGGCGCAGACCCAGGCCCAGTGCCCGGGAGTTCTGCCGCAGGTTGTTGCCGTACCAGCGGAACATCAATTTGCGGCTGGCCTTGATGAAGCTCTTCTCCGGCGGGTGTTCAACGGTGTTGATCGCCGCATCGGGCACATAGAACGTGTCGTAGCCCAGGCGCATCAGGCTGAACCAGCTCGACTTGTCATCGCCGGTCAGGAACTTGAAGCGACCCAGGCGCCAGTGTTGCAGCGAGTCGCTTTCCACGTCGGCGATGAAGTCCGGGTTGGTGACCACGGTGGCGCGGAACACCGACATGCGGCCGGTCATGGTCAGCACGCGCTTGGACAAGGCCATGGAACACATGTTGATGTGCCGCTGGGCGAAACGCAGCTTGTGCCATTCGCTCATGATGTAGCCGCCGCGCACTTCGCAGAACTCGTTGGTGGTCAGGCCGCCGACGTTGCCGAACAGCTGGAACCACGGCACGGTCTTGCGCACGACGCCTTCGGCGAGCACGGTGTCGCCATCGATCACCGCTACGACGGCGCGGTCATCCGGCAAGTGGCGGGAGATGGCGCGGAAACCGTAGGCCAGGCCGTCGCGCTTGCCGGTGCCAGGGATACGCACGAAGTCCAGCTTGACCCGCGCTGGCGGGTTCATGCGGGCCCAGAGGCTCTTGACCAGCAGTTCGTCGGACATTTCCACGATGGAGCAGACCACGGTGGTGGGCAGCCCGCATTCGATGGCCTCGCGAATCACCGAGCCGTACACCTGGGCGGTGGTCAGCGCATCGATCCGGAAGCTGGTGACCATCAGGTACACATGGGACGGATCCGCCGCCTTGCCCAGCTTGCGTACCTTGCGGCGCAGGTGCGGGTAGACGATGTACAGGAAGATCATGCCGCGCACGAAATGCGTTGCTCCCATGGAGTAACGCCAGATGCCCACGGCGCCGATCAGGAAGATGAAGTCCTTGGATTCGGAGTCGAACGTGGACGTGGGCAGCGCCATGGCGATGCCCATCAATAAACTCAAGTAAAACAGCCAACCGGCGGCCTGAAGCAGGCCGTGCTTTAGCCTGTGCATAATCTGCATCCGTCTCTATCTCGGGCGGGCCTTGTGGGCGGCCCGATGGGTTAAGGCAGGCGAAAGGCCGGCCGGAGCATGCCCCGGCCGGCAAACAGACTTACCAGCAGATGCCTTCGGTCCGGCCACTCGGGTTGGTGGCCTTGGACATGAAGCCGACCAGGTCGATGACCTGCTTGCCTTCCGGTACGTTCTCGGTCAGCGCGCGGAACTTCTCGTCGCGGTTGCCCAGGATGATGATGTCGGAGCTGTCGATCACCGAGTCGAAGTCGGCGTTGAGCAAGGACGAGACGTGAGGGATCTTCGACTCGATGTAATCCTTGTTCGCACCGTGGACGCGGGCGTATTCGACGTTGCTGTCGTAGATCTTCAGGTCGAAGCCCTTGCCGATCAGCATTTCCGCCAGTTCTACCAGTGGGCTTTCGCGCAGGTCGTCGGTACCGGCCTTGAAGCTCAGGCCCAGCAGGGCGACTTTGCGCTTGTCGTGGCTGGAAACGATGTCGAAGGCGTTCTGCACCTGGGATTCGTTGCTGCGCATCAGCGAGTTGAGCAGCGGCGCTTCCACGTCCAGGGAACCGGCGCGGTAGGTCAGGGCGCGAACGTCCTTGGGCAGGCAGGAGCCGCCGAAGGCGAAGCCTGGGCGCATGTAGTACTGGGACAGGTTCAGGGTCTTGTCCTGGCAGACCACATCCATCACTTCACGGCCATCGACGCCGACGGCCTTGGCGATGTTGCCGATCTCGTTGGCGAAGGTCACCTTGGTGGCGTGCCACACGTTGCAGGTGTACTTGATCATCTCGGCGACGGCGATGTCCTTGCGGATGATCGGCGCATCGAGCTCTTCGTACAGCGACTGCAGAACGTCACCGGAGGCGGTGTCGAACTCACCGATAACGGTCATCGGCGGCTGGTCGTAGTCCTTGATCGCGGTGCTTTCACGCAGGAATTCAGGGTTGACCGCGACACCGAAATCGACGCCGGCTTTCTTGCCAGAGCAGTCTTCCAGGATTGGGATCACAACGTTTGCCACTGTGCCCGGCAATACGGTGCTGCGAACTACGATAGTGTGGCGGGTGGTCTTGTCACGCAGGACAAAACCAATCTCGCGGCACACCGCTTCGATGTAGTTCAGTTCCAGGTCGCCGTTCTTTTTGCTCGGTGTACCGACGCAGATCATCGACAGGTCAGTATCGCGAATTGCTTCGGCGAAGTTGGTCGTGCCGCGCAGTCGACCAGTTTGAATGCCTTGCGCCAATAGCTCACCAAGACCAGGTTCAACGATTGGCGATTTGCCAGCGTTGATCATGTCGATTTTGTCTTTGGCGACATCTACGCCAACTACATCATGGCCCCGTGCAGACAGGCAACCGGCACATACTGCACCGACGTAACCCAAACCAAATATGCTAATGCGCATCGCATTTCCCTCTGTTTTTCACGCCATTAAATGGCCGGAGTTAATAGTGTTCAGCGGTCATAGTGCACTCGGAAGTGTGGAATGCAGGCGCCACAATGCCGTGTGCAGGCATACTAAGTTCCGAGTGTCTAAATAAATGCACTCAAGTTGTGCGCAATGTGGCCTAGTTGTTATGACCTGCCCTGTTATGCAGCCAGTCCTCGTTATCGGGGACGCTCGTGCAAAGGTCCTTCACTTCCGATCCCTGGCAAAAAGCCCACAAAATCAAAAGTTTGTGTGCTCGGGTGAGCACGTTATAGGGGCGCAGCCTTGGCCTTGTAGGGGATAGTAATGGTGCTTTATCTCCCATCCTTTAAGGGTGGATCCAATTAGACGACCGTTTCGCTAAGTTGTCGTGACAACTTGGTTAATCCGTTCGACGTCCTTTGTAAGTTATCTCGTACACGCTCGCCGAGAATCGTTACGGATGGTATGAGCCATGCAATTTGACATAGTTCCGATCCGCTCATCGCGATTTTCGAAATTTTTCGAAATATTATCGAAGATGGCACTGGCCTCAATATGATGGCACTTGCCGTTTTGCCCTTTATTAATGGGGAGTTAGGAGGGGTAGATAGTTTTGTGCCACTACCGATGAAAAAAATCGGTGCCACTACGCAAAAAACTGACGAGTGTCGAGTGAAAGAAAAGTTAGCGCAGGAGTGGGGCGATTTATTGGCGCCATGAAACTGGCGAAGTGGGCGATGAACTAAGATGACAAATAGGCAGATGATCGAAGCCCCCGATCAGGGGGCGGTATAGGGTCATGCCTTATTCGGGGGCGTGATCGCGCAGGAAAACCAGTTTGTCCCGGCTCGATTGTTGGGCGTTGAAGCGGTAGCCCTGTACATCGAACTGGCTGAGTGCCGCAGGGTCGCTGATCCGTTCCTGAATCACGAAACGACTCATCAGGCCCCGGGCTTTCTTGGCGTAGAAGCTGATGATTTTGTACTGGCCATTTTTCAGGTCGCGGAATTCGGTATCGATGACGCGCGCTTTCAGTGCGCTGCGCTTGACCGCCGAGAAGTATTCATTGGAAGCCAGGTTCAGCAGAACGTCGTCGCCCTGGTCGGCGAGGGCTTCGTTCAGCCATTCGCTGATGCGTGTGCCCCAGAAAGCATAAAGGTCCTTGCCCCGGGCATTGGCCAGCTTCGTGCCCATTTCCAGGCGATAGGGTTGCATCAGGTCCAGTGGCCGTAGCAGGCCATAGAGGCCAGAGAGCATGCGCAGGTGTTGCTGGGCGTAGTCGAAGTCGGCGTCACCAAAGCTTTGCGCATCGAGGCCCGTATACACGTCGCCCTTGAAGGCCAGCAGCGCCTGCTTGGCATTGGCCAGAGTGAACGCCGGTGTCCAACTGCCGAATCGCGCGGCATTGAGGCCGCCGATCTTGTCGGAGACATGCATCAGCTCGCTGATCTGTGCCGGGGAGAGTTCGCGCAGTTGCTCGATCAGTTCCTGGGAATGATCCAGGTACTGTGGCTGGGTAAAACGCTCGGTGGCCGGCGGTGTTTCGTAATCGAGGGTCTTGGCGGGGGAAATCACCATCAGCATGAAATCGTCTCCTTGAGGGTGCGGCGATTCTAGGGGGTTGTCCGGGTGGACTCCAGCTATTGGGGTGATAGGTGATCGGTGGTGATGCTTTTGTGGCGAGGGAGCTTGCTCCCGCTCGGTTGCGCAGCGACCGCAAAATTTTGGGGGCCGCTTCGCAGCCCAGCGGGAGCAAGCTCCCTCGCCACAAAAAGCACTTCCACCACAAAATCCTCCAACCGCAGAAGCCGCTTTGCCATGAGGCGTTCGCCGGCGGGTATTGCATCAGGATCGGCTATGATGCCGCGCGGGTTTCGTTATGGAGACATCCCTTTTGCGTATCGCTCTTGTGTTATCGGCCTGGCTGTTGAGCCTGGGTGCCATTGCCGCGCCCGCGCCCAATGATGTCGCGACCCTGGACCGCAGCACCTGGCCGGAACAACTCACCAGCCCGACGCTGTTCGACGTGGCCTCGCGGGCCGAGATCCTGATGTTCGCCCGGGTCCTGCTGGACGTCGATGCCATGGACGAAATCGCACTCAAGCAGTACTTGGGGCTGCGCTCGGTCAACATGGTTGCGATCGATGCGCTTCGCGCCCGGCTGTGGCAGCGGTTGTTGGCCAGCTACAACTTTGCCCAACGCAGTTGCGATCAGGACGCTTCCTTCTGTTACCTGGTCGAGGACATGGCGACCCTGCGCGAAGAAGCGCGCAGGTTTCATCTGGATGACGATTCCTACTACATCAAGTGGGCCGCGCCGAGCCAGATCTTTCATACCCAATACCGCGACGAACTGCTGCGTAAAGCCGCGCTTTTTCCGCAAACCAGCAGCGAAATCGAACGTTTCGGCGATTACGAACGTAACGGCGAAGACATGAACGACCGCCTGTTCCTGCTGACCTTCGACAGCGCCGCCAACGTGGTGCCGGACAACACTGCGTGGCTAACCGAATACCTGCGTAAGGCGAACGTCAATGGCACCTTCTTCGTGCTGGGCAAGGACATCCAGGCGCGGTTGCAAGAGGGCTCGGTCAACCATCTCCAGGCGTTGTATTCGAGACAATGCGTGGGCGTGCAGGGCTGGGAGTTCCGCTCCCACAGTTATTGGCAGGACTGGCAAGACTCGGTCCGGCGCAGTGTCGAGCTGGTCAAGGGTAAGCTGCCCGAAAATTATGTGCCGCTGTTTCGTCCACCCCAGGGCCAGCGTCGTGGCGATGCACAAGCGTTCTTTGAGCAGCAGGGCTTGCAAGTGGCGCTGTGGGACATCGATCCCCAGGACAGCAACAATCGACTCAAGCCTGAGCAAAGCGCCCAGCGTGTGCTGACCCTGATGCTGCTGTGGCGCCACGGGGTGATCACTTTCAATGCCAAGCAGGATGGGGTGAAAACGGCAATGCCCTGGTTGATGACGCAGACGGCGCAAAGCGGGATCGGTTGGGCGGATTGCCAGGAAGCGTTTCGCTGAAACCTGAAAAGGCCCGGAAACATTGGGGGAGGAGGAAAAACCGGCGCACATTCATGGCAACCGGACTTCCGACTTTAACGGCGCAATGGCGGTACGCCAAGGGTTATTCGTCACTCTGAAAAATAAACTTCAAAAAAGCGTCAAAGTGCTTTTTCCTGTCATGGTTTTTGGAGTATCAAGAAGACAGACCGCCGAAACCTGCAACACAGGTGGCGTCTTCCAAGACCCAGATTGTGTGCAGTTCACCTGAATCGTCGCGGGTGAATTCGGTGGCTACCTCGAGGCGCAGCACTGTCACGGTATTGCGTCGAATGGCCCCCACATAGGTGACCGAGTATGGATGACCACGGACGTAGCCCTTCCTCCAACCAGCCAATCCTCTATGTACTCGATACCAACGTATTGATCCACGATCCAAACGCCCTGCTGAACTTCGAAGAACACCACGTTGCCATCCCGATGACCGTGCTTGAGGAGTTGGACAAACTCAAGAGCGGACACCACAGCGTTGCGGCCGAATGCCGGCAGGCGATCCGCCTGATCGACAAGACCCTGGGTGACGCCTCTCCGGAGGACGTTGAGCTCGGCGTGCCGATCCAGCGTGGCAAAAGTGGTCCCAAGGGCCTGCTTTCGATCCTGATGAGCAAGCGCACCGAACCCAACCTGGTGCTGCCTGAACACCTGAACGACAACATCATCATCAACCAGTTGATCGACCTGCACGCGCGCACCAAGGACCAGGCCGTGGTGCTGGTGACCAAAGACATCAACATGCGCCTCAAGGCCCGCGCCTGCGGGATTGCGGCGGAGGACTACAGCACCGACCAACTGGTCGACGACGTCTCGCTGTTGCCCAATGGCTACCACACCATGACCGGCTCCTTCTGGGACCGTGTGAGCAAGGTCGAGACCCGCCAGGACCACGGCCGCACCTGGCACCAGGTGCAACTGATCGACAACCTGCCGGCCGTGCACATCAACGAGTTCATCATCGACGAACAAGGCTTCGTCGGCTGGATCAAGGAAATCCAGGTCGACAAGCTGCTGATCCTCGACCTGCACCAAGAGCCTTTGCTGCACCAGGAAGCCTGGGGCCTCAAGCCCCGTGACATCTACCAGAGCCTGGCGCTGTTCGCCTTGCTCGACCCGGATATCCACCTGGTCAACCTGTCCGGCGCCGCCGGTTCCGGCAAGACCATCCTGGCCCTGGCCGCTGCCATCGAGCAGACCATGGTCAGCAAACGCTACCGGCGCATCATCGCCACCCGCAGCGTGCAGGGCCTGGACCAGGAAATCGGCTTTCTGCCCGGTACCGAAGCGGAAAAAATGGAACCTTGGCTCGGCGCCATCACCGACAACCTCGAAGCCTTGCACATGGATGACGAAAGCACCCATGGCAGCGTCGACTACATCCTCAGCAAAGTGCCGTTGCAGTTCAAATCCCTCAACTACATTCGAGGCCGCAGCTTCCAGCAGAGCCTGATCCTGATCGACGAATGCCAGAACCTGACCCCGCACCAGATGAAAACCATCATCACCCGTGCCGGTGCCGGTTCCAAAGTGGTGTGCCTGGGTAACCTGGCGCAGATCGATACCCCTTATCTGTCCGCGACCAGCTCCGGGCTGACCTACCTGACGGAACGCTTCAAGGACTTCCCCAACGGGGTGCACATCACCCTGCAGGGCGTACCGCGCTCGATCCTGGCCGAATACGCCGAATCCCACCTGTAACCCCAGCCAAACCGGGCGGCCTTCTAGCCGCCCGGTTTTTATGCTGTACAAAAAAACTGTGGTAGCGCTGACTTTCGACTCCAAGACCCAAGTGGGGTGCGACAATCGACCCTGCCGGTTTCTGACTTACGGGTTTACAATCGACACTCCCGATCAGGAGTAACCCTGTGCTGACTCATCTCGATTCCCAAGGTCGCGCCAACATGGTCGACGTGACCGACAAGGCCGTGACGTTCCGTGAAGCCACGGCCGAAGCCTTTGTACGCATGTTGCCCGACACGCTGCAGATGATCGTCAGCGGCGGTCACCCCAAAGGCGATGTGTTCGCCGTCGCACGCATTGCCGGCATCCAGGCGGCCAAGAAAACCAGTAACCTGATTCCGCTCTGCCACCCGCTGTTGCTCACCAGCGTCAAGGTCGAGCTCACGGCCGAAGGCGAGGACCGGGTACGCATCGTCGCCCGTTGCAAACTGTCGGGGCAGACCGGCGTGGAAATGGAGGCCCTCACCGCCGCCAGCGTCGCTGCACTGACCATCTACGACATGTGCAAGGCCGTCGACCGTGGCATGGCCATCGAAGGCGTGCGGGTGCTGGAAAAACTCGGCGGCAAGAGCGGCCATTTCCAGGCGGATGCGTCATGAAAATCAACGTGAAGTTCTTTGCCCGTTACCGTGAAGCGCTGGGTGTGGACTCGGTAAAGGTGGAAGGCGATTTCGCCACGGTCGACGATGTGCGCGTGCTGCTTGCCCAGCGTGACGGGGCCGAGGTGCTGAAGGAACAAAACCTGATGTGCGCGCGCAATGAAGACCTGTGCCAGCTCGACGAACCGCTGGCGGACGGCGACGAAGTGGCGTTTTTCCCCACCGTGACCGGAGGCTGAACCATGGCGATTCGTGTGCAGGTCGCACCGTTCGACGCAGGGGGTGAAGTCAACGCGATGCACGCGGCCAATGTCGGCGTGGGGGCGGTGGTGAGTTTTGTCGGCTACGTGCGCGACTTCAATGACGGCCTCGATGTGTCTGGGATGTTCCTGGAGCATTATCCAGGCATGACCGAGAAAGCCCTGGGCAAGATCGCCAGCGAGGCCGAGCAGCGCTGGCCGTTGCTCAAGCTGGAGGTGCTGCACCGTATCGGCGCCCTGGAACCGGGCGAGCCGATCGTCTTCGTCGGGGCCGCCAGTGCCCATCGCCAGGCGGCATTCGACGCCTGCGCCTTTGTCATGGACTACCTCAAGACCCGAGCGCCGTTCTGGAAGAAGGAAAACACTGTCGACGGCCCGCGCTGGGTTGAAGGGCGGGACAGTGATCATGCGGCAGCGGATCGCTGGAAGCAGTAAACCCCCCGTCGTTTTTTCGCAAGCCACGAGCCCGCCATCGCGAGCAAGCTCGCTCCCACACTGGATCTTCGTTGTACACAGGTCCTTTGTGGGCGCGAGCTTGCTCGCGATGAGGCCGGCAGCCTCCCATCACTTTCCCCTGTTTCCCCAATTGACGCGTTGTACATAAAAGTCCAGTATGGATTTATAAGTACATAAAAGTCATCGCCCCACCTTTCTCTGCCAAACCAACAACAACCCGCGAGAGATCGATCATGAAGAAACTCCCCCTCATCACCGGCCTGGCCTTGAGCCTGTTGGCCTCCAGCAGCCTGTTCGCCGCTGAGAAAACCTTGCGCATCGGCATCGAGGCGGCGTACCCGCCGTTTGCTTCCAAGACCTCGGAAGGGAAGATCGTGGGGTTCGACTACGACATCGGCAATGCCCTGTGCGCGCAGATGCAGGTCAAGTGCGAGTGGATCGAAGGTGAGTTCGACGGGCTGATTCCGGCGCTCAAGGTGAAGAAGATCGACCTGGCGCTGTCGTCCATGACCATCACCGAAGAGCGCAAGAAGTCGGTGGATTTCACCCACAAGTACTACTTCACCTCGTCGCGCCTGGTCATGAAGGAAGGGGCGGTGGTCGATGACCAGTACGTCAGCCTCAAGGGCAAGGCCGTCGGTGTGCAGCGGGCCACCACCACTGACCGCTACGCCACTGAAGTCCTCGAGCCCAAGGGTGTGAGCGTCAAGCGCTATAGCAACAACGAAGAAATCTACATGGACCTGGCGTCCGGTCGCCTCGACGCGATTTTTGCCGACACCATCCCCCTGGAAGACTTCCTGTCGATGCCCCGTGGCAACGGCTACGCCTTTGTCGGCCCCGAGCTCAAGGACCCGAAATACGTCGGCGAAGGCGCCGGTATCGCGGTGCGCAAGGGCAATACCCAACTGGTGGCGGATTTGAACAAGGCCATCGATGGGATTCGCGCCAATGGGGAGTATCAGAAGATCCAGGGCAAGTATTTCAAGTCGGATATCTACGGCGACTGATTGACCGCCATCGCGAGCAAGCTCGCTCCCACAGGGCCTGGGTACAAAGATCCAGTGTGGGAGCTTGCTCGCGAAGGCGGCAGACCTGGCAAAGCAGATTTCAGCCCTTCAACTCCTTCAAATGCTTGTACACCGTCGCCCGTCCCATGTTCAGCACATTGGCCACGTAGTTGGACGCGCTCTTGCCCTTGAACGCGCCTTCGGCATGCAGCGCCAGCACCAGCTCGCGTTTGTGGTCGCGAGTCAGCAGGTTCAGGCTCAATTGACGCTCGCGCATCCAGGCATGCAGGAAGGTGTTGATCCGCTCCTGCCAGTCATCGCGAAACAGTGAGTCCGGCTGAGGGATCAACTTGCTTGGCGACAGGAACAGATCCAGCGCGGCCTTGGCGTTCTCGAACAGCGAAATATTCAGGTTGATGCACAGCACCGCCAGCGGATGTCCGTCGGCGTTACGCAGTACGCTGCTGAGGCTGCGAATCTTCTGTCCGTCCCAGTTCAGCTTCTCGTAGGGCCCGATATTACGTTCGCTGACGTCCTCACTGAGCATGTCTTCCAGGGACGAGTCATCGCCAATTTCACGCTTGGACAGGTTATTGGCGATGTAATCGACTTTTTGGGTGCGCAGGTCGTGCAGCACCACTTCGGCGTGGGGGTAGAACAGCGTGGCGATAGCGTCGGCGATAGTGCGGAAGTTTTCCAGCGCCGGATCGGGTGGCGAGGCAGTCATGACAGGGCTCCAGGCAGCGTCAGCGCCCCGTGAAACAGGGGGCGCGGGGGAGTGTGCCGCAATCGCGGCGATGCGTCACCTCAAGGTGGTTCAGCCCAGTCGTTCGGGTGACAGCATGGCGATGCTCAGGCCGAAACGGGCCAGGGCCTCGGGTAGCGGTTCGCCACGCACCAGCGCCGCGCTGGCCTGGCCCATGGCCGGCGACGTCTGGATGCCGTAGCCACCCTGGGCCGCGACCCAGTACAGTCCGGGCACCTGTGGATCGAAGCCGGACAGCAGGTCCCCATCGTGTACGAAACTGCGCAAGCCGGCCCAGGTGCGGGTCGGGCGGCGGATGGTCAGGGTGGTGGTTTCTTCGATCTGGTAGATGCCCATGGCGATGTCCAGCTCTTCGGGCTGTACATCGTGAGGTTCCACCGGGTCGGCGTTGGCCGGCGAGCCGAGGAACATGCCGGCGTCGGGCTTCATATAGAAGGATTCGTCCAGGCTCACCAGCATCGGCCAGTCATGGATGTCCACGCCCTCGGGCCCGGCAAAAATGAATGCTGCACGCCGCTTGGGTTGCAACCCCAGCTTCCGGGCGCCGGACATCTCGGCAACGTGATCGGCCCATGCGCCGGCGGCATTGATCAGGACCGGTGCTGTGAACGTCTGGTTGGCGGTTTTCACTTGCCACAGCCCCTGATCATCGCGGCTCAATTGCTGCACTTCGCTGTTGGTGTGCACTTCACCGCCATTGCGACGAATACCGCGCAAGTAGCCCTGGTGCAGCGCATCGGTGTCGATGTCGCAGGCCGTGGGGTCGTAGATCGCTCCGTGGACCTTGTCCCGTCGCAGGATCGGCAGCCTTGCACAGGCCTCGTCGGCGCTGAGCAGTTGCATCTGCGGCACCGTGGCCTTGGCACTGAGGTACTGGTTGTTCAACTCGGCCGGGTCACCGGTGAAGTCCACGGTCATTTCGCCCCGAGGGGTCAGCAAGGGGTGTTCGCAGAAACCGGCCGGCGGGGCGTCGAAAAAATCCCGGCTGGCCTGGGTCAGCGCTCGCACCTGAGGGGTGCCGTAGGCGGCGGTATACAGCGCCGCCGAGCGTCCGGTGGAGTGATAGGCCGGATGGGATTCGCGCTCGAGCACAATTACACGGCCGTGGGGGGCGAGCCAGTAACCGGTGGATGCACCGGCAATGCCGCCGCCGATGATGATGAAGTCTGCTGAGGTCATGAAGCTCTCCTGTGGAGCACATTGCCGGGCGTTCGCGGAACCTGTGGGAATCGAGTTGTGTCAGTGTTGGTGCAATCGGTAAAGGGCATTCGCCAGCGCAACATCCTCCAGCCCCAGGCCGATGGAGCGGAAGAACACGTGGCGTTGGTAGTCGGGACGCGCCACGTGTTCGCTGAGCAATTCGGGCAAATCGCCGACGATCCTCGCCGCCTGCCAGCCATGCTGTTCACCGGCGATCAGCATTTCACCGGCCGAGCCTGGGGTGGTCTGACGATAGTCGCAGAACACATCCATGTTGGTGAGGCTTTGAGGGGGGACTTCATGGGCGCGCGGAGCGTTGGTGCTGATCGAGGTGATCAGCGCTGGTTTGCCCAGGGTCTGCGGGTCGAGTACCGCTTTGGCGGACGAGGTGCAGAGCATCACCACGTCGGCGTCGTGCAGCGCCGCTTCAAGGCTGTCGGCGATGTGCAGGCGAGGGTCCAGGTCGGTGATGGAGGCAAGTTCTTGGGCCGACTTGGTCTTCAGGCCCGGCGAATAGAGGCTGATCGCTTGCCAGTCCCGCAGGCCCTTGACGTATTGCACGTGTGCCCGCGCCACGGGGCCGCTGCCAATGACCACCAGGCGCCGGGCGTTGTGCGGGGCGAGGGCATCGACGGCGACAGCCGTGGTGGCAGCGGTGCGAGCGGTGGTCAACTCGGCGGCATCGCACAGCAGCAGCGGCTGGCCGGTCTGCATCGACATCAGCAAGGTCCAGGCAGTCACCAGCGGGCCTTGCTCGCGCACGATGTAGGGCGAGGTCTTGATCCCGTAGACCTGGTCTTCAGCCAGCACCCCCAGGTAGTTGATGAAGTCCCCGGCGCCCTGGGGAAACACCACCAGTTGCTGGGGTGGCTGCACCGCCTGTCCGGCGGCAAGATCGCGGAACAGCTTGCGCAGGATGTGCGGCACGTCGATTTGCCCGAGCAGTTCTCGTGCCTGGGCTTGGGTCATCACATAGGGCGTGCTGGGCATGGGGGCTCCGGATGCTTGAGTAAACTGTTTTGTCCATTATGGACTTTTAGTTTACTTGGGCAATATCCCGAGGCAAAAAAAAGCGCAGCCTGTCTTGGCTGCGCTGATCGTTCCTACGCTCTGCGTCCGTCTCGATGCTAAGGGCGCTTGCGCTCGACCGGACGTAACAGGTGGGTCGGGGGCATTTCGCAACTGATCTTGCGGCCCAGCAACGCTTCGATCGACGGCAACTGGTAGGAGTCATCTTCGCCAGCGAAGCTGATCGAAACCCCGGCCGCCCCGGCACGACCGGTACGGCCGATGCGGTGCACGTAGTCGTCCGGCACTTCCGGCAGGGTGAAGTTGATCACGTGGCTGATGCCGTCGATGTGGATGCCGCGACCGGCCACGTCAGTGGCGACCAATACGCGGATCTTGCCTTCGCGGAAGCCTTCGAGGGTCTTGATGCGCTTGTGCTGGGGCACGTCGCCCGAGAGCTGGGCGGCGTTGACACCATCGCGCACCAGGCGTTCTTCGATGCGCCGCACTTCGTCCTTGCGGTTGGCGAACACCATCACGCGCTCCCAACCGTTGTCGTTGACCAGGTTGTAGAGCAGCTTGTACTTGTCGGCACCGGCGACTGCGTAGATATGTTGTTCGACGTTTTCGCTGGCGACGTTCTCGGCTTCGATCTCGACGATGGCCGGGTCGGTGGTCCACTGCTTGGCCAGGTTCATCACGTCCTCGGTGAAGGTGGCGGAGAACAGCAGGGTCTGGCGTTCGCTTTTCGGTGGCGTCTGGCGAATGATCTGCCGCACTTGCGGGATGAAGCCCATGTCGAGCATGCGGTCGGCTTCGTCCAGCACCATCACTTCGACCATGTCCAGGTGCACGTCGCCGCGCTGGTTGAAGTCCAGCAGGCGGCCCGGCGTGGCGACCAGGATGTCGCAGTGACGGGCTTCGAGGTGCTTGAGCTGCTTGTCGAAATCCATGCCGCCCACGAACGTCATGACGTTCAGGCCGGTGTACTTGGTCAGGTCGGCGGCGTCCTTGGCGATCTGCACTACCAGCTCGCGGGTCGGCGCGATGATCAGTGCCCGCGGTTCGCCCATGTAGCGTTCCTTGGGCGGTGGGGTCTGGAGCAGCTGGGTGATGATGGAAATCAGGAACGCGGCCGTCTTGCCGGTGCCGGTCTGGGCGCGACCGATGGCGTCTTTGCCGGCGAGGGTGTAACCGAGCACTTGCGCCTGGATCGGCGTGCAATAGGGGAAACCCAGGTCCTGGATGGCGTGCATCAGTTCCGGGGCGAGCTTGAAATCGTGGAAGCGGGTCTTGCCTTCCTGGGGTTCTACGACGAAGTCCTCGAGCTTCCAGGCGACGACCGGCGGTTTCGGTGCGCGTTCGCGGCGTGGCTTGGGGGCTTCGTTGCGTGGTTTTTCCGCTGCCGGGGCGGTGACAGGCTGTGCGGTTGGCGGTGTCATCGGCTCTTTTGTCACGCCTGCAACAGGTGCGGTGCGGTGCGGTTGTTGCGCATCGGTGCGGCTCGGGCCGTGGGTCGGCGCAGTGGAGCCAGGCGCGAGTTGCTCGGCCTCGCTTTTACCGAACATCTTCTTGAGTGCTTTGAGCACGGTCATCTCATCGATTGGTTAAGGAATGTACGCCGGCCAGTGTAATGCAAGAAACGGGCGCGGCGTAGTGTGATCGTCAAAGGACCGGCGTGGCGATCGGCGCTCTTAGCGCAACCGCTCGGCCAGCCAGGTGCCGATGTCGCGAATCTCCTCGGGTAACACTTCGTGGCCCATTGGGTATTCTTGCCATGTCACGGTGACACCATGCTGCTTTAAATACTCTTTCGCGGTCCGCCCCATGGGGTTGAGTACCACTTCGTCGTATTGCCCGTGCAGCGCCAGGACCGGAATGCGTTGCTGGCTGGCCGACAATTGCAGCTCATCGCTGAAAGTCGGGGCATAAGTAGACAGCGCGACCACGCCGCCCAGCGGGCCCTGCCATTTCACGAATGCCGTGTGATAGACGACCGCGCCGCCTTGGGAGAAACCCGCCAGGAAAATCCGCGAGGCGTCTATTCCGCTGGCTCGCTGGGTTTCGATCAGGTCGATGACCCGTTGTGCCGAAGCTTCGAGCTGCTGTTCGTCAATGGCCCGCGCGGGGCTCAAGGCGCGGATGTCGTACCAACTGGGCATCTCATAGCCGCCGTTGATCGTTACTGGTTGGGTCGGTGCCTGGGGCAGAACGAAACGTGTGGTAAGCAAACTTTGCTGCAACATTTCGGCGACTGGCAGGAAATCAAAACGATCGGCGCCCAGGCCGTGAAGCCAGATAACGCACGCGTCGGCAGTGCTGCTGGGCTCGAGAATCAGGGGGTCGGTCATGGTTGTGCTCCAAATCTGTGCGGGCGCGCCCAATCAGTGCGTGATTACAGTGCGTGTCCGGTGTCTCAGTTAATTAGATGTCGCAAAGTTGAAAGTTTTTGTCTTGACGTGTTTTACAAGGGCTAAGCGCAGCGGTCTGGTACGGGCTTTGCTATGGGTGTACCTGAGTGATGATTCTTACGCTGTGCGGTAACACTATCAGTTCACCGCTACGCATGGGATATCAGAAATCCGGTGATGAATGTTCGCCAGCAGCCGCTACGGGCTTCGCGAACGTGAAGGGCTACAGCCCGTTCGGCCGATTGGTGAGAGATGGGCATGACCGCTGTTTACGGACATCCTCATTATTAGACTCATAGCGAAGGTCCAGACGTCGGTTGACCCTAAAAAAAGCCAACAAGGGTCGGCAATGCCCCAAAAGGGTGCGACAGGGCTCGAGCTCCGACACAACAAGAGCAAAACTGGAGGTTTGAATGAAGTTACTGAAATCCACCCTGGCCGTCATGACCGCAGCAGCGGTCCTTGGTGTCAGCGGGTTCGCTCAGGCGGGTGCAACTCTGGATGCCGTGCAGAAAAAAGGTTTTGTGCAATGTGGTGTGAGTGATGGCCTGCCGGGTTTCTCGGTGCCTGATTCGACCGGCAAGATCGTCGGTATCGACGCTGACTTCTGCCGTGCCGTGGCCGCTGCTGTTTTTGGCGATGCGACCAAGGTCAAATTCAGCCAGTTGAACGCCAAGGAGCGCTTCACCGCGCTGCAATCGGGCGAAATCGACATGCTCTCGCGCAACTCCACCATGACCAGCTCCCGTGACGCGGGCATGGGCTTGAAATTCCCAGGCTTCATCACCTACTACGACGGCATCGGCTTCCTGGCGAACAATAAGCTGGGCGTCAAGAGCGCCAAGGAACTGGACGGTGCAACCATCTGCATCCAGGCCGGTACCACCACCGAGCTGAACGTTTCCGACTACTTCCGCGCCAACGGCCTGAAGTACACCCCGATCACTTTCGACACCTCCGATGAAAGCGCCAAGTCGCTGGAATCCGGTCGTTGCGACGTGCTGACCTCGGACAAATCCCAGCTGTTCGCCCAGCGCAGCAAGCTGGCTTCGCCAAAGGACTACGTGGTTCTGCCGGAAACCATTTCCAAGGAGCCCCTGGGCCCAGTCGTGCGTAACGGCGACGACGAGTGGCTGGCCATTGTCCGTTGGACTGGCTACGCCTTGCTCAACGCTGAAGAAGCGGGTGTGACCTCGAAGAACGTCGAGGCCGAAGCCAAGTCCACCAAGAACCCTGACGTCGCTCGTATGCTGGGCGCTGACGGTGAATACGGCAAAGACCTGAAACTGCCGAAAGACTGGGTTGTGCAGATCGTCAAGCAGGTCGGCAACTACGGTGAAATGTTCGAGCGCAACCTCGGCAAGGGCACTCCGCTGGAAATCGATCGCGGCTTGAACGCTCTGTGGAACGCTGGCGGCATTCAATACGCACCACCAGTGCGCTGATGGTTCTATCACCCGGTGGGCCAACCACCGGGTGATGTTCTGTTCCATTCTTTGCGGGGCACTTCATGCAAAATTCAATCGGCGCACCTAAGCAGAGGCTCAGCCTCAGCGATCCACGAGTGCGTGCGTGGGTATTTCAAGTCGTCACTGTCGTGGCGGTTATCGCGCTGGGCTGGTTTCTGTTCGATAACACACAAACCAATCTTCAGCACCGAGGCATCACCTCCGGTTTCGGCTTCCTGGAGCGCAGTGCCGGTTTCGGCATCGCCCAACACCTGATCGACTACACCGAAGCGGACAGCTATGCCCGGGTCTTTCTCATTGGGTTGCTCAACACGCTGCTGGTCACGTTCATCGGCGTGATCCTGGCAACCATCCTGGGGTTCATTATCGGCGTGGCACGGCTGTCGCAGAACTGGATCATCTCCAAGCTGGCAACCGTTTATGTCGAGGTTTTCCGTAATATCCCGCCACTGCTGCAAATCCTGTTCTGGTACTTCGCGGTATTCCTGAGCATGCCAGGACCGCGGGCCGCCCATAACTTCGGCGACACCTTCTTTGTCAGCAGCCGGGGTCTGAACATGCCTGCCGCGCTGGTGGCCGAAGGGTTCTGGCCATTCGTGATCAGCGTAGTGCTGGCGATCGTCGCCATCGTGCTGATGACGCGCTGGGCCAACAAGCGTTTCGAAGCGACAGGCGAGCCGTTTCATAAGTTCTGGGTCGGCCTGGCGTTGTTCCTGGTGATCCCGGCGTTGAGCGCGCTGCTTTTTGGTGCGCCGGTGCATTGGGAAATGCCGGAGCTCAAGGGCTTCAACTTCGTCGGTGGCTGGGTGCTGATCCCGGAACTGCTGGCCTTGACCCTGGCCTTGACCGTGTACACCGCGGCGTTCATCGCCGAGATCGTGCGCTCGGGCATCAAGTCGGTCAGCCACGGTCAGACTGAAGCCGCCCGTTCCCTGGGACTGCGCAACGGTCCGACCCTGCGCAAAGTGATCATCCCGCAGGCCCTGCGTGTGATCATTCCGCCGTTGACCAGCCAATACCTGAACCTGGCGAAAAACTCCTCCCTGGCGGCCGGTATCGGCTACCCGGAAATGGTTTCGCTGTTTGCCGGCACAGTGTTGAACCAGACGGGCCAGGCCATCGAGGTGATTGCGATCACCATGAGTGTGTACCTGGCGATCAGTATCAGCATTTCGTTGCTGATGAACTGGTACAACAAGCGCATTGCGCTGATCGAGCGGTGAGGAAACGCGCATGACGACTCATACTTTCAAACCAGACATGCCCCCGCCGGGCAGCAGCATCGGCGTGGTGGCGTGGATGCGCGCCAACATGTTCTCCAGCTGGATCAACACGCTGCTGACCCTGTTCGCGTTCTACCTGATCTACCTGATCGTGCCGCCCCTGGTGCAATGGGCGATCCTCGATGCCAACTGGGTCGGTACCACCCGCGCCGACTGCACCAAGGAAGGCGCCTGCTGGGTCTTCATCCAGCAGCGCTTCGGGCAGTTCATGTACGGCTACTACCCGGCAGACCTGCGCTGGCGCGTCGACCTGACCGTGTGGCTGGCAGTGATCGGTGTGGCGCCGTTGTTCATCTCGCGCTTCCCGCGCAAGGCAATCTACGGCCTGAGTTTCCTGGTGCTGTATCCGATCATCGCTTGGTGCCTGCTGCACGGCGGCGTGTTCGGCCTGGACGCCGTGGCGACCAGCCAATGGGGTGGCCTGATGCTGACCCTGGTGATCGCGACCGTCGGTATTGTCGGCGCCTTGCCACTGGGCATCGTCCTGGCGCTGGGGCGACGTTCGAACATGCCGGCGATTCGCGTGGTCTGCGTGACCTTCATCGAGTTCTGGCGCGGTGTGCCGTTGATCACAGTGCTGTTCATGTCCTCGGTGATGCTGCCGCTGTTCCTGCCTGAAGGCATGAACTTCGACAAGCTGCTGCGGGCGCTGATCGGGGTGATCCTGTTCCAGTCGGCCTACATTGCCGAAGTGGTACGTGGTGGCCTGCAAGCCATTCCCAAGGGGCAATACGAGGCGGCCGCGGCGATGGGCCTGGGTTACTGGCGCAGCATGGGCCTGGTGATTCTGCCGCAAGCCCTGAAGCTGGTGATCCCGGGTATCGTCAACACCTTCATTGCGTTGTTCAAGGACACGAGCCTGGTGATCATCATCGGCCTGTTCGACCTGCTCAACAGCGTGAAACAAGCTGCCGCCGACCCGAAATGGCTGGGCATGGCCACTGAAGGCTATGTGTTCGCCGCCCTGGTGTTCTGGATTTTCTGTTTTGGTATGTCCCGCTATTCCATGCATTTGGAACGCAAGCTGGACACTGGCCACAAGCGTTAGGAGCGTAGTTTATGAGTGAAGCGATCAAACAGCCTGTGAGCCCTGAAGGCATTATTCAGATGCAGGGCGTCAATAAGTGGTACGGCCAGTTCCATGTGTTGAAAGACATCAACCTGAACGTCAAGCAGGGCGAGCGTATCGTGCTGTGCGGCCCGTCGGGCTCCGGCAAGTCCACCACCATCCGCTGCCTCAACCGCCTGGAAGAGCACCAGCAGGGTCGCATCGTGGTCGACGGCGTGGAACTGACCAACGACCTCAAGCAGATCGAAGCGATCCGCCGTGAAGTCGGCATGGTGTTCCAGCACTTCAACCTGTTCCCGCACCTGACCATCCTGCAGAACTGCACCCTGGCGCCGATGTGGGTACGCAAGATGCCCAAGCGCAAGGCCGAGGAAATCGCCATGCATTACCTGGAGCGCGTACGCATTCCAGAGCAGGCGCACAAGTACCCGGGCCAGCTCTCCGGTGGTCAGCAGCAACGTGTGGCTATCGCCCGTGCCCTGTGCATGAAGCCGAAAATCATGCTGTTCGACGAGCCGACCTCGGCTCTCGACCCGGAAATGGTGAAGGAAGTACTCGACACCATGATCGGCTTGGCCGAAGACGGCATGACCATGCTCTGCGTGACCCACGAAATGGGCTTTGCCCGCACCGTGGCCAACCGCGTGATCTTCATGGACAAGGGTGAAATCGTCGAACAGGCCGCGCCGAACGACTTCTTCGACAACCCGCAGAACGACCGCACCAAGCTGTTCCTGAGCCAGATCCTGCATTGATCCGGCCTTAGGCAGTGAAACAAACCCGGACTTGTCCGGGTTTGTTTTTAATAGGCCGCTCAGCAAGCCGTGAGGGTCTCGTGTTCCTTGTGCACCGTCGTCTTGAATTGCCGCAAGTCTGCGTCTTCAGCGAAGGCATGGACATCGGCAAGCAAATGCGGATAGCGATCAAGCAGGCGCATCAGCAAGATCAACGCCTTGGGTGGCACTACCTCGCCGCGCTCGTAGCGGGAAAACGCATTGTGTCCACCGCCCGATAGCAGCAGTACCGCTTCCTTTTGCGATAGATGCAGTTTGCGCCGGACACGTTTGATCTCTTCGCCGATCATTCGCCTGGCCGCGTTGACCAGCTCATCACCTGCGTGGTCGTAGCGATCCGAGCAGCTTGAATCGAGCTCGACTTCGCCGCACATCTGACATTCCCAGCCAGACAAGTCATCGACCCGGCGTTCCAGTCCCTTGACGCTCATGGTTTCGCCGCGACCTTCGAAATGCAACATGCCTTCCGGGGCACCACAGCTGAAGCATTGCTGGTGTTTCATGAGTTTCTCTCCTTGAAGGAAATTACCGGTGGGCCTCCGCTGGGGCGGTACGTCACCTTCAGGTAAATCTGCAGACCGTGTGAATTGGCGTGGTAGACGTCATGCCAGACTCGATGATCGTCATAGGTGGTCATCGATTTGTAGAACTGTTTTCGCTCAAGCCCATGAATGACCTGCTGCATGTCCGAGACGTTTAAACCGAGCGTCCGAGCAGTGTTCTTCGCAGTGCTGGTGAACGCTTTCCCTTTAAGCCGCCTGACATCTGCCTGTATCGCCGCCAGGGCGTAGTGGGGTGTGTTCTTTTCCATGGAACGGCGTGCCTTGTCCTTAAAATTACCCTCAAAGGGTAATTTTGACTAATCGAAAATCTCGTTTCTTTACCTCCCGTTGACCCTAGGCGGTTGCCGTCCTACGCGAAGCTGACTAACATGTCAGAAAATTCATCCTATGATTGGATGAAAGGGCGAATTCTATGTCAGCTATTTCTCCATTGATGAAACGCTCCCTGGTCGACCAGGCCTTGGAACAATTGCGTCGGCGTATCAGCGATGGTGTGTGGGGCGTCGGCCAGCGCTTGCCCACCGAGCCGGAGTTGGTGGCGGAGCTGGGTATCAGCCGCAACACCGTGCGGGAAGCCATGCGCGTGCTGGCGTTTTCCGGGTTGATCGAGATCCGCCAGGGCGATGGCAGCTACGTGCGGGCGGTGGTTGATCCGCTGGATACGCTCAAGGTGCTATCCCGTTGTTCGCTGGAACAGGCCCGGGAAACCCGGCATATCCTGGAGGTGGAGGCCATTGGCCTGGCGGCGGTGCGGCGCACCGATGAGGATCTACTTGCCTTGCGCCGGGCGCTGCAAGACAGCGGTGAGCATTATCACGGCGACCTGGAGCAGTACATCGCCTGCGACCTGGTGTTCCACCGCCTCTTGGTAGATGCCGCGCACAACCCTGCGCTCAGTGAACTCTATCGCTACTTCTCCAGCGTCATCGGCGCACAGTTGCGCCAGAGCCTCAATATCGCCCCGCGTCATCAACATGTCTTCGACCTGCACGTCGAAATCCTGGACGCCGTCGAGCAACAGGACCCGCAACGGGCCAAGTCCCTGTGTCGCCAGTTGATCAATGAACCCTGAGCGCTTGAAACCCTGAGCCCCGAACCCCGAACCCGAGCTTTCCATGTCCCGCGACCTGCTTGACCCTGCCACTTCGACGGCGCCCAAACGCGCCGCCGAACTTGAAGAACTGTTGATCGACGCCGAGGCCGACGATGAGCAGGCCCAGCAGCGCCCTCCGTTGGTGCGCCGGCCCTGGCTGTTGCTGCTCGGGCTGATCCTGGTGGCGCTGAACCTGCGTCCGGCATTGTCGAGCATGGCGCCGTTGCTCAGCGAAGTGTCAAGAAGCCTCGACCTGTCGGCTGCCCAGGCCGGTTTGCTGACCACATTGCCTGTGCTTTGCCTGGGCCTGTTCGCGCCGCTGGCGCCGGTGCTGGCGCGGCGCTTCGGTGCCGAGCGCGTGGTGCTGGGGATCTTGTTGACGCTGGCGGGCGGGATTGTCTTGCGCAGCGCCTTCGGCCAGGTCGGGCTGTTTGTCGGCAGTATCCTGGCCGGCGCGAGTATTGGTGTGATCGGCGTGCTGTTGCCGGGCATCGTCAAGCGCGACTTCGCCAAGCAGGCCGGCACCATGACCGGCGTCTACACCATGGCTTTGTGCCTGGGCGCGGCGATGGCGGCCGGGGCGACCGTGCCGCTGAGCGAGCAGCTTGGCCACAGCTGGGCCTTGGGCCTGGGTTTCTGGGTGGTCCCGGCGCTGCTGGCCTCGGTGTTCTGGTTACCGCAAGTGGGCGAGAAACACGGTGCCCACCAAGTGGCTTATCGAGTCCGCGGCTTGCTGCGTGATCCCCTGGCCTGGCAAGTGACGTTGTACATGGGGCTGCAATCGTCCCTGGCCTACATCGTCTTTGGCTGGCTGCCGTCGATCCTGATTGGACGTGGCCTGACGCCGACCCAGGCCGGGCTCGTGCTATCCGGTTCGGTCATCGTGCAGTTGATCAGTTCCCTCGCGGCGCCCTGGTTGGCAACACGTGGCAAGGACCAGCGCCTGGCCATCGTGATCGTCATGCTCATGGTCCTGGGCGGGTTGTTCGGTAGCCTCTACGCTCCGCTCGATGGCTTGTGGGGCTGGGCGATCCTGCTGGGCTTGGGACAGGGCGGATCATTCAGCCTGGCGCTCACACTGATCGTGTTGCGTTCGCGGGACGCCCACGTGGCCGCCAACCTTTCCGGCATGGCCCAGGGTTTCGGTTATACGCTGGCGTCGCTGGGGCCGTTCGCGGTGGGTGTGGTCCACGACTTGACCGGCGGCTGGAACGCCCTGGGCTGGATCTTCGGCCTGGTTGGCCTGGGGGCGATCATCGCCGGCATCGGCGCAGGCCGGGCGTTGTACGTCGGGGTCAGCAGCGAAAGGGTCGCTGATCTTCGTTGATATCATTTTCATGGCGAATGACGATAGTCTTCCCGGCGGCGGCAGATTATCGTGCTGGCCTACTGAAACGTTTTTCGGAGCCTGTCCATGAGTGATGCCCACAACGCCTTGATCAGCCGTTTTTACCAGGCCTTCCAACGCCTGGACGCCGAAGCCATGAGCGCTTGCTACACCGACGACGTGCTGTTCAGCGACCCGGCGTTCGGCGAGCTGCGCGGGCGCGATGCCGGCGACATGTGGCGCATGCTGACGACCCGGGCCAAGGACTTTTCCCTGACCTTCGATAACGTGCGCAGTGATGAGCGTACCGGTGGTGCTCATTGGGTGGCGACGTACTTGTTCAGCCAGACCGGCAACGTGGTGATCAATGACATTCAGGCACGCTTCGTTTTTCGCGACGGCAAGATCTGCGAGCACCACGACAGCTTCGATCTGTGGCGCTGGTCTCGCCAGGCATTGGGTGCCAAGGGCCTGTTGCTGGGCTGGACACCACTGGTACGTAACGCCGTCAGGGCCCAGGCGCTCAAGGGGCTGCGGGCGTTCCAGGCCAGTCGCTGATAAGATCGCGGCTTGTCTTTGCCGACCTGTTGAACATCTAGTGACGATCGCCACCCCCTCTCCCGATCTGCCAGCACAAGGCCCCGCCGAACCGGACAAACCCTGGTTCGTCTACCTGGTGCGGGCGGCCAACGGTTCGCTGTACTGCGGCATCAGCGATGACCCGGTGCGGCGTTTCGCCAAGCATCAAAGTGGCAAGGGTGCACGTTTCTTCCTTTCCAGCCCGGCAGTGGCTTTGGTGTACACCGAGGCCTGTCGCGACAAGGGCGAGGCCCTGCGCCAGGAGCGGCTGATCAAAAAACTCAAGAAAAGCGCCAAGGAATGCCTGGTGGCCAGTGCGCTGTCGCTCGATCAGCCGGGCTGATAGGCCTTTATCAGGCCGGTAGGCTGTCCCGATCAGGCGCGCTAAGCTGTAGGACTTCATTCCTGCAGTGGCTAATCTCATGTCAGAGCTGATCCTTCATCATTACCCTACGTCTCCTTTCGCGGAAAAGGCCCGGCTGCTGCTGGGCTTCAAGGGGCTGTCCTGGCGTTCGGTGAGCATCCCGCCGATGATGCCCAAGCCTGACCTGACGGCGCTGACGGGTGGCTACCGCAAGACGCCGGTGTTGCAGGTCGGCGCGGATATCTATTGCGATACGTCGCTGATGGCCCGCCGCCTGGAGCAGGAAAAAGCTTCGCCGGCGCTGTTCCCCGAAGGCCGGGAAATGCTTGCCGCATCCTTTGCTGCGTGGGCCGATTCGGTGGTGTTCCAGCATGCGGTGAGCCTGGTGTTCCAGCCGGAATCGGTGGCGGTGCGGTTCGCCAAGCTATCGCCCGAAGCGATCAAGGCGTTCATCAGCGACCGCGCCGGGCTGTTCAGTGGCGGCACGACGACACGCTTGGCCGCCGAGCAGGCCAAGCACCAATGGCCGACGATCATGGCGCGTCTCGAGCAACAGTTGCAGCGCGAGGAGGGCGATTTCCTGTTGGGTGATCCGTCGATTGCCGACTTCGCCATGGCCCATCCACTGTGGTTCCTCAAGGGCACTCCGATCACCTCGTCGCTGGTGGATGCCTATCCGGCTGTCTCGGCCTGGTTGGCGCGGGTGTTGGGTTTCGGCCATGGTGCCTCGAGCCAGATGAGTGCCGAAGAAGCCTTGGACGTTGCCCGCAACGCGACGCCGCAAGCGCTGCCGGATGAGTCGTTCGAAGAGCCGAACGGGTTCACGGCAGGACAACAGGTGAGTATCGCTGCGACCGACTATGGCGTCGATCCGGTGGTCGGGGAGTTGTTGTTCGCTGGCCGCGAAGAATTGATCCTGCGTCGCGAAGATGAGCGTGGCGGGGTGGTGCATGTGCACTTTCCGCGGTTCGGGTTTCGGATCGAGGCGCGCTGAGCGACGAATGACCTGTGGAAGCGAGCAAGCTCGCTCCCACATGGGATTTGCGGCGATGACTAGATGGCAGATAACGCCTTGAGAATATGCTCCGGCTCATACCCACGCATCAACGTGCCATTCACATCGAGGATTGGAATCCCCCGGCCTCCCAACGCCTCGTAGGCTTTGCGCGCCTCGGTGTCCTTCTCGATATCGAACTCGCGAAACGGCACGCCTTTCTCATCCAGGAACCGCCGGGTGGCCTTGCAGTAGCCGCACCAGTCGGTGGCATACAGCACGACGCGGGCGTTGCTGCGAATCTGCTCGGAAACCATCTGTGACGGGTTGAATACCCGCTCGATCTTGCCCCAGTTCTGGTAGGCCACCACCACCAGCAGAATCAGCAGGAATTTCTTCAGCACCCTACCAAACATCAATTACGCCGCTTGAGCTGGTCGGTCAGCGACGTGGGCAGGCCCTTGATGATCAACGTACCGGCTTCTTCGTCGTACTCGATCTTGGAGCCCAGCAAGTGCGCTTCGAAGCTGATGGACAAGCCCTCAGCGCGACCAGTGAAGCGGCGGAACTGGTTGAGGGTGCGTTTATCCGCCGGGATTTCCGGCGACAACCCGTAGTCCTTGTTGCGGATGTGATCGTAGAAGGCTTTCGGTCGATCTTCATCGATCAGCTCGGACAGTTCTTCCAGGCCCATCGGCTCGCCGAGTTTGGCCTGGCTGCTGGCGTAGTCGACCAGGGTCTTGGTCTTTTCCCGGGCATCGTCTTCCGGCAGGTCTTCACTTTCGACGAAGTCACTGAAGGCCTTGAGCAGGGTGCGGGTCTCACCGGGGCCGTCGACACCTTCCTGGCAGCCGATGAAATCACGGAAATATTCCGAGACCTTCTTGCCGTTCTTGCCCTTGATGAACGAGATGTATTGCTTCGAGTGCTTGTTGTTCTGCCATTCCGACACATTGATCCGTGCCGCCAGGTGCAACTGGCCCAGGTCCAGGTGGCGGGACGGGGTCACGTCCAGCTCATCGGTCACTGCCACACCTTCGCTGTGGTGCAGCAGGGCGATGGCCAGGTAGTCGGTCATGCCTTGTTGGTAATGCGCGAACAGCACGTGGCCGCCCACCGACAGGTTGGACTCTTCCATCAGTTTTTGCAGGTGTTCCACCGCCACGCGACTGAAGGCGGTGAAGTCCTTGCCGCCGTCCAGGTACTCCTTCAGCCAGCCGCTGAACGGATGCGCCCCGGACTCGGCATGGAAAAAGCCCCAGGCCTTGCCTTGCTTGGCGTTATAGCTCTCGTTGAGGTCGGCGAGCATGTTCTCGATGGCCGTGGACTCTGCCAGTTCGGAGTCGCGGGCATGGAGCACAGCAGGGGTGCCGTCGGGTTTTTTGTCGATCAGGTGGACGATGCAATGACGGATCGGCATGGATTTCTCGGCTGTTGAAAGAGAGGAGGGCGCGCTCCCCGAAAAGGGGCCCAGTGTACCGCAATCACTGGTTTTGGAACCCGGCAAAGGCCCTTTCAGACCCGTCCGACATCCTATATGCATTTTTTTAACGTTTTAGCGCAAGAAAGCTGACCAAATGGGTAGCTAGAGGCGGATATTTCAGAGGCGTTGTGCTAGTTTTGCCCGGTCTTACGCGAAGTCACTGCGTTAAGCGTGCATTCAGCATCTGTCAGGTCGAACCAATCCCGGTTTTCGGCATCTATTACCCCGATCCGTCGTGGTGATTGCCGAGGGTGCCTGATCAAGAGAGATCGGGCTCGATGGCTGACACTGCACTCTGCAATCCATATGAATTTGATAGGGAAGGAACACTACATGGCTCTTACTAAAGACCAACTGATCGCTGATTTGGCTGAATCTGTAGACGCACCAAAAGCTACCGTGCGTTCGCTGCTGGACCAACTGGGCCAAGTCGTTGCCGATCAGCTGGAAAATGGCGGCGAAATCACTCTGCCAGGTGTTGGCAAGCTGAAAGTCACCGAGCGTCCTGCCCGTACCGGCCGCAACCCTTCGACTGGCGCTGCCATCGAAATCGCTGCCAAGAAAGTGATCAAGCTGGTTGTGGCCAAAGGCCTGACCGACGCGGTCAACAAGTAAGACCGCAGTAAAAAAAACCGTGCCTCGGAGCGATCCGGGCACGGTTTTTTGTTGCCTCGAAGAAAGTGGCCTGTGGCGAGGGAGCTTGCTCCCGCTGGGCTGCGCAGCAGCCCCCTCTCAAA